>NZ_JBXASS010000014.1:40897-78651 GCF_058809565.1 Dermacoccus sp. MPR-E5 | reverse complement strand
ACCGGGGGGGGGGGGCCTTCGCGGCGTCCAACACGTGGCAGCTCGCATCGTCGCCATTCTTCGCGCCCCGGGCCCCCTGCCCCACAATGGTGCGGTGAGTGAGACGAGACCCGCGCCCGAGACCGACGCCCCGCCTCTGGCCATGCAGATCGCGCTGCGCGTCGAGAAGACCGCGCCACCGTACGAACTCGACGCCTGCGCCGCGGCCGCGCAGGCCTGCGTCGGATTGCTCGTCGAGGCCGAGCGCCGCGCGCACCCCGTCGTGTCCTCTGACGCCGACGGCGCCGACGACGACGGCGCCGCTGGCGGCGTCGAGACGCCCGCCCCCGACACGGCGATGCTCGACGCCGTCGACGCCTGGCGCGGCATCGCCATCCGCAAGATCGTGAGGCGTTGCAGCGGCAAGCGCTGGAGTGACGCGCAGGCCCTCGACGGGGTGACGGCGCGTCACGGCAGCGCCGAGGCTCGTACGTTCACGCCGGCGCCGACGTCACCGCTGCCGCCCGAGCTGAAGAAGATGCAGGTCGAGGGCACGCAGCTCCCGTCGCACCCCGACGATGGAACGAGCGACGCTCGCGACCCGCAGGACGTGGATGCGATGGTCACCGTCCGCCTCAGCCCCCTCGTCACGATGACGAGCGGAAAGAGCGCCGCGCAGTGCGCGCACGCGGCGCAGCGAGCGTGGGAATCGATGAGCGGCGAGGAGCGCGCACGGTGGGCGGCCGACGACCACCGCGTCCGCATCGTGCGCGATACACCGGCGCACTGGGCCGCGACGCCGGGCCGCGTCAGCATCATCGACGCCGGATTCACCGAACTCGAAGGACAGCACGAGACGACGCGCGCGGACTGGTGACGCGCCCGCGCACGTCACGATTCGTCGCCACGCATCACGTGAAGCGCGGTTCCCCGCACAGGGAGCACAAGATTGCGGCCGGCGACCGGCAGAATGAATGCATCCGACCGCCAGGAGTTCTCGTGACCGCCACGCCCCGCCTCGTCGCCGACCTCGACGTGCTCGAACGCAACATCGACGCCATGGCGAGCCTGGGTCGTGACGCCGGTGTCGCGCTGCGGCCGCACGTCAAGACGCACAAGATGCCCGAGATCGCCACCATGCAGCGTGACGCGGGGGCGCGCGGCATCACCGTCGCGACGATCGGTGAGGCCGAGGTCTTCGTCGACGCGGGCTTCGACGACGTGTTCATCGCCTACCCCCCCTTGTGGGTCGACGACGAGGCTGGGCGGCGCCTGCGCGCCCTCGCGGAACGCGCGCGCGTAGGCGTCGGCTGCGACTCGATGACGGCCGCGCGCCAGCTGCGCAAGCCGCTCGGCTCTGCGGTGGTCGAGGTCCTCGTCGAGCTCGACTCGGGTCAGCACCGCACCGGCATCCCGGCGCGTGACGCAGGCGAGCTCGCCGCGGGCATCGCGAGCCTCGGCTTCGACGTGCGCGGCGTCTTCACCTTTCCCGGCCACTCGTACTCGCCGGAAGGCCGAGCCCAGTCCGCTGACGACGAACGCGCTGCGCTCGCCGGCGCGTCACGAGCCCTGCGCGCCAAGGGAATCGAACCGCACGTTCGTAGCGGCGGGTCGAGCCCGAGCATGGCGTTCGCTGCACGCAACGGCGCCGGCGAAGGCGCGCGCGCGGGCACGCTGAGGGCTGCGTCGTCGTCGGGCAGCGCCCTCACGAGCCTGCCTGGCGACACCTCCGCCGTCAACGACGGCACGGGCCCGTCGACGGATGCCGCCCCCACGGAGATGCGGCCAGGTGCGTACGTCTTCAACGATGCGCAGCAGTGGGAACTCGGAGCCTGCGCGGCCGGGGATATCGCGCTCACCGCACACGCGCGGGTCGTCTCGCACTCGGGTGGGCGTCTCGTGCTCGATGCCGGGTCGAAGACGCTCGCTGCCGACAAGGCGCCCTGGGCGAGCGGCCACGGTCGACTGCTCGACCATCCCGACGCGCGCATCGTGCAGATGTCCGAGCATCACGCCGTCGTCGACATGGCCGGCGCCTCCCTGCCCGCGCTCGGCTCGACGGTGCGCGTCGTGCCGAATCACTGCTGCAACGCGATCAACCTGGCCAACGCGGTCGACGTCGTACGCAACGGCACGCTCGTGGACACCTGGGCCGTCGCAGCGCGGGGCATGAACAGCTGACGCCTTTCGCGTGCTCGAGTGTGTGGGGCGTGATCGATCCAGCGCTCGCACCCAGGCGCCGCGCAGGTGAGTCAGTTGGTGCCGGCCGAGTCAGTCCTGTGTGACTCGGCCAGCATCAACTGACTCGGCTGCGTGAGGCGGGCGAGCATCAGCGCACGAATCGGCGTAGGGCGTCGCTGACCTCGGCGAGCTTGGTGGCCTGTTCGTCGCCCCCGGCTCGAGCAGCCTCGACGACGCAGTGGGCCATGTGGTCGTCGAGCAGCCCGAGCGCCACGGCCTTCAACCCCGACTGGATGGCCGCGATCTGGGTGAGGACGTCGATGCAGTACCGGTCGTCCGCGACCATCTTCTCGACGCCGCGCACCTGCCCCTCGATGCGTTTGAGCCGCTTCGACAGAGCATCCTTCGACCCGGCGTTCTCGTACCCCGGTTTCGACGGTTCACAGCACGACGACCGCGCGGCGTGATGGCCGCCATCGGCCACCCCGTTGCCCGGCTCCACAGCGTCAACCAGGGCGTCTTCAGCCCCCGTCAGTGCGTCGACGACGGGTTCCTGCCGCATCGCCTCCACGGCCGGCTCCTTCGACTTCGTCTCGTTCACGCGCGCCCACCCTCCTCGTTCGATCGATGACTCGACTGTTGCTCCGCCGTCCCGCCGAATCGGCGCAACCGCAGGCTGTTGAGCACGACGAACACCGAGCTGAACGCCATCGCGGCGCCCGCGATCATGGGGTTGAGCAGCCCCGCGGCGGCCAACGGAATCGCTGCGACGTTGTACGCGAACGCCCAGAACAGGTTGCTCTTGATCGTTCGCAGCGTCCTGCGGCCCAGGCGGATCGCGTCGCCGACGAGACGCAGATCGCCGCGCACGACGGTGACGTCGGCCGCTTCGATCGCAACGTCCGTGCCCGTTCCCATCGCGATGCCGAGATCGGCCTGCGCGAGCGCGGGAGCGTCGTTGACGCCGTCGCCGACCATCGCGACGACGTGTCCCTCACCCTGCAGGCGCGTGATGACGTCGACCTTGCCCGCCGGCAGCACACCGGCGATGACGTCGTCGATGCCGACCGCGTCGGCGACGCTCCGCGCGGCGCGTTCGTTGTCGCCCGTCAGCAGGACGGTGTGCAGGCCGAGGCGCGACAGTCCGCGCAGGGCATCCGCGCTCGTCGGTTTCACGGTGTCGGTGACGGCGATGACGCCACGCGCCGCGCCGCCCCATCCGACGGCGACGACCGTCCCGCCACCCGATTCGAGATCGTCGAAGGCTCCACGCAGGTGGCCGTCGAGAGCCATGCCCCGGGCCGCGAGAGCATCCGGGCGGCCGACGATGACGTCGACCATGGCGGCTGCCTCCGCGTTCGAGCCGGGCACGCGCACTCGCCCCGTCACGCCCTCGCCGGGCATGTTGATGAAACCGTCGGCGGCCGGCAGATCGCCGACGCGGTCGCGGCCCGCGTCGGCGATGGCGCGAGCGATCGGGTGCTCCGAGCCGCTCTCGAGGGCTGCCGCAACAGCGAGCACGTCGTCCTCGGATTCACCACCGGCACAGACGATCTCACCGACCGACATCTCGCCGGAGGTGAGCGTTCCGGTCTTGTCGAGCACGACCGTGTCGATGCGATGCGTCGCCTCGAGCACCTCGGGGCCCTTGAAGAGCACCCCGAACTGCGCGCCGCGCCCGGTACCCACCATGAGCGCCGTCGGCGTCGCAAGACCCAGCGCGCAGGGGCACGCGATGATGAGCACCGCGACGGCTGCGGTGAACGCCGCTTCGACGTCGCCCGTCACGACGAGCCAGCCGAGGAGGGTCAGCACCGACAGCGCAATGACGACCGGCACGAAGACGCCGGAGACGCGATCGGCGAGCCGCTGCACGTCCGCTTTGCCGTTCTGGGCGTCCTCGACGAGCTTCGCCATCTGCGCGAGCTGCGTCTGCCCGCCGACGCGGGTGGCGCGCACCACGATCCGTCCGCTCGTGTTGAGCGTCGCCCCGATGACGGCGTCACCGGGGCCGACGTCGACGGGCACCGATTCGCCCGTCACCATCGAGGCGTCGACGGCGCTGTCACCGCTGACGACCTCGCCGTCGGTCGCGATCTTCTCGCCGGGTCGCACGACGATGCGGTCGCCGACGACGAGTTCGCCTGCGTTCACACGCTGCTCGCGCTCGACGCCGTCAGGGCCGGGGCGCAGGACGGTCGCCTCCTTGGCCCCCAGGTCGAGCAGGGCGCGCAGCGCGGCGCCGCTCGCGCGTTTCGAACGCGCCTCGACGAAGCGTCCGAGCAGCACGAACGTCGTGACGCCGGCGGCCGCCTCCAGGTAGATGTTCGACGCACCGTGCCCTCGCGTCGCGCCGAAGTCGAAGCCGTGCTTCATGCCCGGCATGCCGGCGTCGCCGAAGAACAGCGCGTACAGCGACCACGCGAACGCCGCGATCGTGCCGACGCTGACGAGGGTGTCCATCGTCGTCGCGCCGTGCTTGAGGTTCGTCCACGCGGCGCGATGGAACGGCCACGCACCCCAGACCACGACGGGCGCCGCGAGCGTCAGCGACAGCCACTGCCAGTTCGTGAACTGCAGCGGCGGAATCATCGCCATGAGCACGACGGGCACGGTCAGCACAGCGCTGACGACGAGGCGCTGCCGCAGCTCGCGCACGTGCGCGTCGGCCGGTGATTCGCCCGCTTCGCGGGCGTGAGCGCCGAGGTGCGCGGCGTCAGCGTCGGCCGATGACGGCGGGGAAACCGGTTCCGGCGTGATGACGCTCGCGCCGTAGCCGGTCTTCTCGACCGTTGCGACGAGGTCGTCGGGCGTCACGTCGTCGGCGAAGGCGACGCGTGCCTTCTCCGTCGCGTAGTTGACGCTGGCCTCGACGCCGTCGAGCTTGTTGAGCTTGCGTTCGATGCGGTTCGCGCACGAGGCGCACGTCATGCCCGTCAGCGCCAGTTCGACACTCTGCGTCGGCGTTGCCGGAGCCTTGGGGGCTACTGGCGCCGCTGGGGTGGGGGTCGGGGTCTGCGTGGTCGGCTCGATCATCCTCAGGCGAGCTGGTATCCGGCTTCGGTGACGGCGGCGTCGACCTGCTCGCGGCTCACGGGCTGCTCGGAGGTGAACGTCACGACGCCGCTCTCGTGGTTGGCGACGACGTCGCTGACGCCGGGGATCTCCTCGAGTTCCTCGCGCACGCTCATCTCGCAGTGGCCACAGGTCATGCCGATGACGGTGTAGGTGCTGGTGTTCTGCTCAGCCATGACTGCTCCTTCGTCGTGTTTTTCTGACACACAACACCATACCCCCAGGGGGTATTCCCTCCGGTCGACCGTCGCCCGGCCCCACCGTCGCGTACGTCAGTTCGACGCCAAGTGCGCGCGGAAGCGCTGCATCCCGCGGATCCACCGGTCGTAGTCGGCGCCCTTGGCGCGGTACATGTCGAGCACGTTCGCGTGGGGCAGCACGAGGAACGTCTCGTTCTGGATCGCGCGCATGACGTCGTCCGCCACCTGCGCGGGCGTGAGCACCGGGCCCGATTCGGTGACGGCGCGCTGCGCGACGCGCGAGGCGCCGCCGGTCTCGGTCAGCAGGTTCGTGTCGACGCCCATCGGGCACAGGTAGCTGACGCCGACGCCCTTGTCGCCGTACGACACGGCGAGCCATTCGGCGAAGGCGAGCGCCGCGTGCTTCGTCGTCGCGTACGTCGACGAGCCGATCTGCGTGAGCAGGCCGGCAGCCGACGCCGTCGAGACGAAGTAGCCGCGGCCGTGCTCCACCCATCCCGGCACGAGCTGTTGCGCGGCGCGCACGTGCGCCATGAGGTTGACGTCGATCGCGGTGGCCCAGCTCGCCTCGTCGGCCAGATCTGCGCCCACGCCGACGCCTGCGTTCGCGACGTAGACGTCGACCGGCGCACTGAACTCGCGTTCGGCGAGGGCGATGACCTCGGCGATGTCGGCGGCGCTCGAGGCGTCACCGGCAGCAGCGACCACGTCGCCGTGGGCGGTGGCGAGCCGTTCGCGCGTGGCACTGAGACGTTCGCCGTCGAGGTCGGTGAGGGCGACCTTCGCGCCGCGTTCGAGCAGCGCCTCCGCAAGCGCCGCGCCGATCCCGCCTGCCGCCCCGGTCACCACGCACACCGCGCCGTGAACATCCATGTCTGCCACCTCGTTCATCGTCGTGAAGCATTGTTGAGCAATGCTCAATAGTTACCTCGATCACATCACAGACTGCGTCGGCCGCGCCAGGGGTTCATCGCCACAGGCTCTTCCGACCGGCGCCCGGCCGAGCGATCCGTGCGCATCTCAGCGCCGCCCGGCCACTGCCGGGCCGGGCGAACCACGCCCGCCCCTCGAACGACGTGCGATGACCCGCTCGGCTCCCCCGGCCCGAGACGATACGTTCGAGCCATGCCATGGAACCCACCAGAGATTCCCGCCTCCGCCGGCGCAATGCTCTTCGATCGTTCGGGGCGCCTGCTCATCCTCGAGCCGACATACAAGAGCGGCTGGACGATCCCCGGCGGCGCGATGGAGGCCGACGGCGAGAGTCCATGGGATGGATGCCGGCGCGAGGTGCTCGAAGAGACGGGGCTGGTCGTGACGAGCGGACACCTCGTCATCGTCGACACCCGCCCGGGCAAGCTCGAGCGCAAGCTGGGGCTGCGCTTCCTCTTCGACTGCGGCACCCTCGACGACAAGCAGATTGCCTCGATCCGCCTGCAGGCCGACGAGATCGCCTCCCACCGCTTCGCCGAACGCGACGAGGCGCTGGCCCTGCTGTCGAAGCCCGTCGGACGGCGCGTCGCGCACGGCTGGGGCGCCCCTCACTGCCTCTACCTCGAGAACGGTCGGCCGGTCGACGGGGTGAACTGACGCTCCGGGGCTCACCCATCTGCGGTTGCCTCGGCCTGTTGACGCACCCCGCATCAGCCCGCAGGTCAGGCATCCACGCCCGCGGGAATGCGGATCGCAGCGCGACATCATAGGCTGGGCATCGAACGGAACGGCGCGCTCAGCGTCGTTGATTCTTCAACGAAGGTGGTATTCGCATGTTCAACCCCGGCAAGGCTCTCGGCCGCGCGATGGTCGGTTCGCTGTTCGTCTACGGCGGCCAGAACGCCATCAAGAACCGCGCTCACCTCGTGCCGATGATCGACGCCGCGCAGGAGCGCTACGGCCTCAAGGGTCAGCTCCCGCTCACGTCCGAGCAGCTCATCCAGGCCAACGGCGCCGGCATGATCGCCCTCGGCGCGGCGATGGGCCTCGGCATCAAGTCCCGTCTCGCCGCCATCGGCCTGCTGCCGTTGCTGGCCGCCACGACGGTCTCCGCCCACAACTTCTGGGACATCAAGGACGACCCGCAGGCCCGCAACCAGCAGATGACCGCCTTCTTCGGCAACCTCGCCGCCGCCGGTGGCCTCGTCACCGTCATCATGACGAAGAACTGACGCACCCGGGCGTCGAGGTCTGAGACGTCTGCGATCGACGTCTGAGTAATCGCGGTCCGAGAATTCGACGGCGGCCTTGCGCCGCGTCACGCGTGAGAGCCGGAAACCCTGCCTGGAAGGGTCCCGGCTCTCACGCGCTTTGTCTCGCAGCGGCCAGCGGTGACGATAAGACGTCGACCAGCCCTATGTGCACGCGCACTCGACGAGCGACGGCTCGTGCCAGTGGGGTGTACCCACCCAACGAAAGTAGGCACCCTCTCAGGTGTGCACTTTCGGAGATGCGGAATCTAGGGACGGCCCTATTGGTGGTTTACCTCGTTGAGGTGGTTGGGCTTGCCGGATGGTCAGGCGATGCGTGCGCCGCCGTCGACGTGGATGGTCTCGCCAGTTACGAACGACCCTTCGAGCAGCCACAGGGCGGCACGTGTGATGTCGTCGTTCCGCCCCACTCGGCCGACCAGGGTCGCGCGCCCGGAGTCCTCGAGAAATTCGTGCTTCGCGTTGTCTCCCATCGCATCCCAGCTGCCGGAATCGATGATGCCGGGCGAGATCGCGTTGACCCTGATGGGAGCGAGCTCCTTTGCAAGATGCGTGACGGCGTAGGTGACCGCCCCGTTCGTGATGCCCATGACGGCGTATCCGGGCGACGGGTTCCACGCGGCGACGCCGGAGAACAGCAGAAGGCTGCCGTCGGGGCGAACCGTCTTGGCTGCATGCTTCGCCAGCAACATCGGACCGATCACCTTGGCCTCGAAGGCGGAGACGACATGGTCGTGGTCGAGCTGCGAGACCGGCACGTTGTGATGCGCAGACGCGGTGGTGACGATGTGATCGAGTGGTCCGACCTCGTCCAGAGCGCGCACGATGCTGTCTTCGTCGGTGATGTCGATGCTGACAGCTCGCGCTCCGGGGATCCGCTCAGCGGCCTCGCGCGCTTTCACCAGGTCACGAGCACCGATGACAGGTGTGGCGCCGGCTTCATGGATGGCGTTCGCGATGGCGAACCCGATATCGCGCGCACCGCCGATGATGAGGATGTTCTGGCCGGCCAGGGGCAGGGTGGCACTCATGGGGTTCTCCCTTGCGTTGCGGTCATGAGATGCGTTGTGCGGGGATGAGATGTGGCGACGCTCGGGCGCGTCCAGTCGCAGGGTGACAAAGGCGAGGGCCAACCCCGCTGCGGTCATCATAGCGCTGACAATGTTGGCCGAGGCGTACCCGAAACCGGCCCCGATGGCGGCGCCAGCGAGCCACGCAGCCAATGCGTTTCCTAAGTTGAACGCGCCGATATTGAGGTCTTCCTCGACTTTGCGCACGCGGGTGGCTCCGGGCCCGACTGTGCAATGTTCGAGGCGTGTCGTGTGCAAAGTACGGCGCATCTCGACATCGGTCAGCCGCATTCCTCGGCTATTGCAAAGGCCTGGTTCGAGCCAGTTGCCCAGGCTTGCCGGTGAACGTGTGTGGGGCCCCCCCAAATTTGGGGGGGCCCCACACACACGTTCAGGCGTGCAAGACGATCAGTGCTTGATCATCCCGTGCGGGTCGATGATGTACTTCTCGTCCGAACCCTCGTTAAACTTCGCGTATGCGTCAGGGGCCTCATCGAGGCTGATGACCTTGGTGTTGAGCATGTCGCTCAGGTAGGGCATGCGGTCCCACAGGATGGCCATCATGAGTTCACGGTTGTAGTGCATGATCGGCGCCTGGCCCGCGGAGATGCGGGGCGACTTGATCCATACCTTGCCGAAGTCCAGCGGGAAGGTGCCTTCCTTTCCTTCCTGCGTCGGCGCGAGCGGGTCGGGCCCGTAGACACCGATGACGCCCGTGGCGCCGCCGGCTCGGGTTGCGTCCATGACCTGGTTGATCGCGGCCTGCGGCATGAGCTTGTCCGCGTCGGAGCCGATGCCGTGAGCTTCGGATCCGACGTAGTCGACGGCGCTGTCGACCATCGGCTCACCGAGGATGGCCTCGATCTGGTCGGTCAGGGGCACGTCCTTGGACAGGTCGATGGTCTCGCAGCCGTTGCGCTTGACGAGGTCGAGTCGCTTCTGGTCGTAGTCGCCGACGATGATGCACGACGCACCGAGCAGGCGGGCCGCAGCAGCGCCGCAGCGTCCGACGGGGCCAGCGCCGGCGATGTACACGGTGGAGCCCGGCTTGGCGCCGGCTTCCATGAGACCGTGGAATGCGGTGGGGAGGATGTCCGACAGCAGCGCCAGGTCGCGGATCTTCTCCATGGCCTGGTCCTTGTCGGGGAAGCGCAGGAGCTGGAAGTCGGCGTAGGGCACGAACATGTACTCGGCCTGGCCGCCGTCCCAGTTACCCAGGTTGAAGCCGTAGGCGGCGCAGGAGGCGTCGGGGTTCGTCGTCTCGCACACCTCGGTGTGGCGGGCGCGGCAGTTGCGGCAGCGGCCGCAGGCGACGTTGAAGGGGACGGAGACGAGGTCGCCCTCGGACAGGAACTCGACGTCAGGGCCGACCTCGACGACCTGCCCAGTCATCTCGTGACCCATGAGCATGCCCTCGGGCACCGGGAACGAACCGCGGTAGATGTGCAGGTCGGACCCGCAAATGTTCGTTGCGACGATCTTGAGGATGACGCCGTGCGGGGCCTTCTGGCCGTTCGGCATCTCGAGCTTGGGGTAATCGACGGTGTCGACTCGCATGTCTTCGGTACCGTGGAACACCACGGCGCGGTTACCAGTTGCCATGTCTTTCACTCCTTCGACCGCCCCAGCTCGAAGCGGCCCGTCGAGGGGCCCGTGGATTACGGGTCTGCCTGCAGCTAACCAGAGTGCGGTTGTTTCTTCCAGCCCGATGCAACCGCGCCGGGGCATCCATATCGCGAGTTGAATCGCCCCGGGTTCGGTAGAGGCTGTCATTCGGCGCACGGATCGACAACATGGCAGCACCAGGGGCTGCCGAAGAGTCGATTGCACCCCAACTCGACCAGCGCGCCATCACACGCTGCTCAACCGCTGTCGCGGGGCGCTGCTAGTCGCGCACCTGCCGACTGGTGGTCATGAGGGTGAGGTTCGCCGCGAAGCGCGCCTTCGGCCCAGACGGAGCCAGATCGCCCTTGCTGACGGGCCGGAAAGCTACGGCCTGTTCGCCAGCACGTCCTCAACTGCGCCGCTGCCTCGTTCGCCGCCTGCTCGCTCATCTGCGACGGGTCCAACCCGATCAGCGGGCGAACGTGCAGCATCCAGTCCAGCCTCGCCTGCTGTTCCGGGTCGTAGCTGCCCTGCGGCAGTCCCTCCTCCTCGGCGATGTCCTCCGCCTCGTGACGCAACGTCACCACGTCAATCTCCAGGTCGCGTGGGTGCGGCGCCTGCGCCTGCACCTCCCCCAACTGCTCGCCCGGGTTCTGACTGCTGCACTGCGGCTGCTCAAGCGGCTCGTAGATCAGCTCCTGCAGCACCAGTTCCTCGGCCTGCTTGCGGATCGCCTTCAACTGCCCCACCCGTTCCAGGTACGACAGGTTCTGCGGCACCTGCGCGTTCATCTGCTCGCACATCTGCCCGATCCGCGTCACCGCGCGCAGCCCCAGATCCTGGAAGAACGCCTGCGGGTCTTCCAACTGATCCACCACGCTCGGAGCCTGCTCGCTCCACTCGCGGCGCGCCAGCATCACGTACCGGCTCGTCTCGGCCTCGTCCAGCATCGTCTTCTCCCACACGCTCGGAATCGGCACATACGCCCACCTGGCTCCAATCCGGGACCGGACTCGCGGGCGGCATCCGCAGTCTCGCCTGCCTCCGGCTCGGCCATGCGGAAAGGCCGAGGACGAGTCATGACGCTCGCCGCGAGGGTGGTCGTGGCGCAAGGGCCGTCATTGATCGTCAGTTGACGCGGGTGGGCAGCTCCTGGCCCGCACGGTGGGCGTCGATGTTGGCAAGGACGACGTCGGCCATCGCGCGGCGCGTCTCGTGCGTCGCGCTCGCGACGTGCGGGGTGATGACGACCGTGTCGAGGTCGCGTAGCTCCTGCGGGATGCGCGGCTCGTCGGCGAACACGTCGAGCGCGGCGCCCGCGATTGCGTCATGCTGCAACGCCTCGATGAGCGCCTCCTGGTCGACGACGCTGCCGCGCGCGATATTGACGAGGTAGCCGTTTTCACCGAGGGCAGCGAGCACGTCGGCGTCGACGAGCGCCTTCGTCTGCGCGCCGCCAGGAGTCGCGACGACGAGGACGTCGGCCCATTCGGCCAGCGCCGCGGGGCTCTCCTCGTAGTCGTAGGCGACGTCCTTGCGCGAACGATTGTGGTACCTGATCTGGCAGCGGAACCCCTCGAATCGCGTCGCGATGGCCTGCCCGATGCGGCCGAGACCGAGGATGCCGACCTTCGCTCCGGTGACGCGCCGCTGCAGCGGGTACGGGCCGACACTCTCCCAACGACCCTGTCGCGCATACCGATCCGAGGCGGAGATGGCGCGCATGACGTCGATCGTCAGGCCGATGGCGAGGTCGGCGACGCAGTCGTCGAGGACGTCGGGGGTGTTCGTCACCGGGATGCCACGCGCGGTGGCCGCGTCGACGTCCGTCGCGTCATAGCCGACACCGAAGTTGGCGATGAGTTCGAGGTTCGGCAGCGCGTCGATGAGGCGCGCATCCGCTCCGACGCCCGCACTGGTGACGACGACGCGGATGTCGGCGGCGTGATCGTCGAGCATCGCGCGTCGGTCAGCGCCACCGCGTGGCCAGGTCAAGGCGCCGTCATCGACGAGCTGCTCGACGAGCGGCGGGTACAGCCCGCCGGCGCCCAGGATCAGTGTGTCGCTCATGCCCTCATCGTGGCATCCCGGTGATGCTCGCGCTGACCGAGCCTTCGACGTCAGCCCCACGTTGACGAGGATCAAGCGAGCCGCTGGGCGAGCGTTGAGGAGTCAGCGTCGAAAGCATCGCACTCGGGTTGAAGGCAGGAGCTTGCGACGGCCATCAGCCCGCACGCTGACGACGATCAAGCGAGCCGCTGGGCGAGCGCTGAGGAGTCGGCGCCAAAGAACGTCGAACTCCGGGTGACCGAGCCTGCGAGGTCAGCCCGCACGCTGACGACGATCAAGCGAGCCGCTGGGCGAGCGCTGAGGAGTCAGCGTCAAAAGCATCGCACTCGGGTTGATGGCCGGAGCTTGCGACGGCCATCAACCCGCACGCTGACGACGATCAAGCGAGCCGCTAGGCGAGCGCTGAGGAGTCAGCGTCAAAAGCATCGCACTCGGGTTGATGGCCGGAGCTTGCGACGGGCATCAACCCGAGTTGCGCAGCGCTGTCGCCAGTCCGTTCATCGTGAGCAGGATGCCGCGTTTGAGTTGGGGGTCATCGTCGCCGGCGCGGTAACGGCGCAGGAGTTCGACCTGCAGGTGGTTGAGGGGTTCGAGGTAGGGGAAGCGGTTGAAGACGGAACGTTTGAGGGCGGCGTTGTCCCACAGCAGGTCGTCGTGGCCAGTGATCTTCTCGTACATGGCGAGGGTGCGGGCGTGTTCGTCGCGGATCTTGTCGAACACGCGCGCTCGCAGGTCGGCGTCTTCGACGAGTTCGGCGTATTCGGCGGCGAGTCCGAGGTCGGATTTCGCCATGACCTGCGCCATGTTGGAGATGACGGAGCGGAAGAAAGGCCAGCGTTCCACGTAGCCGCGCAGTTGCGCGAGGCGCGCGTCGTCGTCACCGATCCAGCGTTCGAGGGCGGTGCCCGTGCCGTACCAGCCGGGCAGCATGACGCGGCACAGCGACCACGACATCACCCACGGGATGGCGCGCAGGTCGGCGATCGACGACGTCGGTTTTCGTGAGCTGGGGCGGGAGCCGATGTTGAGTTCGCCGATCTCGGCGACGGGCGTCGACGTCTTGAAGTAGTCGACGAATCCGTCGGTGCGGTGCACGAGGTCGCCGTACGCCTCGCGGGCGAGGGCGGCGATCTTGTCCATCGCGGCGTAGGCACCTTCGACCTCGGACGGTTCGAGACCCTCGACGTCGAGCAGGGACGACTCGATCGTCGCGGAGACGAGTGCCTCGAGGTTGCGCGTGGCGAGCTTCGGTTCGGCGTACTTGGCGGCGATGATCTCGCCCTGTTCGGTGAGGCGCAGCGAGCCACGCACGGCGCCCGGCGGTTGCGCGAGGATCGCGTCGTAGCTCGGGCCACCACCACGTCCGACGGTGCCGCCTCGGCCGTGGAACAGCCGCAGTCGGATGCCGGCTTCTTCGGCCACCTCGACGAGGTCGAGTTCCGCGCGGTACAGCGCCCAGTTCGCGGCCATGTAGCCGCCGTCCTTGTTCGAGTCGCTGTAGCCGAGCATGACCTCCTGCAGTCCCCCACCCTTGCGTGCAGGTGCACCCGGGTGCATCTGCGCGCAAGGGGCGTCGGCGGGCGGCGCCTTCGAATCGACGAGGGCGCGGTAGGCGGGGACGGCGAGCGCCGCCCGCAACGTCGTCGCGGAGACCTGCAGATCCTCGATCGTCTCGAACAGCGGCACGATGTTGACGCTGCAGCGCGGACCCTCGGGCGTCACCGTGAGCAGCCCGGCCTCCTTGAGCAGGACAGCCGTCTCGAGCATGTCGGACACGCTCGTGCACATCGAGATGACATGGTTCGGCACGGCCTTCTCACCGAACGTCCTGACGGCGTGTGCGGCGGCCGCGGTGATCGCGAGTTCCTTCGTCGTCGTCTCGCTGAACGTCGCATTCGGCCCGGCGAGGGGACGGTTGTTCGCGAGTTCGGCGGTGAGCAGCTCGACGCGGGCGTCCTCGTCGAGCGCGGCGTAGTCGTCGCAGACGCCGGCCCAGGCGAACAGCTCCGCGATGGTCGCCTCGTGCGTCTCGGAGTTCTGGCGCAGGTCGAGGCCGTAGAGGTGAAAACCGAACGTGCGCACCGCTTCCCGCAGCGTGGCGAGTCGGTCGTCGGCGATCAGATCGTCACGGGTGCTGCGCAGCGAGGCGTCGATGACGTCGAGGTCGGCGAGGAACTCCTCGGGCGTCGCATAGGCGACGTACGGGTCGTCAGCCTCACCGCCCTGCCCCGCGCCGACCGCGCCGACCCAACCTGCCGCGCCCGCCGAACCGACCGCGCCGGGATCGCCCGGATCAGCCCCCACGACGACTCCATGCGTCTCCATGAGCCGGTCGTGCACGTACGACAACGCCTGACGGTAGGGCTCGTCGTCGCGGGCGTCGCCGGCGTCAGCTGCGTGCTTCGCGAGGGTCAGCAACTCGTCCGTGACGGGTGCCATCCGTCGGGAGAGCGACAGGCTCGTCTGAAGCTTGTCGAGCTCGTCGAGGTAGTGATCGAGAGCCGTCTGCGCGGCACGGCGTGTGGCGTAGGCGACGACGTCACCCGTGACGTTGGGGTTGCCGTCACGGTCGCCACCGATCCACGAACCAGCCTGCAGCACAGGCTCATCCGCGATTCCAGCGCCCGGGAGCAGCGCCGCGAACGCGTCACGCAGCTCGGCGTTGAGCGTCGGCATCACCTCGAAGAACGCGGCGTCGTACCAGCGCAGGCCCGCGTCGATCTCGTCGGTGATCGTGATCTTGCTCAGCCGGATGAGGGCCGTCTGCCACAGCGTCAGCACCCACAGCTTGATCTGGCGCAGGTTCTCCGCATCCTCGCTCGGGTCGAGCTGCATGCGCGTGCGCTCCCGCATGAGGCGCTTGATGTGGCTCTGCGCCTCGAAGACGGTGCGGCGGCGCGTCTCCGTCGGGTGCGCCGTGATGACGGGAACGACGGTGGCGCCCGCCAGCCGCTCGGCGGCCGTGTCACCGTCGATGTGGGCGCCGGCGAGCTTGCGGAAGGTCGCCGCGAGCGAGCCGTCCTGCGGGTCCTCCCCCGCCGCGACGTGAGCGGCGCGGCGACGCTCGCGATGCAGATCCTCCGCGATGTTCGCGAGCAGCGCGAAGTGGCTGAACGCTCGGATGACGTGGAGGGCGTCGCGCGTCGACAACCCCGTCAGCGTGTCGCCGAACGATGCGCGGTCGACCTCCTGACGACGCACCCCGAACGCCTTGACCCGGGCGTCCTCGACGAGGCCGAAGACGCGTTCACCCTCGTGCTCGCGGATGACGTCACCGAGCAACCCGCCGAGCAGACGGATGTCGTCGCGCAGCGGCTCGGTGGCCGAACGGTCCGCGTCAGTGGTCGTGAAGTGCAGAAGTTGCGACATGTTCGCCATTATGCCGACGACGGCCCCCGCGTTTCAGCGGCGTCCAGGCCGTGTCACACGCCCGAAACACGCTTGCGCCACAGCGTGTTCGAGCTCGGGGCATGCGGCGATGACCTGACGTGCACGAAATGGCGCGGCTGGGCCCTGCGTTCGCCGCGGGATGCAGCCCTCAGGCCGTGACGCGACGCCGGTACGCGAGCACCATGGCGGTCGCCGTCAGTGTGCCGACGATGGCGACGACGAACACGGTGTGGATGTTCGAGACGTCGAGGACGAACGCTCCGAGGGCGGCTCCGCCGGCGATCGCGAAGTTGAAGATGCCCGAATCGAGCGCTGCGGCGGGCTCGGCGTAGGGCCCGGCGCTCGTCAGTACCCAGTGCTGCAGCACGACGGCCATCGCGCCACCGAACAGTCCCCACACGCCCATCGCGAGGGCCGCGACGGCGGCGGTTCCCGAGAGCATGAGGCCCGCGATGCCGGCCGTCATGCCGCACGTGACGAGCAGCAGCGCAAGCATCGGGCGACGTCGCATGATGGGCGCTGAGCCGACGTTGCCGAACAACCCGGTGATGCCCATGACGAGCAGCATCGCGCCGACACCCGCGGGGCTGACGTGCGCGAACTCCTGCAGCGCAGGGCTCGCGTAGGTGTACGCGCAGAACTGCGCGACGACGAGCACCGCCGTCACGAGCAACGCAAGCCGCACCGGGCCGATGGACCAGGCGCGGCGGTACCCGTCGGTCGTGAACTTCTCGTCGACGAGCACACTCGGCACGAGGAACCACAGCGCCACGGCAATGACGAAGCAGAACGCGGCGAGCGCGTAGAACGCGACGTGCCACGTCCACGTCGTGCCGAGCCACGTGCCGATCGGCACGCCGAGGATCGTCGCTCCCGACGCCCCCGCGAACGCGACGGTGGTCGCGAGCGCCGCGCGTTCGGGCGCGACGATGCGGGAGGCGACGATGGCGATGAGCGCCCAGAACACGCCGATGCCGAACCCGGCGCACAAACGCGCGACGAGGTAGACGGCGACGTTCGTCGCCATCCCGGACGCCGTGGTCGCGGCCGCGACGACGAGCAGTGCCGTGAAGAGCACGACGCGGCGATCGAGGGTGCCGATGGCGAGTGACGTCGACAATCCCATGACGCCGGCGACGGCGCCGGCCAGCGTCACGCCGAGGCCTACGGCTCCTTCGGAGGCGCCCAGGTCGTCGCTGATCAGGGTGAGGACGCCGATCGGCAGCTCCTCGACCGTCACCATCGCGAAGATGCCGAGGGCGAGCACGACCACCCCCGGCCACCCTGACGCCCGCAGACCCCTGTGCTCGTTCATCGCCCTCCTTCGACAAGATGGCCGCCCCACAGGATCGGGGGCGGCAGATGAACTCCCAGTTTCTCAGACCTGGCGCTCTTGGCGAATCGCTGCGCATCTGGGCGTCAACACCCCGCCCCAACTGCGATTCCTGTCCCCATCCGCGATTTTCGTCCACATCTGCGATCCAGCGACCCAACGGCGATTCACGGACACATGTGACCGAGAATCGCCGTTGGGTAGGGGCTGCTCGGGACCCAGGTGTTGCGCTCGCCGCCCGGCCCGGCTCCGCGCGGTGTCGGCGACGTGCCCGACGTCGAGGACGGCGGTGCTTGACGCGCGGGGCCGATGCGTCACGATGGAGGGGAACATCCATTCCCGAGACGTAGGACGCACCGTGACGGCGCCATCAGCCTCCCCCACCACATCAGCCCCCGACGGCTGGAACGCCTCCGTCGCCGCGAACCCCGACGGCGGCGCGTTCTTCCAGCTCGCGGAGTTCGCCGAGATCAAGGCCGGCGCCGGGTGGAGGCCCCGCTTCGTCGACGCGGGCGGGGTCGCCGTCATGGTGCTCGAGCGGATCGTCCCGCCGCTGGGGCGGCTGTGGTACGTGCCGCAGGGCCCCGGGCTGGCGGAGGGCAGCGACCCGTCGGGCGTGCTGACGGCGCTTGCCGCGCAGGCGAAGAAGCGCCTCGTCTTCGCGATCAAGTTCGAGCCGCAGCTCGTCGATTCACCCGAGAACCGGGGGGCGCTCGAGGCCGCGGGCGCTCACCGCACGACCGACGTCCAGCCCACGTTCTCGACGGTGTGGCTCGACATCCGGCCCGACGCCGACACCCTGCTCAAGGGCTTCGACTCGAAGGCGCGCTACAACATCCGCCGCGCCGTCAAGGACGGCGTGACGACCGCCGAGGTGCCGATCGACGACGCCTCGTGCCGCACGTTCTACGACCTGTTCGTCAAGACGGCCGAGGGGCGTTTCGTCATCCGCCCCTACGAGTACTACCGCACGTTCTGGCAGACGTACGCGCGCGACGGCCGTGGTGCCTTCTTCTTCGCCTACTACGAGGGTGAGGTCATCTCGGCAGACTTCGTCATGATCAACGGCCACCTCGCGAGCCGCAAGGATGCGGCGTCGGTGCCCGTCAAGAAGGTGCGCGGCGCCGCGGCGCTGCTCGTGCTCGACACGATCAAGGCGCTCAAGGAGCGCGGCGTCACCGACTACGACCTGTGCGGCGCCCCGCCCTCGGATCGCGCCAAGGACGAGACGCACTCGCTCTACGGCGTCGGACAGTTCAAGACGGGGTTCAACAAGGAGATCACCGACTACGTCGGCACCTGGCTGCTGCCCGTGATGCCGCTGCAGGCGAAGGCGTGGGAGGCCGGCGTCGAGAAGGCTGTGCGCAAGGCCCACTTCGTCGTGAAGAAGACGCCGTACTTCTGATCGGCGCCCGCGCATTCTGCGATTCGGGGCGAGATGCCGCGCGGGGCGAGAATGGGCCACGATGAATGCCCCCTTCGACCTCGACGTCATCGGACGCGGGCTGCCCTTCGCGACGGCCACCGCTGAGTTGACGCGCGCTCTCGACGCGGGCGCGTGCGTCGTCCAGGCCCCGCCCGGCACGGGCAAGACGACGCTCGCGCCGCCGCTCGTCGCGAACTGGCTCGCTGAGCGAGGCGACGCATGGCGCGACGACGGCGACGCTGCGGCTGATGCCGCAGTAGCCGCCGAAGTGACGCCCGGCCGAGCGGGCCGCGTCATCGTCACCCAGCCGCGCCGCGTCGCCGTCCGCGCTGCTGCACGCCGTCTGGCCCAGCTGACCGGGACGCGTCTGGGCGACGTCGTCGGCTACGCCGTACGCGGCGAATCCCGTTCGAGCGCAGCGACACTCGTCGAGTTCGTCACGCCCGGTCTGCTCGATCGGCGCCTGCTCGCCGACCCCGAACTGACGGGCGTCGGCGCCGTCATCCTCGACGAGGTGCACGAGCGCTCCATCGAATCCGACGTCGCGTTCGGCCTGCTCGCCGACGTACGTGCTCTGCGTGACGATCTCGCCGTCGTCGCGATGTCGGCGACACTGGACGCACCGCGTTTCGCCGACCTCCTCGCCGCGACCACGGCGCTGGGTGCGGCGCCCCTCGTCGACTGCCCCTCCGCGCTGCACCCGCTCGACGTACGATGGGCGCCGTTCGACTTGCCCCGCCTCGACGCCCGCGGCGTCACCCGGGCCTTCCTCGAGCACGTCGCGCACACCACGACCCGCGCGCTGGATGATGCCGACTCTCATGCCGGCGGGCGTGGCACTGCCGCAGCGACGGACGCTGTCGCCAACTTGGCCGGCTTGCGGGGCTGCGACGCGCTCGTCTTCCTCCCGGGTGCGCGCGAGGTGTCGATCGTCGCCGAGCAGGTGCGGCAACTGCGCCCCGAACTCGACGTGCTCGAACTGCACGGGCGCATCGACGCCGCCGAGCAGGATCGCGCGACGGCCGGTCGCGGACCCGGCGAACCGCGCCGCGTCGTCGTCTCCACCGCCCTCGCGGAGTCGTCACTGACGGTGCCCGGCGTGCGCCTCGTCGTCGACGCCGGGCTCTCGCGCGAACCTCGACGCGACGTCGCGCGCGGCATGAACGGCCTTGTCACCGTGGCGTGTTCGCGTGCCAGCGCGATGCAGCGTGCCGGCCGTGCGGCCCGTCTCGGGCCCGGCATGGCGGTGCGTTGCTACGACGAGCAGACGTTCGCGCGCATGCCCGAGCATGTCACGCCCGAGATGGCGACGAGCGACCTCACCGACGTCGCCCTGACGTTCGCGGCGTGGGGCACGCCGGGCGGCACCGGGCTTTCCCTGCCGACGCAACCACCTGCGCCCGCCCTGCGCGAGGCGACGCACACCCTCGTCGGCCTGGGCGCGCTCGACGCTGGCGGTCGCATCACCGCCCTCGGCAGGACGCTCGTCGAGGTGCCCGCCGACCCGCGGCTCGCGCGTGCGTTGCTCGTCGCGGCCGAGCGAATCGGCGCCCGATCGGCCGCGGAGTACGTCGCCGCACTCGCCGACGATGTCCGCTCGAGGGACGCCGACCTCGACCACGCGATCGCCGAGCTGCAGGGGGCTGCCCGTTCGCGGTGGGTGCGCGAGAGCGAACGCCTCACGCGCGTCGTCGGGGTAGGCTCGAACGACGCCGGCGCCACCCCGAACCCCGGGAGGGCGCCCGGACACGCCGCGGCACCTCGACGGGCTCGCTCCGTGGGCGCCGAGACCGAGAGCGACGCCGGTCTCGTCATCGCTCTTGCGCACCCGGAACGCGTGGCGCGTCGCGTCGCCGAGGGCGTCTACGTCACGGCGTCGGGAACCCGTGCGGGGCTGGACGATTCACCGTTGACCGAGTGTGAGTGGTTGGCTGTCGCGGACGTCGCGCGTTCCGATGGTCGCGCCGCGCGTGGGACGGGCGCCGTCATCCGGTTGGCGGCCCCGATCACTCGACCGATCGCGGAGGACGCAGCGGCGCACCTGCTCGTCGACGAGGTGCGCGCGACGTGGGACGCGACCTCAGGCAAGGTCGTGGGGCGGCGCGTCAAGGCGCTCGGCGCGATCGAGTTCTCGGCGACACCAACGTCCCCGACGCCGGAAGTGGCGCGACAAGCCGTCGCGAATGCTCTTGCAGCGCAGGGGCTTTCGTTGCTGACATGGAGCGATGCTGCAGCGGCGCTGCGACGCCGTCTGGCTTTCCTGCACAACCACCTCGCCGACCCGTGGCCCGCGATGGACGACGACACGCTGCTCGCCCGACTCGACGAGTGGCTCGCCCCGGAGCTCGACCGCCTCGCCCGTGGGGCGAAGCTCGCCTCCATCGACCTGACGGATCCGCTGCGTCGCCTGCTGCCCTGGCCCGAGGCGACACGTCTCGACGAGTTGGCACCCGAGCGGCTGCGTGTGCCCAGCGGCTCCAGCGTGCGCATCACCTACCCACCCCTCGACGAACCGGGCGGCCCGCCCATCGTCGCAGTGAAACTGCAGGAGTGCTTCGGGCTGACGCAGACCCCGCGCCTCGTCGACGGGCGCGCACCTGTGCTGTTCCACCTGCTGTCGCCTGCGCAGCGACCCGTCGCCGTCACCGATGACCTCGCCTCGTTCTGGGCCGGGCCCTACGCGGGCGTGCGCGCCGACATGCGCGGCCGCTACCCGAAGCATCCGTGGCCCGAGGACCCTCTCACACACGTCGCGACGGCGAAGACGAAGAACCGCCTTTGAAGCCCGGCGGCACTTCGGGGCCACAATCCTGCATGGCCGAGTTGCGGTCCCCAACTCCCAACTTGGGGACCGCAACCCCGCATGGCCGAGTTGCAGTCCTCAACTCACCGGCCGAGAGCCTCAACCCGCCTGGCGACGCCGCAGCTCCGACGTCCGCGTCACGCCGGCGCAGTCGTCACTCCTCGTGCAGCCACTCGTCGAGCACGCGGGTGGCGAACGGCAGCATGATGTAGGTCATGAGCGGCGTGAGGATCGACGTCTGGATCAGCGTGCGCAACACGACGTGCAGGCTCGCGATGTGCGGCTGCAGCAGGTAGGCGGCAAGCACCGACATCGGGAAGAACACCGCCCAGATCATCGTGGCCTGCTTCCACCGCGGCGGCGCGAGACGACGGCCGGGCGCGGGCGCTTCGCCGGGCAGGACGACGTCACTGCTGTGCGACGGCTCGTCGAACCATCCCTCGATGCCGACGCGCTTCTCTCCGCGGGTGTGCTGCACGATGTCCGCACCGAACGACAACCACCAGGCGCGCTCGGGGCTGCGATCCCACGCGTCGAGGCACGCCTGATTGCGGAAACGACACAGCATGTGCCATTCCTGCGAGTTGCTCGACGAGCGCACCCACCCGGTGCCGAGGAAGCCCTCGAACTTCTCCGCCATCGCCATGCCGGCATGCACCCAGGCCAGCACCTGAGTCTCGTTGTCGGTGCTCATGTGGCGCGTGAACGACACCGTCACGGGCGCCTCGTCAGGCGCGGTCTGGGCGGCAGCGACAGCATTCGTCATACCCGTCATCGTCGGGCATGCACGGCGCAGACAACGAAACGAACCGGTGTCACATGCGTCACGCCGACGACGCTCACCGCCCAGGCAGCACGCCCCTGGGCATCCGCGCCGCCCACCCTCATCACCCCCACGACGATCGGCGCTCGCCGCCCGCGCAGCGCACCTCAGATGTTCATCTCGTCCGCCCTCGTCACGGGGGCATCGCACACGAAACCCCGGCACACGTACGCCGTCGTCTGGCCGTCGACCGCAGGGCGATCTGCCAGCAACGGCACCCCGCCGGCGTCGGCAGCGCCACGAACACGCACCAACCCCGGACTCGTCGAACGCCAGGCGCACAGCCACATCTCATCCGCCTCTCCCGCATCAGGCGGCCCATCGACGGACCCCGCAGCCGCACCCCCATCCACAGGGTCGACGACGGCGACCTGGACCGGCCCCGCAGCGAGCGCCTCCGCCGCAGCGAGCGCCCACCCGGCGAACCGCGGGTTCGACGCCATCACATCCACTAGGCCGGACAGGGAGGCAAGAGCTCGCTCGCGGTAATTGCCGTGCCCCGTCAGAGCGAACGCCATGACGTACGCCGAGGCGAGCGACGACGCGCCGCACGGTTCGGCGTTGTCGCCGTCGGAGCGCGGCCTGATGAAGAGCTGCGACGCGTCCGACCCCGTGTCGTACACGATGTCGCCGTCGAAGAACAGGCGCGCCGCGTCGTCGAGCAGACCGATCGCCACCTCGGCATGGCGCGTCTCGCCATTCGCCTGATGCAGCACCAACAGCCCCTCGGCGAGGTTGCCGTAGTCATCGGCGCACGCGAGCGCCTCGCTCACCCGGCCTTTGAGCGACGCCCGCCGCAACCGCCCGTCGACGACGTGGGTCGCGAGCACGACGTCAGCCGCCTCCCGCGCCGCCGCCACCCACGAGGGTTGTTCGAGGATCATCCCGGCCTCGGCGAGCGCGGCGATGGCGAGGCCGTTCCATGACGTCACGACCTTGTCGTCACGGGCCGGCTGCGGGCGCTCGGCCCGCACCGAGCGCAGCCTGGCCCGAACGTCTGACCACCGCGCGTCCGGGGAGCGCTCACCCAGCTCCTCGGGCGAGAAAAGCTCGGCGGGGTCACGACGCAGCTGCAGGGTCGAGCGGCCGTCTTCGAACGTGCCGTGACGGGTGACGCCGAGAAGCTCAGCGGCGCGCGCGCCGTCGCTGCGGCCCAGCACCTCGACGAGCTCCTCCGCGTTCCATACGTAGGTGAGGCCTTCGACGCCGTCGGTGTCAGCATCCAGCGCGGAGGCAAACGCCCCCTCACTGGTGCCGAGGCGCCGCATGATGAAGTCGGCCGTCTCGTAGGTCACGCGACGCGCCCAGTCGTCGCCGGTCGCGCGCCACAGATGCGCGTACACCCGCAGCAGTTGCGCGTTGTCGTACAGCATCTTCTCGAAGTGCGGCACGACCCAGTCGGCGTCGACGCTGTAGCGCGCGAACCCTCCGTCGAGCTGGTCGTACATGCCACCGCGCGCCATCGCCTCGCCCGTGCGGCGAGCCATCGCGAGGGCGTCCGCGTCGCCCGTGCGGGCGTGGTGACGCAGCAGGTGCTCGAGCGTCATCGACGGCGGGAACTTGGGCGCGCCACCGAAGCCGCCCCGGCCGTCGTCGAACTGGCGACGCAGGCCGACGACGGCACGCGTCAGATCGACCCCCACGAGCTGTCGCTCAGCCCGATTGCCCTGCCCGAGCAGGTCATCTCCCCTAGGCCCCAAACCCGTCGCGTCGGCACGCGAGCGCGTCTGCATCGCCTCGACGATGGAACGCGCTGCTGCCTCGACGCGCGCCCGATCGTCACGCCATAACTCACCGATCGAGTGCAGCAGCGACGAGAACTGCTCACGCGGGAAGTAGGTTCCGGCGTAGAAGGGCTCACCGTCCGGCGTCAGCAACACCGTCATCGGCCAGCCGCCGTGCCCGGTGAGCGCCTGCGTGACGTTCATGTAGACGGCGTCGACGTCGGGGCGCTCCTCACGATCGACCTTGACCGCGACGAACCCCTCGGCGAGCTGCGCCGCAATGGCTGCGTCCTCGAACGACTCGTGCGCCATGACGTGGCACCAATGGCACGCCGCGTAGCCAACGGACAGCAGCACGGGCACGTCACGATGTCGCGCCTCGGCGAACGCCTCGTCACCCCATTCGTGCCAGTCGACGGGGTTGTCGGCGTGCTGACGCAGGTAAGGGCTCAGCGAGGCAGCGAGTCGGTTGGCCATGACCCCAAGCTAGGACCCGACACCGACAACCGCGTCATCCCAAGGGATTCAGCATGCAGAGCGCCCCCGTCACGATCATCACGTGAAGGGGGCGCACATCGTCAGGTATCCGGTTCAGGCGGCCCGCGACAACTCGGCCGCCGGCTCGAGCGCCGCGACGGGCGCCTCGTCGGTCTCAGCGTCCGGCGTGACCATGACGTCGTCGAACATCCGTGTCTCGACCCCCGCCATCACGAAGACGAGAACGAACATGGTCACGACGACGAGAACGGCCAGACCCAACGCTGCTCCAAGGCTCATGCCTCCACCCTGACAGGTTTGCGCTCATAGCGGAACCCCGACGCGCGGCGGGGGATGGTTGCATTGACATATGTCACATTCGCCGGAGCCCGGGCAGCCGACGCACCCGAGGCACGCCTTCATCGTGACGCCATCTCAGCGCCATCAGGCGGTCACCGGCCCGACGCGTCCCGTTGCACCAGCTCGCGCATGGCACGCTCCTGCTCGGACGATTCCCACTCGACGTCGTCGAGCAGCCGGTGGGTCTCGTCGATGACGCGCTGCACGCCCGCCTCGGAGATCAACCCCAACTCGTGAGCCTTGGCGGCCGCACCGACGTAGGTGTCGACCACCCAGATCCCCTTCGCGGCGAGTTCGGCGCGGCGTCCGGCATCCAGGGCCACGACGTCATGGATGAAGACGGCCTTGACGACGTCACCGTGCGCCTGCAAGATCTGCTCGCCGACGGCGATGTCCCCCTGCCCCGAATCGCCGACGAACACGAGGTCGTACTCGGGAAACAAGGTCGCGTAGTGCGCGATGTTGGCGACCTTCTTCGCGGCCATCGCGTCGTGCGTCGCGAGATGGAAGATGCTGCCCGTCATGATCGACAGGTCCGCGAACCCGGCCTTGGTGAGTGACTCGCGGCTGTAGCTCTTCATCAACCCCAGGGCATCCGCAGGCCGCGCCGTGACGAACGTCAGGTCACCGCGCGAGAGCGGCGCGTCACGAGGTCCGAGGTCGAGTGCTTCGTAGAACGCGATGATGCCCGGGATGACGGTTCCGCGCGGGTGACGCGTCTCGTGGATCTTCGCCAGGGCGGTGTCGTCGATGTCGGACAGGGTCTTCGCCTGCCGCTCACCCTCGAGCGACGAGGACGCGGTGAAGTGGTCGAGAATCTCGGCGCGGATGGCGTCGTCGTCGATGTCGGCGAAGACGAGACCCTCCAGATCGTGTCGGCCCTTCGCGAGGTTGAGCGTGTTCTTCAGGTGCGTCAGGTCGTTGCCCGTGTGGGCGAGCAGCATGTCACGGATCGCGCCCTCCATCGCAGCCGACGTCGCGCCGCCCTGCATCCCGTGGATGACGGCGACCTGCGCCGCCATGCTCAACTCGTGACGCCTCGTGCGGGTGAGCAACTCGATGAGGGCGGTCTCGTTGTCGGGGCCGATGAGGCGGTCGTCCATGTCGTCGAACAGCTTGGCCGCGTCGATGTTCTCGAGGACGTCGTTCAGCTCAGCGGCGGGCGCCTCGCGCAGCAGCGTGAGGATCTGCTTCTCATCACGCCGCCCCGTCGGGCCGTCGAGAAGAGAGTTGACGAGATCGAGCGTGGCACCCATGAGGCCTCCCCTGGCCGAACGGCTGGCGGCAGCCGATCACGGCGCCGCCCGGGCGCACCACGCCCGCGACGACAGCCTATCGAGCCTCGACGCGGCGCCCCACACTTCACCGCACACGTCACCGACACACCGCGCGGGACGCTCGCCCACCCGCGAGTTCGGCGTGCCACAGTGAGTGCATGAGCGACACCATCACCGTGAAGAAGAACACCGAGACCCACCGCTACGAGGGTTTCCTCGACGACGAGCAGGTCGGGTTCGCCGACTACCGCGAGGACGGCGACGTCGTCACGATGCCGCACACGATCGTGCCGGAGCGCTTCGGTGGCCGCGGTTTCGCGAGCCAGATCGTCCGTTTCGCGCTCGACGACGTGCGCGCGGCCGGCAAGAAGGTCGACCCGGTCTGCCCGTACGTCGCGTCGTGGATCGACAAGCACCCCGACTACGCGGACGTGCGCGTCACGGCCTCCTGAGCGGGCGGTTCGTGGCTCCAGCGGCGCACGAACACCGCGAGGTCCTCGACACCACGCGTCGACAACGCCGTCGGCGCGTGCAATACGTGCGCGCCACCGACCCATGCCATGGACAGCCCGGCCTGCTCGGCGCGCATGGCGAGATCGAGGTCGCCGATGGCCGGGTCGCGGTAGTCGGGGGCAGAAACCACCGAGCAACCGCCACTCGCACACGCGGACGGCGAAGTTGCGCGACAGGAACAACCGATGGTCCTCGTTCGCGTGCACGTCACCAGGAGGCGGGAACGCGCGGCGCGGGTGCCGGTCGACGAGTTGCGCGACTCTGCGTCGTTTCATGGCCGCCAGGTCATCATCGGCCGACAGGTAGGTGATGGGGCCGTTGAACAACCACCGCGGCTCGTGCCGCACACGGCAAAGGCGTCGCGATACGCCTCGAGGAACCCTGGTAGTGGGATGCTGCGCGAGTCGGGATGGATGAAACCCTCACGCCCCTGAGCGATGGCGACGCCGGCACCCATGTTGCCCGCCCGACCGATCATGAAGTCGGCCGCGTCGAGCCGAACACCGCGCGTTGGCCGAGTCAGCGCTGCCTGTCAACGCGCCCAGCCGGTCAACCCACCGTCAGGAGTGCGAGCGGGTGCGCGTGAGATCCGCCTCGAGCGGGTCGACCTTCTTCGACTTCGTCACGAGCTTGTGGCCGGCCCACACGGCGAGGAACAGCGGCAGGCCGATGTAGCTCTCGAGCAGGCCGCCGGGGTCGACGGTGCCTTCGAAGATCAGGTCCTTGTTCTGCAGCACGATGACGAGCGCGCACATGCCGAGCGCGACGACCGGCCCGAGCGGGTACCACTTCGCGCGGAACGGCAGATCCTCGACGCGGCCACCCTGTGCGACGTACGCCTTGCGGAACTTGAGGTGGCTCCACGCGATACCGCACCACGTGATGAACCCCGCGAGACCGGAGGCAGCGACGAGCCAGCCATAGGCGTCGGACGAGAGCAGGCTCAGCCCGTAGCAGCCGAGCGCGACGAGGGCCGTCAGCAGCAGCGCCGGCATCGGTACGGAACGGCGGTTGGTCTTGAGCAGGAAGCGGGGCGCCATGCCCTTCTGCGCCATCGCGTAGAGCATGCGGGTCGAGACGTAGAGACCGGACGAACCGGCCGACAGGATGGCGGTGAGAATGACCGCGTTCATGACGCTCGCCGCACCGACCACGCCGACCTTCTCGAAGATCAGCGTGAACGGCGACGCCTGG
Source organism: Dermacoccus sp. MPR-E5 (assembly GCF_058809565.1). NCBI lineage: Bacteria > Bacillati > Actinomycetota > Actinomycetes > Micrococcales > Dermacoccaceae > Dermacoccus > Dermacoccus sp. MPR-E5. Next base: position 50,947 of record NZ_JBXASS010000014.1, on the reverse strand, counting down.
ATGTCGCCGTCAGCGGCATTGACGAGGCGCGGGTCGGTGTACGGCAGCAGGAAGCCGATGACGACGAACGCGCCGATGTAGAAGATGAGGATGCGGAAGAACACGGCGCGGATGGCCTTCGGGATCGTCTTCTCGGGCTCGTCGGCCTCACCGGCGGCGACACCGATCATCTCGGTGCCCTGGAAGCTGAATCCGGCGATCATGAAGATCGCGATGATGCCCGAGAACCCGCCGACGAACGGCGCCTGGCCGGTGGTCCAGTTCTTCGTGCCGGGCGCCTCCGTCATGATGCCGAAGATCATGAGGACGCCGACGGCGAGGAACACGAGGACGGTGATGACCTTGATCGAGGCGAACAGGAACTCGCTCTCGCCGAAGGCGCGCACGCTGATCGCGTTGATGACGAACAGGATGGCGAAGAAGACGAGCGCGACGAGACGCTGGTCGACGTCCGGCGCCCAGTAGTTGACGACGGCGCCCGCCGCCGCGATCTCCGCCGCGACCGTGATCGCCCAGTTGAACCAGTAGTTCCAGCCCTGCGCGAAGCCGAAGCTGCGGCTGACGAATCGGGTGCCGTACGCCTCGAACGAGTTGGCGAGCGGCAGATACGTCGACATCTCGCCGAGGCTCTGCATGAGCAACCACACCATGAACCCGATGACGCCGTACGCGACGAGCGCGCCGCCGGGGCCCGCCTCGTGGATCGAACCGGCGGAGGCGAGGAACAGGCCCGTCCCGATGGCGCCGCCGATGGCGATCATGTTGAGGTGGCGCGCATTGAGGTCGCGTCGCAGCTCGTTCTGACCACCCGCGCCAGGCGCCGGGTCGGCGACGGAGCCCGCGGGCCCCGACGGCTCGGCGGGCGTGGAATCGGCCTGTGTGGCCATGGCGTCTCCTGCGAGATCGAGAAGTGGATGACGCGGCGTGAGGACCGGTCGTTCGGTTCCTCGCCGGGGCACCTGCCCGGCGGGCGAGCCGGGCTCAGAGTAGCAACGCGAGCCGCCCGGAGAAGGGGCGACACGGGGGCCGACAACCCCTGCTGCGGCGTGAGATGTGCGGCAAATCACATCCTCGCGACAAAAGCTTTGGCGCCGCGCTGCCTCAGCGCTGCCGAACCTCGCAGATCGGGGCCGCAAGGCGTCCGAGCACTGGACATTCCGGGGCATCGGCGATGGGATGAGAACCGTTTTTTCCCATTCGAGACGAACACCCACGAGCGACGAATGCGCTGCGGGCCCGGCTTCGCCCACCCGAACGTGCGCAGGAGAAACACACATGTCCCATACCGCTTCCGCCGCACCGGACGGCGAGCCCCGCGAGCTCGAACGCGACCACATCACCGTGGTCGAGAAAGCTCCACTCAAGAAAGCCATCACGGGCGCCACCATGGGCAACCTCATGGAATGGTATGACTTCGGCATCTACGGCTACCTCGCCGCCACGATGACGAAGGTGTTCCAGCCCGAGGGTGGCGACGACTCGACGAAGATGATCATCACCTTCGCCGTGTTCGCCGTCAGCTTCCTCGCCCGCCCCTTCGGTGGCCTCGTCTTCGGCCCCCTCGGCGACAAGATCGGGCGTCAGAAGACGCTCGCCATCACGATGCTGGCCATGTCGATCGCGACGGGCGCCATCGGTCTGCTGCCGTCGTTCTCGACCGCCGGCTGGTGGGCGTTCGCCGGTCTCATCATCTGCCGCCTCATCCAGGGCTTCTCCACCGGCGGTGAGTACTCGGGCGCGACGACGTTCGTCTCCGAGTACTCCCCCGACAAGCGTCGCGGCTACTTCTCGAGCTTCCTCGACACCGGTTCCTACCTCGGTTTCGCGGTCGGCGCCGCCGTCGTCGCGCTGTTCAGCATCGGCCTCGGCTCCGAGACGATGGACGACTGGGGCTGGCGCATCCCGTTCCTGCTCGCTCTGCCGTTCGGCCTGCTCGCCATGTACTTCCGCATGAAGATCGACGAGTCGCCAACGTTCGAGAACGCGCAGGCCGCCAACGAGGCAGCCGAGAGCAACGACGCCATCGACGAGTCGCAGACGCAGCTCGGCCCGGTCGGCATCATCAAGCACCACTGGCGCCCGCTGCTCATCGCCATGGCGCTCGTCGGCGCGACGAACACCGCCGGCTACTCGCTCACGTCGTACATGCCCGGTTACCTCGAGAGCAACCACGGCTACACCACCCTGGGTGCCGCTGCAGCCACCATCCCGGCGCTCGTGGCGCTCTCCCTGGCCGTGCCCTTCGTCGGGCGCTTGTCGGACAAGATCGGCCGCAAGCCCGTCTACTGGATCGCGATCATCTCGACGCTGCTGTTCACCTACCCGGCCTACATGATGATGGAGAACCAGACGCTGGCCTTCGTCGCGATGTTCATGCTGGCCTTCCCCGTCTGCTTCTACGTCGCGATGTCGGCCTCGACGCTGCCCGCGCTGTTCCCGACGGCCTCACGCTTCGGCGGCATGGCGCTGTCGTACAACATCGCCGTCTCCCTGTTCGGCGGCACCGCGCCGATGATCAGCGAAGCGCTCGTCAAGTGGACCGGCAGCAAGAACGCGCCGGCGCTCTACACGATGTTCTTCGCCGTGCTCGGCGGCATCGCATTGCTCGCGATGAAGGAGTCGGCGCGCAGACCGCTGCCGGGTTCGATGCCGACGGTCGCCTCCGACGAAGAGGCCCACGAACTCGTCGAGACGCAGCACGACAACCCCGACATCGTCCACGAGGACCTGCCGTTCGACGCGCACGACGCCGCGAACGCGGCAACCGCGGGGACCACTTCGGACGCCGAGAAGCACTGACGTCCGCTGCCGCGAGCGCTGAGTCCACAGCGCTCGCAGCCACGAAGGCCGCCACCCGATCGGGGTGGCGGCCTTCGCCGCCGTCTCGCCGCGACCACCGCTCGTTCAGTCGCCCTGGTTCGCGTGCTCGTGCAGCAGCTTGGTGACCTCGCGGCGCAGCACCTTGCCCATCGGGTTCGTCGGCAGTTCGTCGACGACGACGAAGCGACGCGGCGCCTTGTACGCCGTCAGCTTGCCCTTGACGTGGCGGCGCAGCGCCTCGGCGTCAGCATCGGTGTGGCCGTCGGCGAGCACGACGGCGGCGACGACGTCCTCACCGCCCGCGGTGGCGGGCAGCCCGACGACGGCGGCGTCAGCGATCGAGTCGTGTTCGCGCAGCACGCCTTCGACCTCACTCGGGTAGACGTTGAAGCCACCCGTGACGATCATCTCCTTGATGCGGTCGACGACCGTCAGGTAGCCGCCCTCACCCATCTCGACGACGTCGCCGGTGCGGAAGAAGCCGTCGTGGAACGCCTCCTGCGTCGCCTCGGGCTTCTTGTAATAGCCACCGAAGACCTGCGGACCCTTGACGAGCAGCTCGCCCGGGCCGGAATCCGGCGCGTCCTTCGTGACGTCCTCGGGGTCGGCGAGGCGGATCTCGACGTCGGGGAACGGCACGCCGATCGAGCCGGCGCGACGATCGTCGGAGATGGGGTTGCCGACGACGACTGGGCTCGTCTCGGTGAGGCCGTAGCCCTCGATGAGGTGGCCGCCCGTCGCCTTCTCCCAGCGTTGCACGAGCGCGGACGGCAGCGACATCGCGCCCGACAGGCCGATGCGGATGCCCTCGAGGCTGATGTCGCGCTTCTCCGCCTCGTCGAGGATGCGGGCGTACAGCGGCGGTACACCCGGCGCGAACGTCGGGGTGCGACGCTTCACGGCGTCGATGATGAGCGGCACCTCGGGGGCGGGCAGCATGAGCAGGCACGCGCCGAGGTTGATGCCCGCGAGGACGCCGATCGTCAGGCCGTACGCGTGGAACATCGGGAGGACGACGAGGAACGTCTCCTCACCGTCACGCAGCTGCGCCCACGCCTTGCCCTGCAGGCAGTTGGCGGCGAGGTTCGCGTGCGTGAGCGGGACGCCCTTGGGGGTGCCGCTCGTGCCCGAGGTGTAGAGCATGATCGCCGGGTCACCGGCCGATGGCTTGGGGTGGTCGGCGGGCAGCGTGCCGCGTGATAGCAGGTCGTTCCAGCTCAGCAGGCCCTCGGGCGCCGGGCCGGTGAGGCGCTCGCGCGACTCGCGCGCCTTCTTCACCGGCAGGCGCAGCGCGAGACGCTTGACGAACGGCAGCTCCGCCGTCACGTCGATCGCGACGATGTGGCGGACGCCGTTCTCCTGCGCGAGGTCGACGAGCATCGGGCTGATCTTGTCCCATGCGATGACGACCTCGGCCTCGTGGTCCTCGAACGGCGCGCGCAGCTCACCGATCGTGTAGAGCGGGTTGTGCTGCACCGCGATCGCGCCGATGCGCATGATCGCCTGCGTGACGACGACGTTCTGCGGGCAGCCAGGCAGCAGGACGGCGACGCGGTCGCCCGCCGTCACACCGAGGTCCAACAGACCGGCCGCGGCGGCGTCGACCTGAGCCTTGAGCTGGTCGTACGTCGTGACGCGCCCCATGAAGTCGATGGCCGGGCGCTCGCCGAATCGCGCGACGGCGGAGTCGAACTGATCGACGAGCGTCGCCGTGCCGTAATCGAGGCGCAGGGGCACACCGGGCGAGTAGGAGTTCGCCCACAGCGCGTTCGTCAGCATCGTCGTCATCCTCCATCGGCGCGTCGCGCCTCGTCACGGCTGGTCTCGTCACAGCACGAGGTGCCGAGCGGGATCGCCGGCACCGTCTTCGAGTGTATGCCCCGTCACGTCGAGCTTCTACACCCGTAGTACCCATCGGCGATTCCTGTCCCCTCCTGCGAACTACGTCCCCGGTCGCGATTCCTGTCCCCTGTGCGATTTTCGGTCACATTCGCGAATCCCGTCCCCACCTGCGGAACTGCGGCGCGGTGCAGGATGGGTGCCATGAACACCGTGACAGTCCATGAGGCCCCCTCCGTCGAGATCGTGCGTGGCGACATCACGACCGAGCAGGTCGACGCCGTCGTCAACGCCGCGAACTCGGGCCTGCTCGGCGGTGGCGGCGTGGACGGTGCCATCCATGCCGCAGCAGGGCCGCAGCTGCGCGAGGAGTGTCGCAAGCTGCGCGCGACACGGCTGACGGGCGGATTACCGACCGGCGAGGCCGTCATCACCGGCGCGGGGCGGATGCCCGCGCGCTACGTCATCCACACTGTCGGCCCGAATCGTCATGCGGGCCAGACGGATCCGGCTCTTCTAAGCTCCTGTTTCGCCGAGTCATTGCGGATCGCCGACGAGGCGGAATGCCGCTCCGTGGCCTTTCCCGCCATCAGCGCGGGCGTGTACGGCTGGGACGTCGAAGAGGTCGCGTGCATCGCTCTCGAGGTGGCGCGTTCCGCCCGATGTGCACATGTCCGGTTGATCCGTTTCGTGCTGTACGACGATCGCGCACTCGCCGCTTTCGAACGTGCTGCCGACCGAGCCTGACCGCATCCCGGCCAAGGCGAGTCGGATCTCTCTCGGGCAGACCAACGGCAGGGTGCGGGGAGCGTTCCTGCGGGCCGGTTGGGTGGCCACGTTCGATGGCTTGTCGGCGCCGCGTGGTTGGCTTCGACCATGGAGCTGAACGAGTGGAGTGGACGCATCGAGGGCATCTCGGCTGCGTACGGCGAGTACTTCGCTGTGGAGCGCACGCCGGAGTGGGTCCTGCTCAAGCTCACCGAGGAGGTCGGGGAGCTCACGCAGGCCTATCTCGCCTCGAGCGGGCAGGGTCGAAACCGGGGCAAGAGCGACGACGAGCTGCGCCAGGACCTCGAGGGTGAGGTCGCCGACGCGTTCGCCATGATCCTGGTCTTCGCTCGGAGCGCGGGTATCGACATCGAATCAGCGCTGACGACGAAGTGGCTCCCGCGGGAGAAGTTTCACGCCGATCGAGCCGCAGGTCTGGCGCCCGAGCCACTCGCCCATCGGTGGCCCGAGCCGTCCGACGATGACTCGCAGGCGTCGTCATGACCGTCGCGAGTCCTCCCCTGCTGCGCGGTGACGGCGCGAGCGCGCAGAATCGTCGGTCAACCCGCCTCGCGACGCCGCTGGGCGACATGCTCGTCGCCGTGAGCGATGACGGGGTGCTCGGCGCCTACTTCGACGGCCAGGCGCATCAGCCGGACGCGGCGTGGTTCGGGGCGCGAGTGGAGCAGCGTGACGATGCCCTCCTCGACGCCGCGGCGCAGCAACTCACCGCCTGGTTCGCCGGGGAGCGGACCGATTTCGACCTTCCGCTCGCCCCGCTCGGCACCCCGTTCCAACGCAGCGTCTGGGAGCTGTTGCTGCGGATCCCTCCCGGCGAGACGACGACGTACGGCGAGCTGTCGGCGTCGCTCTCACCCGACGGAGTCGCCACCCCTGGCCAGGCACAGGGCGTCGGGCAGGCCGTCGGTCACAACCCGGTCAGCGTCATCGTGCCGTGCCACCGCGTCGTCGGCTCGGACGGTTCCCTCGTCGGCTTCGCCGGCGGCCTGGATCGCAAACGCTGGCTCCTCGCCCACGAGGAGAGCGAGACGACCCGTGAATCCCGTTTGTTCTGAACGGTTCTCGCGCCGCTCGGCTCGGTTGCGAAAAAAGTTCTCTCGCCGACCTCACACTTCGTCGTTCTCGGACGACTCCTGAGTGATGACACAGCAACCGCTCTTCCACGAGATCGTCGAACGCCATGGGCCGACGGTTCTGCGCGTGTGCGCCGCGACCCTGGGGCCCGGTGCGGACGCGGAGGACGCCTGGTCCGAGACGTTTCTCGCGGCGCTGCGGGGCTACCCGTTCGACGACATCGAAGACGTCGAGGCATGGCTCGTGCGCGTGGCGCGGCACAAGAGCGTCGACATCGTGCGACGGAATCGCCGCGCCGCACCACACCCCGAGCTCGTCCGCGATGTCGAGGCGGCCCACGACTCGACTCGATCGCGGCGCCTCGGCGCCGGAGCCGCCAAGGACGACGACGCCGGGCAGGCGCTTCAACGCCTGTTCGTCGACGACGTCCACCCGGGCGCCGACGTCGGGGCCTGGGACGGCGAGTTGTGGAGCCACGTGGGCGCTCTGAGCGAACGGCAGCAGTTCGTCGTCGTGCACCGCTACGTGGGGCAGTGGACCTACCCGGAGATCGCCGACAAGCTCGGCTGCTCGACGGCGGCCGCCCGGCGTTGCGGAGCCGACGCCATCGCCGCGCTGCGTCATCGACTCATCCCGACCCGAGAGGACACCTGATGACCAGCGACGACGTGTTCACCACGACCATCGACGCCTTCACCGACGCGTCATCGACCGAGGCGCTGACGAATCGGCTGCTCGAACATGTGCGTCCGCGGGACGTCGACGTCGTGTGGACGACGCACGAGACGCTGCTCGGTCGGCTCCTGCTCGCCTTCCGCGACGACGCCGTCGTCCGCGTCGCGTTCGAGTCGGAGGGCTTCGACGCCGTGCTCGACGACCTCGGTGAACGTCTCGGACGCCGCACGCTGCGCTCGGCCCAGCCCGCCGACACCCTGCGCCGCCAGCTCGACCTGTACTTCACCGGGGTGCGCGTGGAGTTCAGCGTGACGCCCGACCTGTCGTTGTCGACCGCCCCCTTCCGACGGGAGGTGCAGTCGAGCCTGCCCACGATTCCCTACGGCCGCACCATCAGCTACGCCGATCTCGCCTCCTCGACGGGACGCCCCCGCGCGGTTCGCGCCGTCGGCAGTGCCTGCGCGAGCAATCCGCTACCCATCGTGCTCCCCTGTCACCGGGTCGTGCGCAGCGACGGCTCCCTCGGCAACTACCTCGGCGGCGTCGAGGCGAAGCAGCGGTTGCTCGAGCTCGAGTCCGCCGCCGCGCCTTAGGCCCACCTAAGTCATGCAGCCGGCTCTCAGGGTTTACGCCGACGACATCTGCGCGACGTCTCGTGTCTGCCTCGACGCCCAAGGATCGACCCGCGTGGGCGCCCCCACCGTCCGCCCTGATCAGCTCCCGACTTTCCGCCCCGGCGAGGAGACCCCATGAGCCCCAAGCTGCTCCCCCTCATCAATACCCGCCACGGTTCGCGCAGCGCGAAGACGTGCGAGTACCGCTGCGCCAACCAGTGCGACGCGCCGACGCCGAACACCTCAGGCAACGAGGAGTTCCAGACTCTCGCTCAGCGTGCCATCGCCCGTCGCGCGATGCTCACGGGCTCCGCGGGCGCCATGGTGCTCGCCGGTTTCGGCGCGCAGGCTGCTGCGGCGGACACTGCGCACGGCCACCACCCGCGACCCGAGCGCAACGTCGGGCGAGCCTCCTTCACCTCCGTCGCGCCGAACCGCAAGGATGACGTCGTCAACGCCGAAGGGTTCACGCACGACGTGATCATCCGTTGGGGCGACCCCGTCACCAAGCGCGCACCGCGTTTCGACGTCCACCACCAGACGCCCGAGGCACAGGCGCAGCAGTTCGGTTACAACAACGACTATGTCGGCATCATCCCGCTCGACGGTCGCCGCGCCCTGCTGAGCGTCAACCACGAGTACACCGACCCGGAACTGATGTTCCCGACCGGGACGGACGAGCTGCTCAAGAAGAAGATCGAGATGGCCGCGCACGGTCTGGCGGTCGTCGCCATCGAGAAGGGCCGGGCCAAGGGGTCATGGAAGGCCAGCGACCCGCGCTGCTCGCGCTACAACCGCCGCATCACGGCCAGCACGCCGCTGCGCGTCGACGGCCCCGCCGCTGGTCACGAGCTGCTGCGCACCAAGGCTGACCCCAAGGGCACGACGATCCTCGGCACCTTCGCCAACTGCTCCGGCGGCACCACACCGTGGGGCACGACGCTGCACGGCGAGGAGAACTTCCACGGTTACTTCGACGCCTCCGGCGCGCTCGACCCCAAGCAGGCCGATGCCTACAAGCGGTACGGCATCACCGGCCAGGGCAAGGGGTGGAAGGACGTCGACGAGCGCTTCGACCTGACGAAGACCCCGAACGAGGCCAACCGCTTCGGTTGGATCGTCGAGCTCGACCCGCTCGACCCGTCCGCCCCGCCCGTCAAGCACACGATGCTCGGCCGCGTGAAGCACGAAGGCTGCAACGTCACGATCGCACGTGACGGCCGCGTCGTCGCCTACACCGGCGACGACGAGAAGGGCGAGTACATCTACAAGTTCGTCTCACGTGACCGCTACCAGCGCAGTGCCTCGCCCGCCGCACGCCGCCACAACAAGACACTGCTGTCCGCCGGCACGCTCTACGTCGCGAAGTTCACCGGTGACGGCGACGCCGACGGCGTCCACGACGGCACGGGCACGTGGATCCCGCTCACGAGCGAGAAGAAGTCGTACGTTCCGGGCATGAGCGTCGCGGAGGTGCTCGTCCACACGCGCCTGGCGGCCGACAAGGTCGGTCCGACGCGCATGGACCGCCCCGAGGACATCGAGCCGAACCCCGTCAACGGCAAGATCTACTGCGCGCTGACGAACAACTCCGACCGCGGCAAGAAGTTCACCACGGACGAGGCCAATCCCCTGGCCTCGTCGATGACACGCAAGAAGCTGGGCGAGCCGCTCACGGCCACGTCCGGCAACCGCAACGGATACATCCTCGAGATCACGGAGGGCCGTGGCCGCTCCTGCGGCAAGGGGTACGAGACCTCGACCGACTTCACCTGGGATCTCATGCTCATCTGCGGTGACCCGGCCGCGCAGGAGACGTACTTCGCCGGCTTCCCGAAGGAGCACGTCAGCCCGATCAGCTGCCCCGACAACGTCGCCTTCGACGCCGTCGGCAACCTGTGGATCTCCACCGACGGCAACCAGCTCGGTTCCAACGACGGGCTCTTCCGTGTCCCGACGAACGGGCCGGAGCGCGGCCGCGTCCAGCAGTTCCTCACGGTGCCCTTCGGCGCCGAGACCTGCGGGCCGCTCGTCAGCCCGGACCAGCTTTCCGTCTTCACGGCCGTGCAGCACCCGGGCGAGACCGACGACGCGACGTTCGAGAAGCCGACGAGCACGTGGCCGCACACGGACGCCTTCCCCCGCCCGTCGGTCATCGTCTCCTACGCGAAATGACGATGCTCGTCTGACCGAGCGTGAGCCGTGAGGTCAGACGAGCAGCGTCATTTCGCGTAGGAGA
>NZ_JBXASS010000014.1:0-40887 GCF_058809565.1 Dermacoccus sp. MPR-E5 | reverse complement strand
GCGGCTCACCCGCGCATCAGGTGAGCCGCCGGCGTCATGCGTCATGGCCTAGGCTCGGGCCGTGAGTTCGCCCGCCTTGCATCGTCGCGTCTCGATGGTCGCTCTCGTCGCCCTGGGCGGCGCAGCGGGGGCGATGGCCCGCGCCGGTGTTGCGGCCGCGATGCATGCGCCGTGGGCGACGCTGACGGTCAACCTCGTCGGCGCGTTCGTCCTCGGCGGGCTGCTCGAGTTCTTCACCCGCGCAGGCGACCGCCCGGCCTGGCGTCTGCTGCTCGGCACCGGGTTCTGCGGGGCCTTCACGACGTACAGCACGTTCGCGCGAGAGGTCGCCGAACGCTCCGCTGGGTCGGGAGTGGGCCTCGCCGCCGCGGAGGTCGCGCTCGGCCTCGCAGCCGCGGCGGCGGGGGCCGTCGTCACCGCCCGTTGGGCACCTCGGAGCAGCGCATGATGACGTGGCCGCTCATCGCCCTCGGTGGCGCTGTCGGAGCCGTCCTGCGCTTCGTCCTCGACGGAGAGATGAAGGCCCGCGGCCCACGCACGTGGCCCCACTCGACGTTCGCCGTCAACCTCCTCGGCTCGTTCGTGCTCGGCGTCCTCACCGCGCATCCTCGCCCAGGATGGTTGAGCGCCCTCGTCGTCACCGGCGTCTGCGGCGGCTTCACGACGTTCTCCACCGCGAGCGTCGAAACGCTCACCCTGCTGCGCGCACGGCGCGCGGCCACTGCTCTCGGGTACGCGGTGGGCAGCGTCGTCGCGTGCGTCGCCGTCATCCTGTTGGCCCACCGCATCGCCTGACGGCCGGGCTCGGGCCGGCTGTCGAGCCGCGCGGCGCGCATCCGACACCGCGACCGGCTCGAACCGAAGCTCACTCAGCCCCGAGCGCTGCGGGGCGGCGCGGCAACGTCACGATCGCCGTCGTGCCGGCAGTGCTGGAGTCGAAGTGGATGCTCGCCTCCATCGACTCCGCGAGTGCCATCGTGATGGCGAGGCCCAGCCCACCGCGACGACCGGTGTCCGAACGCGCCGCCCCCTTGAAACGTCGCCCTGGTTCGGCGGCGACGGACGCGGGCAGCCCCGGCCCGTCGTCGGCCACCTCGACGACGACGCTGTCGCCGGCGTCGCGCACGCTGAGCTGCACGCGCGTACCAGCGGGCGTGTGGCGTCGCGCGTTCGTCACCAGATTGACGATGACGCGGCGCACCCCGTTCTCGTCGCCCACGATCTCGCACGCCTCGTCCGGCGCGTCGAACGCCCACAGGTGCTGCGGCGCCATCAGTTTCGCGTCGGACAACGCCTCCAACGCGAGGAACGTGACGTCGACGCTCTCCTGTGCCGCGCGTTGGCCGGCGTCGAGGTGGGCGAGGAGCAACAGATCCTCGACGAGGCGCGCCATCCGGATGCTCTCGCGTTCGATGCGACGCAGCGATGGCGCCAGCTCGAGCTCGAGCGCGCGGACGTCACTCGCCGCCCTACGTCCGTGGTCAGCGCCGCCATCCTGGCCCTCAACGCCCGAGAGGCCCGCGCCGGCAGAGTCGCCCGCCGCCTCGGATCGCTCGGCCTCTACGGCGCGCGTGAGCATCGACGCGGACAGCTCGGCATGCGATCGCACGACGGCCAGCGGCGTGCGCAGTTCATGGCTGACGTCGGCCAGCATGGTGCGCAGGGCGGCCTCGCTCTCGTCGCGGCGCGCGAGGGCCGCCTCGACCTGACGCAGCAGATCGTTGATGGCGTGCGTGAGCACCCCCACCTCGTCGGCGGCTCGTCGCGGTTCGGGCACACGGCGGCTGACGGCGTCCTCCACCGATTCCGCGGGTGTCTCGGCGATACTGCGCGCGGTGCGCGTGACGGCCTGCAGGGGCCGCACCTGACGTCGCGTCAGCCACACGCCGACGGCGCTCGCCACGATGCCCGCGGGCACCCACAGTGCCAGTTGCCACGCGGCGAGGCGGGTGAGGTCGCGCTCCGCAGGTTCCATGCTGACGGCAGCGAGCACCTCGGTGCCGGGCTGCCTCAGCGTGGCGACGCGCATGTCGTCGCGTTCGGGCAGCTTGACGTCGCGCAGGCCGTCCGGGCGATCGAGCTCGGTTCGCAGCGCGGTGGCGTCCTCCGCCGCCACCACGCGGTCGGGGCCGTTGGCGCGCACGTCGAGCCGGTCGCCACGTCGCACCATGACGATCGCCCCGGACGGTAGTTCTTCCGCCAGCTCCTGCGCCGACGTGTGCTCGTGGTTGACCGCAACGTGCAGGGTGTCGTCGATGCTCGCGTGGATGACGGCGCGTGACAGCAGGAACGAGGCGATGCAGCCGATGGCGGCGAGCACCATCGTCAGCGTCATGACGAGCACTGCGACGCGGGTGCTCAGCTTGCGTGGCCGCAGCCGTGCGAGGTTCATCCCGCGGCGGGTCGCATGGTGTATCCGAGGCCCCGCACCGTGTGGATGAGCGCCGGATGCGACCCGTCGATCTTCTTGCGCAGGTAGCTGATGTAGAGCTCGACGACGTGCTCACCGCCCTGGAAATCCTCGCCCCACACCGCGGCGAGCAACTCCTGCTTCGAGCACACGCGACGCCCGTTCTGCGCCAGGTGCCGCGCGAGCGCGAACTCGGTGGCGGTCAGACGGATCGGTTCGCCGGCGCGCGACACCTCGTACGTCAGGGTGTTGATGACGAGGTCGTCGACGACGAGATGCTCGCCCTGCCCCTGCGCGACCATGCCGCTGCGGCGCATGAGCGCCTCGGCGCGGACGATGACCTCCTCGAGGCTGAACGGCTTCGTCAGGTAGTCGTCAGCGCCCTGCCGGATGCCACTCACCCTGTCCTCCAACGCATCCCGCGCCGTGAGGAAGATGACTCCCGCCTCGGGCAGGATCGAGCGGATGCGGGCGAGGACGTCGAAACCGTCCGTGTCCGGCAGCCCGATGTCGAGGACGACGACGTCCGGGCTCTCGCGCCGCGCGAGGGCGACGGCCTGCGAGCCGGTCGTCGCCGTCAGCACCTGCCAGCCCTGGAACGTGAACGCCGCCGACAGCGACGTGAGCAGGCCCTCCTCGTCGTCGACGATGAGGACGCGCGCTGCACGTCCGGTGACGTGACGAAAGGATGCCTCGCGGGTGTTCATGCTCCCACGATAGAAGCCGCCGAGACGCGCGAAACAGACCACAGTTCCATGAGAGGGAATTCTGAGGAAGGGGCGATAGTTTCATCTTCGTGCCCAGGAAGGTGCTCCCGTTCCCCCCTGGTGTGATGCGTCCTGGGCACCCCAGCGGCGGTGGAGGTCTCGACCTTCACCGCCGCTTTCTTCTCACCGCGGGCGCGTCGTCCACAGGCCGTGACGGCGGGAGCGCTCTTTCCGCTGCCGGAGCAGGCTGATCCACAGGGTGGCCGTGCTGACGTTGGCGCCGCTCATGGCCCGCCCGCCACGCTCGAGCCATGAGCGACGATCTGGCACCCGGCCCCCTGTTCGACACCCCCGCGCCTGACACCTCCGACGACGCCGCACCGACGCTCGTCGGCGCGTGGATGAGCCCCGGCCTCCTGACACATGACGGTGTCGTGCCGCATGACGAGCGCCTGCCGGGCGATTTCGGTGCGACCGGCCCCGGGGCGGACGATCCCGACGCGGGCGGCCCGGCGGAAACCGGCCTCGGGTCGGACGAGGCGCCGTCGGCCAGCCAGCCGTCCCCTGCTGACCCGACGGCCGGTGAGTCGGCCGCTCCCGAAGACGCGCCTGCTCCGGAGAACGAGCCAGCTCTCGAGGACGGTCTCGTTCCAGGGGACGATCTCGAGTCGTGCGCGGCGACCCTCGCAGTCGCCGTCGTGCTCGAGCGCGGCGCTCCGTCTGCATGGCGCGCCGTGCCGGTGCGTCAGGGCCTGAGCAGCGCCGTCATCGATGCGGTGATGACGCCCCGCGTCATGACGAGCACCGTCGACGCCGTCGTCGCCCGCCACGAGGCCGCGTTCGGGGCGGGCACCGCGTCGGAGCTGCTGCACGCGTTCGATCTCATGGGCGAGACGACGTGGCGGGAGGAGATCGGCACCGGCCACCGCACCCGCGCCAGTGTGGACGCACCCCACAAGAGCGCCGTCATCCGTCAGGCGGCGGCGCTCCTCGCGGGCCGAGGTATCGAGTCATGCGCCGACCTGGTGGCGGCCGCCCACGACGACGACCTCCGACGGGCCTGGTGCGCGCTGCCCGGCCAGTCGTCCGGCTCGACGTGGCGTCACCTGCTGCTCGCCGCAGGGTGCGACGACGTCATGTTGTGCCCCCTCACCCGATCCTTCGCGCGCCGCGCCACCGGCCACACCCTCACCGCCGACGAGCTCCACGCCGTCATCGTCTCCGCGGCCGTCCAGTTGGGCATCACGCCCGCCGCGATCGAGCACCAGATGTGGCGCGGCGCGCTCACGGCGAAGCGCCGCCGCCCCAGCGTGAGCGACGACGGCGCTGCGCGTGAGGGGGCCGATGAGCCCCCTGCTGTCGACGATCAGCTCTGACGGCGCAGACGCATCGCGATGCCCGCGCCGGCAGCCACCACGACGACAGCCAGGCCCGCGAGGCCTGTGACGGCGCGCTCGTTGCTCACGCCATCGGTGTCGACCTTCGGCCCCGTCGTCGTGCTCGGGGACGTGCCGTCGGAAGCGGAACCGGTCTCCGTCGCGCCGGTGGTGGAGCTCGTCGAACCGGCCGGCGGCGGCGTGGGCTCGGTCGTCGGCGTGGTCGGCTCGGTCGTCGGCGTCGTCGGTTCCGTCGTCGGCGTCGTGGGCTCGGTCGTCGGCGTCGTCGGCTCGGTCGTCGGCGTCGGGGTCGTCGTGGCGCCGGCCTCGAGCGTCACGGGGAAGCTGCCCGTCGTGCCGGATTCCTTGGCCCTCAGCGTGATCACGGCGTCGCCGGCGGCGAGGTCGCTCGGGGCGGTGAACGAGATCGTGGCCTCACCGTGGTTGGCCGGGTAGGGCGGGGTGGCGGCGCTCGTCGCGCTGATCGGGAACGTTCCGACCACGTGGCCACCGATCGAGACCTCGACCGAGGTGTTCGTCGGCGAGTTCTTGCTCGTCATGTCGAAGCCGGAGGCGGTGAACTCGACCTTCTCCCCGGCCTTGACGCTCGTCGGCTGGCCATGGATGGACAGCGACTGCTTGGCGTACGACGGCTTCACCGGGCTGTGCGCCTTGAGCCACTCGACGAACAGGCCCTGGTCGATGAGACCGGAGTCGGAGATCGGGCCACCCTCGTTGAGGGCGGTGAAGTTGTCGCCGCCGGCCATGAGGAAGGAGTTGGACGCGACGGTGTACTTCGCCGCCGGGTCGATGGGCTTGCCGCCCACCATGACGCTGGTGATGCGCGAGCCCGCGGGCTTGGTCTCGTCGAACGTGTACGTGACGTTGCTCGACAGGCCCATCTTGAGGAACGGGCGGGAGGCGCCGTCGGGCTGCCACTGCTGCTCGAGGAGCTTGACGAACGTCGAGCCCGAGATCTCACGCGTCGCGACCGTGTTGTTGAACGGCATGACGGCCGCGGCCTGCGCGAACGTCAGGTTGCCCGCGGCGTCGGGGACGAGGTCGGCGCGCACGCCGCCGGGGTTCATGATGCCGATCTCGACGCTGCCCGGGCGACCGGGCGCGTTGAGGGAGTCGACGTAGCTCTGCGCGATGGCGTTCGACAGGTTCGACTCGGCGAGACGGTCGTCGCGCGAGCCGTCGGGCTTGAGCGCCGAGGTGATCGGGCCCGTGGCCTGCGCGATGACCTGCTGACCGATCTGCGCGGCGCGCGCGTTCGCCGAGTCGACGATGGAGGCCGCCGCAGTGTAGGCGGGCAGCGACGCGCAGGCGTCCGTCGGCGCCGTGACCTTGCGGTTGACGACGGAGTACTGCTTCACCTTCCCCGAGGCCTTGTCGTAGCCGAGGTTGAGGATGCCCAGGTTGTGCGCGTAGAAGTCGGTCTGGATGATCGGGCGCGTGCCGTCGCCGTCAGGCATGGGAGCGTCCCAGTCGTACAGCTGGTGGGTGTGGCCGGTGAAGATCGCAGAGACGTTCGCGCTCGTCTTCGTCACGATGTTCTTGAAGACGGGGCTCGCGGATTCCATCTGCTCCAGCGTCGCGCTGCCGCCCTCCGGCGCACCCTCGTGGTACTCGGCGACGACGACGTCGGCCTCACCGTTCGACGGGTCGCCGTCCTTCAGCTTCGCGGCGACACGGTTGACGGCGGCCACGGGGTCACCGAAGTCGATGCTCGCGATGCCGTCGGCGCCGACCATGTTCTTCGTGTCCGTCGTGACGGCACCGACGACGGCGACCTTGACGCCGTTGACGTCGAGCACCTTGTACTCGGGCAGCGCGGGCGTCGTCGTGCCCTTCTCGTAGACGTTGGCACCGAGGTAGGTCCACTGCGCGCGCGACTGGACGTGACCGGTCAGGTCGTCGAAGCCCTTGTCGAACTCGTGGTTGCCGACGGAGGAGACCTGCAGCTTCAGGGCGTTGAGGTAGTCGATCGACGGGTTGTCGTCCTGCGAGGCCGACTCGAACGGCGAACCGCCGACGTTGTCACCGGCCGAGATGAACGCCGAACCCGGGAACTCCTGCTCGGCCGAGGCGACGGTGCAGGCGAAGTCCTTCGTGAAGTGGCCGTGGAAATCGTTGGTGCCGAGCAGCGTGACGGGCGTGAGGTCGGCGTCGAGCGTGGGAACGACGGTGGCGGCGTTCGCGGCAGGCGTCAGGGCACCGGCGAAGGCGAGTGCGAGCACACCGGAGAGGGCACAGGTGCGCGCGATGCGGTTGGTCATGAGGTTCCTCGAGGTTCGAAGTGTTCGGCGGACGCTCGGCCTGGGGCACGTCGCCGCGGGGAAGGACAGCGCCTCATTGTGCGCAGGCTGGCCGCCCCCTGGGTGCCCCCAGCGCCCCCTGCGCGTGATGTTCACCAAGTGTTCGCCTGACGTCGTCGACCACGGGCGAAACCGCGGCGGCGGCCGTCCACCTCACCCACCCCGCCAGGCGGAATAGTTGAAATGTAAACTAGGTTGAATCAGGCAACCGATCGCCAGGAGGATCACATGCCCGCCGTCACCGCAGACACGCTCACGCTGCCGCGCCTCGCCGCACCCGCGGCCACGGCCCGCGAGCGCCGCGTCACCCGTCACGTGGCCGGCCCGAAGGGGTACGAGGGCGAGGGTTTCCCGGTCACGCGCGCCTTCGCCGGCATCCCTCACGACGAGCTCGACCCCTTCGTCCACATGGACGAGATGGGCGCCGTCAACTACGCCCCGGGCGAGCCGAAGGGCACCGACTGGCACCCGCATCGCGGTTTCGAGACCGTCACCTATATCATGGACGGGCGCTTCCAGCACCAAGATTCGCACGGTGGTGGCGGCATGATCGAGAACGGCGCCACCCAGTGGATGACGGCCGGTTCGGGCGTGCTGCACATCGAGACGCCCCCGGCCGAGCTCGTCGTCTCGGGCGGCTTCTTCCACGGCATCCAGCTGTGGGTCAACCTGCCGGCCGCGCAGAAGTTCGCCGACCCGCGATACCAGAACATCGACGGCACGGACTCCGAGCTCGTGACGACGCACGACGGTGCCGCGCTCATCCGCATCATCGCCGGCTCCATCGGCGGCTTCCGCGGCCCGGGCAGCACGCACACGCCGATCACGATGGCACACGCGACGATCCCTGCCGGCGTGCGCGCCGACATCCCGTGGGAGGCGTCCTACAACGGCCTCGTGTTCGTCCTGTCCGGTTCGGGCACCATCGGCAGCACGCCCGCTGAGGGTTCGTCGCCCCGGCCCATCTCGGCGGGTCAGACGATCGTCACGAGCGCCGGTGACCTCATGACGCTGACCGCCGACCCCCGCCAGGACGTCGAGACCCCGTCGCTCGAGGTGCTGCTGCTCGGCGGTCGCCCCATCAAGGAACCCGTCGTGCAGTACGGTCCCTTCGTCATGAACACGAAGGCGGAGGTCATGGCGGCGTTCGAGGACTTCCGCTCAGGACGCCTCGGCCGCGTCCCCGCGGACGCCCTGCGCCCCTACCGCGCGACGGAGGCCGAACTGCGCGACGCCGTGGCCGCCATGCCGCACGGGGGCACCATCACGACCCCCTGACCACCGCGCCGCCGTCCCCATCGGCGATTTTCGTCCACCTTCGAGGCCGGCTCGTCGCCCACGACGGGCCGGCCGGCGTCGTCACCCAACGGGCAGAGCGGGCATCTGCATGACGAACCACACCGCGAAGCCGACGGCCAGTGCGAGGGTGACGATCGCGACGACGGCCGTGACCGCGGGCGCCGTCCGAGGGCGTGGGCGCTGACCGCGCGGGGCTGCGATGACCTTCGGCAGCCGCCACACGTAGGCGAGGACGTGCGTCGCGGCGCAGATGATCCACCCCCAGAACGACGCCTCGTGCAGCGTCAGCCAGATCGTGTCCGGTTCGTACAGCGTCACGATGCCAGTGCCGATGACGCTCGCAGTGAGCACCACGAGCAGCGGCCCAAGCAGTCGCAGGACGATGAACGGTGGCCCTGACGCGACGTAGCGGCCGTCGCGCGTGTAGTAACGCACGAGCCGGTAGCCGGTGGAGGTCAGCTTGACGAGGACGACGACGCCCGCGGCGATGCCCAGCGCCGCATGCCACTCGATGAGCCCCTCGACGTCGAGCAAGGTGACGCCGACGGCGCTCAGGACGAGGACGAGCGAGGCGCCGAGCGTTGCGGTCAGGCGTGAGTTGGCGACGACGCCGTCGTCCGCGGCGGGCTTGTCGACGCTTTCGGGGCGGAACAGCTCGGCGGGGAAGAGCACCTCGTCGAGCGGTTCGGGCAGGCGATTCATGCGCCGATCATGCGGCCGCGCAGCGAGATGCGCCAACCAGTGCAGGCAAACCTGAGCTCGCCACCTCGTGCTCACTCCGGCGACACAGAACCCGCCCCGCGAAGCTGCCTGCCCGTTATCCACGCCCGCGGGGTCGATATCCACCGCGAGGCCATCGCGAAGCTGCGATGCTGAGGGGACGAGAACGGCGCTGACGCGCCCCGAGACCGAACCCGAGTTCGAGGAGAGATGACGATGACGCACGGTGAGCGGGCATGAAACTGCGTCCTCTGCGCCACCGTTCGGCAGGCCGCGCAATCACCTCACTTCCCGGCGCGGCCACGCGCCCTGCCATCGCTCGCCTCGCGACGACGCGCCCCTCGGCCGCGGCATACGTCGTCGTCGCTGCGACGACCAGCCTCGGGGCTCTGTTGCCCGACGATCGCCTCCACGCCGTCACCAAGCATCTCGTCGCACCGCTCGCCGCGCTCGACGCCGCGACTCGCCCGGGGGCGTGGATCCCGCGTCGCCGTCGTACCACCGGCACGCTGCTCGTCGCCCTCACCGGCTCGGCCATCGGCGACCACCTCATGCTCGCCGAGTCGCGCAGCGAGGGCGCGGCGGCTCGCCGTCATCTGCGTCGCGGCGCGGCCGCATTCGGTGTACAGCAGCTCGGCCTGCTCACCGTCATGCGCACGCGCGCCAGCGCTTCACGCCGCGCACGATCGCAGTCGGCGTGACGACGCTCGCCGCGCTCGCCGTGGTCGATCACGTTGCCGCCCGGCGCGATTCCGTCTCGTCGATCGTGCCGGACGACAGCGCTCCGAGCGCCGCTCACAACCCGGACGCCGCCAGGGTTCAGCCGCGCGCCCCCGAGCCGCGCACGCCCGACGCGCCATCGTCCGCACTGCCCGACCCTGTCGTCGCGACCTACGGGGCGCTCCTCGTCGCCATGGCCATGCTCGCCCAGGACGACGCCCGTACCGCCCGTGGCGGGGCCCTCTTCCTCGCGAGCGACGCCCTCATCGTCACCCGACAACTGCTGCCGCACAGCAGGCTGCGGCGCGTCGCCGACACCGCCGTCGTGGCGACGTACACCGCGGCGCTCGCGATGCTCCTCGACGCGTTGGCCGCCGACGACATCACTCCCGCGCGATGTCACCGCGGGTGATAATGCAGGCATGGCTCTGCAGATCGACTACTTCGCCGCCGCGTCCGACGAGGAGGCCGCGGCGCTCGTCAACCTCGAGACGGGCGTGCGCTCGATCCCGTTCGACGACGAATCCGACGCTCCGGCAGTCGAATACGACGTCGTCCCCTCCCAGGTCGTCGATCCGGGCCTCGCGCTCGGCTACCTCAACGAGCTGTTGACGGGCGTGCCCGTCGAGGAGTTCGTGACGAACGGCTGGCCCGCGCTCGTCGCGACGAGTGACGACGAGCAGAAGTTCGTCCTGCAGGTCGACCCGGGATTCGTCGCGCTCATGTCGACGCGCGAGGGGCCGTTCGGCGACCTCGCCGCCCAATGGGCCGCCGTCGAAGCACCCGAGGACGCCGACGAGTGGGAGGCCGACCCACGTGAACTCGGCGAGTTCCTGGCCCAGTTCGTCGCGCTCGCGCTGACGGCCGGCGACGAGGGCAAGCACGTCTACTGCTGGCTGTGGCCCTGACGGGTCTGGGTGCTCGCCGGCCCGGCGCCGCAGGAGACGCCCGCCGGATGGCAGGTCACTCACACGTAGGCGCGCAACTGCGTGCCTCCCTGTTCGCCAGTCGCCATCCTGCATCACGCGAGGCCACCGCAGCGCGTCATGCGAGGCCGCCACGCCGCATCACGCGCAGCGATCACCTCGCAAGATCCTCCCGCGACAGCGCACGGTAGGCGTGCCAGGCCGGTTCCTCGTACGGGTGCGCGGCGAGCATGGCGTCGAGCGCCCGCACGGCGTCGCGCCGCGGGCACACGACTTCGATGCGCTGCTCCTGCACGACCTCGGGGCGCCCTACGGCGCCGATGTGGGGCTGCGCGCCGGCGAGCGGTTCGAAGCGCCCTTCGCCGGTGACGCTGAACGAGCACGCGCGGTAGTCGCCGATCGCACCCGCCCCGGCCCGCGCCGCAGCGTCACGCACCGCGTCGACGTGGCTGACAGGGGCGAACACGACGATGACGACGAGGCCGTCGCGGCCGCCCGCACCCCCGTCACCGGCGCCGAGGTACTGGCCCCCACGCCGGACGGCGCGCGCCCAGCGCGTCTCATGCACCGTCGATCACCCGAACAGGACGGCTGCCTCGTCCCACTGCTTGCGCGGGACGGTCTTGAGCTCCTTCGTCGCCTCGGCCATCGGCACCGTCACGATGTCGATGCCCGAGAGCGCCACCATCTGACCCCACTTGCGCTGCATGACGGCGTCGATGGCGGCGTGCCCGAAGCGCGTGGCCAGCACGCGGTCGTAGGCCGTCGGCACACCGCCGCGCTGCAGGTGGCCGAGCGTCGCCGCGCGCGTCTCGATGCCGGTTGAGCGTTCGATGAGCGGTGCGAGCGCCTCACCGATGCCACCGAGGCGCGGGCGTCCGGCGGCATCGAGGCCGCGTTCGGCCGCGATGTCCTCGAGTTCGCCCTTGTCGTTCTTCAGCTGGAACCCCTCGGACACGACGACGACGGGTGCACGCCCGCGCGCCTGCGTCAGCAGTACCCATTCGGTGATCTGCGCGAGCGTCACCGACACCTCGGGGATGAGGATGGCGTGGGCGCCGCTCGCGAGCCCGGCGTGCAGTGCGATCCAGCCGACGTGACGGCCCATGACCTCGACGACCATGCAGCGGTGGTGCGCCTCCGTCGTCGTGCGCAGTCGGTCGATCGACTCGGTCGCGATGGAGACGGCGGTGTCGAAACCGAAGGTGTAGTCGGTGCCCGACAGGTCGTTGTCGATGGTCTTCGGCACGCCGACGACGGGCAGCCCGTCAGCGGCGAGACGCGCGGCACCCGACAGCGTGCCCTCGCCTCCGATCGCAATGATCCCCTCCATGCCGTGCCGTTCCATGACGGCGCGGATCGCGTCGGGGCCTCCGACGCCGTCGATGCCGTTGTAGGGGTGCGTTCGGGAGGTGCCGAGGATGGTGCCCCCCTCCTTGGACAGCCCACGCACGCGACGGCGTGGAAGGGAGAACACGTCGTCGACGATGAGGCCGCGCCACCCGTCACGGATGCCGGCGAACTCCTGCTCATAGATCTTGTCGCCCTTCATCACCGCGCCACGGATGACGGCGTTGAGGCCGGGGCAGTCGCCGCCAGAGGTCAGGATGCCGATGCTCATGCGCCTAGTTTCTCCCATGCGCGGCGGCAGGGGGCACCCGCACCGCCGGGTGGGACGTCGCGTCTCTCCCTACGGACGAGTAGACCCGCAGCCATGTGGACGGGACGGCAGCCGGCGCGACGCATCGCGCGTGCGCGGAGGACACCCGTCGGGAGGAGCCTTGCCCATTACGATGAGGTGTCACCACACCTCGACGGCAGGAATCCGTGAGCATGACGCGCCCCGACGACACGACGCCTCAAGCCCCTGTTCCCACCGAGCCGGAGGCTGCGGAGCCAGAGCCATCCGGAACCCGCGACCCGTTGCTGCGTGGCGATCTGGCTCCCGCGCCGCGCACACTCGTCGACATCCTGCGCGCGAGCGTCGCCGCGCACCCGGACGACCCGGCCGTCGACAACGGCCAGGACGTGCTGACGTACGCCGAATTCGCCCAGGCCGCAGAGCAGTTCGCCGACGCCCTGCACGAGCTGGGCATCGGTTCGGGTGAGCGCATCGGCATCCGCATCCCGTCGGGAACCCTTGATCTGTACGTCGCGATCGCGGGGACGCTCGTCGCGGGCTGCGCGTACGTGCCGGTCGACTTCGACGACCCCGACGAGCGCGCCGACACCGTCTTCGGCGAGGCCGACGTCGCCGCCATCGTCGGCAAAGACCTCGTCATCAGCCCCCGCGCGCCGCACGCCGACGACGCCGCGGCGCATGACGACGTGCGCACCGGCGACCCTGCCCTCACCGACGACGCGTGGATCATCTTCACCTCGGGTTCGACGGGCAAGCCGAAGGGCGTCGCCGTCACGCATCGCAACGCTGCGGCGTTCGTCGACGCCGAGGCCAACCTGTTCCTGCAGAACGCACCCATCGGGCCGGGTGATCGCGTCATGGCGGGTCTGTCCGTCGCGTTCGACGCGAGCTGCGAGGAGATGTGGCTCGCGTGGCGCTACGGTGCCTGCCTCGTGCCCGCACCGCGCAGCCTCGTGAAGTCGGGCATGGATCTGGGGCCGTGGCTGACGGCGAACGACATCACGATCATCTCGACGGTGCCGACGCTCGTCGCGCTGTGGCCGCACGAGGCGATCAAGGACGTCCGCCTCGTCATCCTCGGCGGCGAGGCGTGCCCGCCCGAGATCGGCGCCCGTCTCGCGACCGAGGCCCGCGAGGTGTGGAATACCTACGGCCCGACGGAGGCGACCGTCGTCGCCTGCGCCGCGCAGCTGACGGGTGAGCCACCCGTGCGCATCGGCTTGCCCCTCGACGGGTGGGATCTCGCCGTCGTCGACTCCGAGGGCAACCCCGTGCCGCAGGGTGAGGCGGGCGAGCTCATCATCGGCGGCGTCGGCCTCGCGCGCTACCTCGATCCGGCCAAGGACGCGGAGAAGTACGCGCCGATGCCGACGCTCGGGTGGGATCGCGCGTACCGAAGCGGCGACATCGTCGTCAACGATCCGATTGGTCTGACGTTCCAAGGCCGCGCCGACGACCAGATCAAACTCAACGGCCGACGCATCGAGCTCGGCGAGGTCGACTCCGCGCTGCTGCAACTGCCGCACGTCAGTGGTGCGGCTGCGGCGGTGCGTACCTCGGAGACGGGCAACAAGCTGCTCGTCGGCTACCTCACCGTCAAGGACGGCTTCGACCGCAAGGCCGCCACCGCGCACCTGCGCGAGACGATGCCCGCGGCGCTCGTGCCGCAGCTCGCCGTCGTCGACACGCTGCCGACGCGCACCTCCGGCAAGATCGACCGCGATGCGCTGCCGTGGCCCCTCGAGATCCCGATGGGTGACGGCGACGGCGAGACGTTCACGGGCACGGCGGCGCGGCTGCAGGAGCTGTTCGCCAGCATCCTGGGCACTCCCCCGACGTCGCCGGACGACAACTTCTTCGACCTCGGCGGCGGCTCGCTGACGGCGGCGCAGCTCGTCGCGCGGCTGCGTGAGACGAACCCGGAGATCACCGTCGCCGACGTCTACGAGGCGAACTCGATCACCGAACTCGCCGCGACGATCGACCAGATGTCCTCTCCCACCGGGCGATTGAACGACAACGTCGTCAAGGTGCGCCGCAGCACGCAGACGTTGCAGGTCGTCGCGTCGCTCGCTGTACGCCAGTTCTCGGCGCTGCGTTGGCTGACGTGGTTGGGTGCCGGCGCGAACCTCGCGCACGCCTCCGGCATGACGTGGGTGCCGACGCTGAGCTGGTGGTGGATCCTCGTGGGCTGGGTGCTGTTCGTCGCCCCGCCGGGGCGGATGCTGCTGGCCGCCGGATTCGCCCGCACCATCCTCGCGGGGGTGACGCCGGGCGCGTACAGCCGCGGTGGACGCACCCACCTGCGCGTCTGGCTCGCCGAACGCATCGCCGACGAACTGGGCGCCACCAACCTCGCCGGTGCGCCGCTCGTCAAGTTCTACGGCCGCCTGCTCGGCTGCGACATCAAGAAGCACGTCGACCTGCACAGCCTGCCGCCCGTCACCGGCTTCCTCACGCTCGGCAAGGGCTGCTCGATCGAGCCCGAGGTGGAGCTGCGCGGGCACTGGATCGACGGTGACACGTTCCATCTCGGACGCATCGAGGTCGGACCGAACGCCCGCGTCGGCACGCGCTCGACGCTGCTGCCCGGCGCCCGCGTCGGCAAGCGCGCGGAGATCGCTCCCGGTTCGGGCGTGTTCGGTCGCGTGCCCGCCGACCAGCTCTGGTCCGGGGCGCCCGCCGAGCACATCGGCACCGCACGCGGCCCGTGGGACGAGCAGGCGCCGCCGAACAAGCCGATCTGGCTCGTCGCGTACGGCGCGACCGGCATGGCCGCGTCGCTCATCCCCGCGGTGGGTTCGGCGGCCGGGCTGGCCGTGCTGTGGCCCTGGCTGCGTCACGCCGACTCGGTCGCGGACATCGCCCGCATCGGCGCGATCGGCGTCATCCCAGCGACGCTCGTCGGTTTCGTCGTCACGGCCCTCGTCATCCTGGCTGCGGTGCGCGCCCTCGGCCGCGGCCTCGTCGCCGGTCACCACGCGATTCACGGCGGTCAGGGCTGGCGCGCGTGGACGACCATGCGCATCCTCGACGAGGCCCGCACCTGGCTGTTCCCGCTCTACTCGAGCACGCTGACGCCGAACTGGCTGCGCGCGCTCGGCGCGAAGATCGGACGTGAGGTCGAGGCCTCGACCGTGCTCATGCTGCCGAAGATGGCGGACGTCGGCGAGGGCGCGTTCCTCGCCGACGACACCCTCGTCGCCAACTACGAACTCGGCGGCGGCTGGATTCGCATCGCGCCCGTCAAGGTCGGCAAGGGTGCCTTCATCGGCAACTCGGGCATGGCCGCGCCCGGGCGCAAGGTGCCGAAGCGCGGCCTCGTCGCCGTACTGTCGGCCGCGCCCGCACGCGGGGCGGCGAAGAAGGGCACGAGCTGGCTCGGCTCGCCGCCGCAACGTCTGCGCCGCCAGGCCGGTGAGACGGACGCCTCCCGTACCACCGCGCCGCCGACAAAGCTGCGTGTCGCGCGCGCCGTCGTCGAGGCGCTGCGGATCATCCCGCAGTCGCTGCACTCGGCGCTCATCGCCGGTGCAGCGCTGACGATGCTGTGGGTCGCCGACACGCACTCGTGGTGGCTGGCGGCGCTGACGGCAGGATTCGTGCTCGTCGGTTTCGGCGCGCTCGGCGGGGCGTCCGCCGTCATCGCGAAGTGGCTACTGGTCGGGCGCCTGCGCGTCACCGAATACCCGCTGTGGAGTTCGTTCGTGTGGCGCAACGAACTCGCCGACACGTTCACCGAGGTCGTCGCCGCGCCCTGGCTCATCCGCGCCAACGGCGGCACGCCGGTGCTCAACCTGTGGCTGCGCGCGATGGGAGCGAAGATCGGCCACGGCGTGTGGTGCGAGACGTACTGGCTGCCCGAAGCCGACCTCATCCGCCTCGGCGACGGCGCCTGCGTCAACTCGGGTTGTGTCGTGCAGACTCACCTGTTCCACGACCGCATCCTCGCGATGGACACCGTCACCCTCGGCGCCGGCGCGACGCTTGGCCCCAACAGCGTCGTCCTGCCCGCTGCGAAGATCGGCACACACGCGACCGTCGGGCCGACGTCCCTCGTCATGCGCGGCGAGAGCGTGCCTGACAAGACCCGCTGGCTCGGCAATCCCATCGGCCCGTGGATCGA
Source organism: Dermacoccus sp. MPR-E5 (assembly GCF_058809565.1). NCBI lineage: Bacteria > Bacillati > Actinomycetota > Actinomycetes > Micrococcales > Dermacoccaceae > Dermacoccus > Dermacoccus sp. MPR-E5. The sequence goes on along the minus strand of NZ_JBXASS010000014.1, from coordinate 24,640 downwards.
GGACGAGAACCCCGCCGACGCCCGCCGCGACGGCGGCGAGATGGAAACCGACGCCGTCGCGCACGATGACGAAGCGGCGCGCACTTCGCAGGGCGCGACCCACGTCGAGTTCCACGACGAACCGTCCTCACCGGTAGCATCCGACGAACACCCCGGCGACGGGCAGCCCGTCACGAACGGCGCCTCCTTCGAGGGACGCGACGCCACGCCAACCGCACGACCCGAAAGCGATTCCTGATGTTCAGCAGCACTCCGAGCGGCGGCGCCGACCCCTACGTCCCGGGTCACGGCGATCTGGCGTTCGGCGTCGATTCCTACGATCTGACCCTCGACTACACGCCCGCCGGTAACCGTCTCGACGCCACGGCCGTGCTCGCCTGCCGCATCGTCGACGACGTGCCGGAGGCCTCGCTCGTCGACGGCGGGGTGCGCCGGATCGAACTCGACCTGCATCACCGGCTCAAGGTCGCGAAGCTGACGGTGTCGGGCGCGAAGATGGCGCGGTTCGGCCAGGAGCGTTCGCGGCTGTTCATCCGGTTCGCGCAGCCGCTCGCGCCGGGCGCGCGCTTCACCGTCACCGTCGCCTACAAAGGTTCGCCCGGTCCGATGCGCGGGCCCGATGGCGACGCGGGCTGGGAGGAGCTGGAGAACGGCGTCATCGTCGCGTCGCAGCCCCACGGTTCGCCGACGTGGTTCCCGTGCAACGACCGTGCCGCGGACAAGGCCGTCTACCGCTTCGCCGTGACGACGGATGCCGAGTACCACGTCGTCGCCAACGGCACTCTGCTGCGCCGCCGTCACACGGGCCGACGTGCGACGTGGACGTACGAGTGCACAGCACCCATGTCTCCGTACCTGGCGACGTTGCAGATCGGGCCGTACCAGACCCGTCAGATCCAGGCGAAGCCGACGGACGTCCGCCTCGTCTTCCCGCCTCGTCTGCGTGAGCCGGTCCGAGAGGCGTTCTCCGACCAGCTGCACATGATCGATTTCTTCTCCTCGCGCTTCGGCGCGTACCCCTTCGCCTCGTACACGGCCGTCATCACCGACGACCCGCTCGAGATCCCCCTCGAGTCGCAGACGTTGTCGACGTTCGGTTCGAACTTCGCGAACCGCGGCTGGGACGCGCAGCGCCTCATCGCGCACGAACTCGCGCACCAGTGGTTCGGCAACGCCGTGACGGCGGCGTCGTGGGAGGACATCTGGCTCCACGAGGGTTTCGCCTGCTACAGCGAGTGGCTGTGGAGCGAGGAGATCCATCTCGGGAGCGCCGACCAGCGGGCGCGCGAGGCGTGGCTGCGCCTGTCGCGGCTGCCGAAGGATCTGCGCCTGCACGATCCGGGCCCGAAGGACATGTTCGACGACCGCGTCTACAAGCGCGGAGCGCTGACGCTGCACGCCCTGCGCCTGACGATGGGTGACGCCGCGTTCTTCACGCTGCTGCAGCGATGGGTGGCCGAGAACACCGGCAAGACGGTGACGACGCAGCAGTTCGTGCGGCTCGCCGACGAGGTGGCTGCCGCAGCCGGCGTCGAACCCGTGGGCGCCCTCATCGCCGAGTGGCTCGAGACCCTCCCCCTGCCGCAGCTGCCTGGGCCAGGCTCCACGCGCGTCTGACCCGCTCGAGCCACTGAATGTGGACAGGAATCGCAGATGGGTACGCGGCGCCGCCACCGAAGCGATCCAGGTCACACCAGATGGGTAGGGTGAGGGCATGCCAGCTGATGCACCTGAGCTTCCCGCGTTCACCCCGCGCGAGGACGTCGACGCCTACTTCATCTCCCGCCTCGGGACCCCCGAAGGAGCCCCCGAGGGCGCGCGCCTGTTCGATCCGACGATCCACGTGCAGGGCGCCTGGAACGAGGGCGAGCAGCACCTCGCCGCGTCGGCAGGGCTCATGGTGCACTGCATCGAACAGCACGAGCCGCGCGACGACATGCAGCTTGCGAAGATCACCTTCGACGTCCTCGGCTTCATCCCGCTGCGTCCGACGCTCGTGTCGGTGCGCACGATCCGCCCCGGCCGCACGATCGAACTCGTCGAAGCGACGTTCAGCGTCGACGGACGAACCATCATCGTCGGGCGCGCGTGGCGTCTGTCGAAGCAGGATTCCTCGCCGGTGGCGGGCGCCGACGTGCCCGCCATGCCGGCCCTCGAAGAATGCACCCCCTACAGCATGTCGAGCATGTGGCCGGGCGGCTTCATCCACTCCCTCGACGGCTACGAGGCCGAACCCTACGTGCCGGGCCGACACCGCGTCTGGCTGCGCACGCAGCTGCCGATCGTCATGGGTGAACAGATCACCCCGACGACGCACTTCCTCTCCGTCATCGACGGCGCCAACGGCATCGCCGTCCGCGTCGATCCGCGCGAGTGGATGTACCCCAACGTCGATTTGACGGTGCACCTCTTCCGCCAACCCGACCCCACCGCAACGGGATTCGACACCACCGTCGCGATGGGCGAGAGCGGGCTCGGCGTCACGATGACGTCACTGCACGACATCCACGGCCCCGTCGGACGCATCGCGCAGAGCCTGACGGTCCGCAAGCTCTGACGCGCGATGTTGCCCGGGAATCGTCAGTGGGTGAACTGCACGCCCTGGGAGGCGTCGAGCACGACGCCGACGCGGGCGCCGGGCTCGAGCGCGGCCGGTTCGACGTCGCCGGGGTAGGCCACAGCAGCCAGCTCCAGCATGGGCAGCGCATCGAGCCGGACGCTCACGCGCGTCAACTCGTCCGCCACCGCGCTGTGCACGATGCTCGCCGCCAGCGCGCGGGGGGCCCGGGCGTCACGCGCTCCGGCCGCTTCGCCCCACGAGGAACCATGCGTCGCCCCGGCGTCACGCATTGCGACACCGTCTCCCGAAGAGGAGCCGGACGCCGTTCCTGTCGCAACCACCCGTAGGGCACTCTGACGCAACTTCCAACGCCCCGGCGCGAGGCCCACCGCTGTCGCCTCGTCGGGGTCCAGGGTCGTCGTGAAGCCGAGGAAATCGGCGGTGTCTTCGTCGGACGGCACGGCCCACACCTCAGGCGCGGCACCGTGCTGGACGATGCGTCCGTCGCGCATGACGGCGATGTCGTCGGCGACGGTGAGCGCCTCGCCGTGATCGTGCGTGACGAACAGTGCGGTCGCGTTCTCGGCGGTGAGGATGGCCCGCAGATCGGTCGACAACCGCTCGCGCAGGCCTCTGTCGAGGGCCGAGAGCGGCTCGTCGAGGAGCAACAACCGCGGTCGCACCGCGAGGGCCCGCGCGAGCGCCACACGCTGCTGTTGACCGCCGGAAAGCGTTGCGGGAGAACGCTTCTCGTAGCCAGGCAGCCCGACGAGGTCGAGCAGTTGCCCGACGCGTGCGGCCTGCTCGGCGCGCCCCACACCACGTCGCGCCAGCCCGTAGGCGACGTTCGCGGCGACGTCGAGGTGCCCGAACAGTTGGCCGTCCTGGAACATCAGCGCGAAGTCGCGCTTGTGCGTCGGCACGCGCGTCACGTCGTCGCCGTCGAAGCTGACGCGCCCCGCGTCGAGACGCTGCAAGCCTGCGACGGCGCGCAGCAGCGTCGACTTGCCGCAGCCGCTCGGGCCGAGGACGGCGAGCACGCGCCCGGCGTCGACGGTGACATCGACGTCGTCGAGCGCCGGTGACTCCTGGCCGGCGAACGTCACGCGGGCGCCGCTGACGACGAGCCCGCGCGCCGCCTCCGCGGCCCGCTCACCATCGGCCCGCTCGCCACCAGACGTCATCCCCTCGGACCGCGTCCCACCGGCTCGCAACCCGTCGGACCTCTCGCCACCAGACGGCATCCCGTTGGCCCGCTCTTCACCGACCGGCGTCCCACCAGCCCACGCCGGACCGGCGTCGCCTCGCCTGGGTCGTCCCACCATCAGCCCATCCTCCCTGCGGCGACGCCGCCGATCTTGTCGACGGCCACCATGACGAGGCCAGTCACGGCTGCGAGCACGACGGACGCTGCCATCGCGCCACCGAAGTTGGCGTCACCGGGGCGCCCGATCAGCTGGTAGATGACGACGGGCAACGTCGGCGAATCAGGTTGCGCGAGAAAGGCCGTCGCGCCGAACTCGCCGAGCGAAACCGCGAGCGCGAACCCGGCTGCCGCGACGAAGGGTCGCCACAGCACCGGCAGATCCGCCGTCATCCATGCCCGGACCGGCGAGGCCCCGAGCGCGGCGGCCGCCTCGCGCGGACGGGGGTCCAGCGAGCGCAGCACGGGCGTCAGCGTGCGCACGACGAGCGGCAGCGCGACCATTGCCTGCGCGATCGGAATGAGCGCTGACGACGAACGCAGGTCGAGAGGCGGCCGGTCGAGCGTGATGAGGAAACCGAAACCGACGGTCACGGCCGAGACGCCGAGCGGCAGCATGAACGCCGCGTCGAGCAGCCGGACGACACTCCGCCCCTTCGGGCTCGCCGCGCGCCACGACACGACGACGCAGACGCACACCCCCAGCACGAGCGCGAGCAACGCAGCGTCGATCGCGATGCGCCAGCTCTGCGAGAGCGCACCGACGACCCCGAGGTCACCCAATCCGCGATAGTGCTGCACCGTCCAGCCGCCATCGGAACGCAGCGAGCGCACGAGCAGCGTCACCAGCGGCGCCAGGATGAGCGCCCCGACAGCGGCGGTGAGCGTCAGGGCAGCCGCGTCACCGCGCCCAGGACGTCGCAGCGCCGTCTGCTGCGTCACGCCACGCCGCACCCGCTCGTCATGACGCCCGATGCGCGAGCGTTCGCTGACGACGAGCAGCGCCGCGACGAGGACGAACTGCGTCACCGACAGCACCGCCGCGGCTCGCAGGTCGAGGAATTCGACGGTGAGGGAGTAGATCTCCGTCTCGAGCGTCGAGTAGCGCAGGCCACCGAGCATGAGGACGATGCCGAACGCCGTCGAGCAGAACAGAAACACGACGCTCGCGGCGCTGACGACGGCGGGGCGCAGCTGCGGCCACGTCACCGTCCGGAAGACCTCCCGCGGTGATGCCCCGAGTGCCGCCGCCGACTCCGCCGTGCGCGGGTCGAGCGACGCCCACATCGGCCCGACGGTGCGCACGACGACGGACACGTTGAAGAACACCATCGCGAGCAGCACCGGCTGCCACGAGCCGTCCCAGCCCAACCAGGCAAGCGGGCCGCCGTCGGCGAACAGCGACCGGAACGCGACGCCGACGACGACCGTCGGCAGGACGAACGGCAGGACGACGAGCGCGCGCCACACCCCCGCCCCCGGCACGCGCAGCCGGTACAGGGCGTGCGCGACGGGCACACCGAGCAGCACCGAGCACGCCGTCGCGAGCGCCGCCATCCACACGGTGAACCACAGCACGCGCAGGATGCGCGGGCGCGTCAGGACGTCCGTGAATCCGCCCAGATCGACGTGCCGACCCGGCGCGAGCCCACGCACCGCCATCGCTGCGACGGGCCACGCGAAGAAGATCGCGAGGAACACGAGCGGGACGACGGCAAGCGCGGCCATGACGAACGGCGCGCGAGCGCCCCGGGCTCGTGCGCCGCGACGCAGACCATCACGGGTGCCGTTCATCGCTCGGGCGTCACTTGGACGTGACGTCCTTCCACTTCGTCAGCCATTCGGAACGGTTCTTGTCGATGTCGGCGGGCGACACCTCGATCGGCTTCGTCGGCTGCTTCGCGTTCGCCGCCCACGCCTTGGGCAGTTCGACGCTCGAGTCGACGGGGAAGACGTACATCGAGTCGGGCAGCGACTTCTGGAAGCTCGCACCGTTCATGAAGTCGATGAGCGCCTTCGCGCCGTCGGGGTTCTTCGCCCCCTTGAGCACACCGGCGTACTCGGTCGATCGGAAGCACGTGTCGAGCAGCGCCGACGTCGTCGACGTGCCCGCCTTGTCGACGGTGAACGCCGGCGAGCTGTCGTAGCTGACGACGATCGGACGCTTGCCCTTGCCGCTGCCGGTGAAGTCGACCTCGTACGCGTCGCTCCAGCCCGACGTCAGCTTGAGCCCGTTCGCCATGAGCTTCTTCCAGTACGCCTCCCAGCCGTCCTGGCCGTAGTGGCCGACGGTCGCGAGGAAGAACGCCATGCCCGGCGAGCTCGACGACGCGCCCGGCGCGACCATGAGGTTCTTGTACTCGGGCTTGACGAGGTCGTCGAACGACGCGGGCTTCGTCTTGTGGTTCTTCGTGAACCACGCGTCGTCGACGTTGACGCACACCGACGCGGTGTCGATCGGCGACAGCTGCCCCTTGCCCTGGCCGTCCGGCAGCTCGTACTTCGACGCCGACGCAGGCGCGCCCTTCGGGCTGTACGGCTCGAGGACGTCGTTCGTCGTGACACGCGAGGCGAACGTGTTGTCGATGCCGAACACGACGTCACCGAGCGGGTTGTTCTTGCTCAGCACGAGCTTGTTCGCGAGCTCACCGGCGTCACCGGACTTCACGACCTTGACGGTGTAGCCCGTCTGCTTCGTGAACTCGGCCATGACGTTCTTGTCGGGCGCCCACGACTCGTGCGTCACCAACGTGACCGTCTTCGACGCGCCCGAACCCGACGCACCCGAGCCGCCCGCTGAACTCGACTTCGAGCCCGACGAGTTGTTGTCGACGCTACACGCCGCCAGCGCACCCACGCACGCGAGCGCCAGCACGGCGCGGCCACCACGAGACATCATGTGAACGTTCCTCCTCACGGCCAGTGAGGGACGTCGTCGCCCGCACGTACGCGCGACGAGTGAGAACTCGACTTCCTCCGCCGGTGCTAACCGGGTCAGGTTCGAGGGTTTGGTGCCGGATGCGGCACGATCTCAGCGCACACTGCGCTCCCCTGTCGTTCGAGCGTGAGATTAGCACCGACCACCGACGGACGACACGCTTCGGCCCGCTTCGCACTCCGGCATCCCCGCTGACGGCTCGTGCGCACCTCACGCCGACGCCGGATCCCTCGTGCACGAGCCGGCCGCCACGACGCCCACCCCCGTCAGACCGGGCTGATGACCATGCCGACTGGCGCAGCGACACATGCACGCGCGAGGATGGACCCAAGACATCAACGGCCCGAGGCTCGACGACGCCTCACGACGGCCGACGACACGTAAGGGGAAACACCATGGGCAACCTCGTGTGGAAGGTGCTGAGCATGGGCGCCGGCATCGTCGCGAGCAAGATCGCGACGACCACCGCCACCAAGACGTGGAAGATGACGACCGGCAAGAGCCCGCGCAGCGCGAAGGACCCGAACGCCAGCATCATCGAAGCCGCGATCTACGCCGCCATCTCCACCGGCGCACTCGCCGCCGCCAAGATGTACGCCGAACGCCGCGCCGCCGACTACTTCACCAAGTCCGCCGGCCACCCGCCGCAGGCCCTCGTCAAGCGCGCCGAAGAAGAGGCCAAGGAAGCCCAGAAGGGCAAGAGCCAGGCGCCCGTCGTCGTCATGAAGTAATTCCCCTTCGTCCGCTTTCCGGCGTGGGAGCCTCGCGGGCTCGGCTCCCACGCTCGGTGCAGCAGACTCGGGGGCGTCCATGTCGCGCATGGAGCCGTCCGCTTGGAGGGTCAGGTTCTGCCTGGCCCTCCTCGCGTGTCTCTGGCCGACGCATCACTGAGCGTCGCGAATTTCGTCCACACCGGCGAATTTCGCCCACATTCGCGATTCACGTCCACCTCGGCGGATCTCGTCCACATCCACGTCCCGGCCGAACATCACGCCGCGCTCCGGTGGCATGCTGACGCCATGAGCACGGCCACCCGAGCGCAACTGCGCCTCGGCACGTCAGGGTGGACGTACGCCTCCTGGAAAGGCACCGTCTACCCCGCAGGCGTCGCCGACCGCGTGCGCCTCGAGTACTACGCGGCGAACCTCTTCGACACCGTCGAACTCAACGCCGGCTACTACCGCTGGCCGGCACTCACGAGCTTCGAGAGCTGGCACCGCCGCCTGCCCGACGGCTTCCGCATGACCGTCAAGGCCCCCAAGGGCCTCACCCACGTCGGCCACCTCACCGCCCTCGACGAATGGCTACCGCACATCACCCCCGCCCTCGACGCGCTCGGCGACCGCCTCGGGCTGTTCCTCGTCCAACTCCCCCCGGCTCTGCAACGCGACGATGCGCTGCTCGACGCCTTCCTCACTGCGATGCCGAGCCGCTTCGACATCGCCGTCTGATTCCGCCACGACAGTTGGCTCGACGACGAGGTCTTCGCGCTGCTCGAACTCCACGACGCGGCCTACGTCGTCATGGACGGGCCCACCCCGAAGACGCACACCGCCGACGTCCGCGTCACCTCCTCGAACGTCTGCATCCGCTTCCACGGCCCGAAGGGCGCCAAGCTCTATGGCGGCAGCTACTCGGACGACGCCCTTCTTGCATGGGCAATCGGCATCGACGGCCGGCTCACCGAGAGACGCACCGTCTGGGCGTACTTCAACAACGACATCGACGGCGCCGCCGTCGCCAACGCGCAGACCCTGGGCCGCCTCGTCCGCGAGCGCACGTGAGCCGTCTGCCGTAACGTCGTCCCCATGACCACGGCACAGGGCACGAACCCGACGAACGACGAGGGCGCAGAGGGCGAGATCGTCCCCGTGGCGTTCAGCGAATACCGCGAGCACGAACCCGAGACCCCGGGCGTGCACGACGAATCCGTCACCGACGATGCGGAGCTGCGCCCCGACTACGCGGCCGTCATCGAGCGCATCGAGACGCTCGGGCCCGACGAGGTGTCGCGCCGCCTCGAAGCGGCCGGCAAGGGCCTGACCGAGCTCGGCGTGACGATCAACTCCGAGGACGGCAACCGCCCGTACCCGATCGACATCGTGCCGCGCATCATCTCGGCCGAGCGCTGGGCCGAGCTCAGCGCCGGCGCCGAGCAGCGCGTCCGTGCGCTCGAACTCTTCCTGCGCGACGTCTACGGCCCCGGCGAGATCATCAGGGCGGGCCGCGTCGACGCCGACATGCTGCGTCGCTCGCCCGGCTGGTCCGAGGACGGCCAGCGGGTGCCCGCTGACTTCGTCCGCGCCGGCATCTGCGGCCTCGACCTCGTCTCGCCCGCGTCCGGCGAGTGGATGGTGCTCGAGGACAACCTGCGCATGCCCGGCGGGCTCGGCATGACGCACATCAACCGTGAGGTGCTCGAGAACCACTTCGCCGAGATCCTGCCGCCCGCGGAGACGCTCGAGCACCCGACCCGGACGTACGGGCTGCTGCACGAGTCGCTCATCGCGAGCGCAAGACTCGTCGACGGTGGCGTTGCCGAGGCCGAGATCGGCCTGTGCATGGTCTCCCCCGGCCCGACGGACACGACCTGGTACGAGCAGAACCTCGTGAGCGGCCAGGTCGGCGCCGCCATCGTGACGGCAGACGCCCTCGTCGTCGACGACGGCAAGCTGTGGCGCCTCGACGGCGGCGAACGTCACCGCGTGCACCTGCTCAACCCGCGCATGGGTGAGACCGAGCTGTTCGAAGCGAAGGGCGCGGACGGTCGTCCGCTCGGCGACGCGCTGCGTGACGTGCTCGCGGCGGGCGCGGTCGCCATCGTCAATGCGCCCGGCAACGGCCTCGCCGACGACAAGGCGACGTACGCGCTCGTGCCCGACATCATCGATTTCTACCTCGGCGAGAAGCCGCTGCTCGCGCAGGTGCCGACGCTGCTGTGTGCCCGCGAGGACCACCGCGAGGAGGTGCTCGATCGCCTCGACGAACTCGTCGTCAAGCCGATCGACGGCTACGGCGGCAGCGGCATCACCGTCGGCCCGGAGTGCTCGGCCGACGAGCTGGAGACGCGCCGTCGGGAGATCCGTGAGACGCCGGAGCGCTTCGTCGCGCAGGACATCGTGCCGTTGTCGACCCTGCCGACGCTCGTCGACGGCTCGTTCGTGCCGAGCCACGTCGACCTGCGCGCGTTCGTGCTGCAGCGCCCGGACGGGCAGGACGCCTCGCGCACCGTCGCCGTCACGACACCGGGAGCGATGACGCGCGTCGCCCCAGCGGGCACGATGATCGTCAACGTCTCGGCCGGCGGCGGCGCGAAGGACACCTGGATCCAACGCTGACGCCCGCATCGCGGCCCGGTGCGACGCTCGAAGCGCCCTGACGCGATCGTCGACGGCCGCGCCAGCGTGCGCAGAGTTACGCCAACCTGCGCAGAGTCGCGCCCGGTCGCGCAGCCCCATGCCTCTGCGTGCAAGTGCACCCAGGTGCACTTGCACGCAGAGGAGACGGGGCGCGGCGCCGTGGGTGAGACTGAAGACATGACGCGCGACGCCAGCCAGCAGCCGACCGAGTTCATCCGCACGATGGCGGACGGCACGACGAAGCAGGTCAACCCGCTGAGCGGTACGAAGGTGTGGACGGTGCCCGGCCGCGGCGACCGTCCCCTCGGGCTCGTCCCGCCTGATGTCAAAGACCTCGTGGCGCAGGACTTCACGTCGTCCTGCGCGTTCTGCTCCGACCGCTACCTCGAGACGCCACCGGAGAAGGTGCGCTCGGTCCTCGCCGCAGGTTCCGCCGAGGGGTCGCGCTTCGTCCGACTGCGTGGTCTGACGCCGGCCGAGGTGACGTCGCAGGTCGCCGAGTTCCGCCGCATCCCGAACCTGTTCGAGATCATGTCGGTCGACTACTGGCAGGCCAACCACGGCTACACGTTCGACGACGCGATCGAGGCCCGCCGCCGCGCCTACGAGGCTGCTGACGGAGGGCGCGAACACCTGCTGCGCCTCGCGCGGGTGCGTCTCGGCGAGCGCGCCGAGGCCGCCACGGACGCCGAACTCCTCGACGCTGCAGGCGATTTCTTCGCGAGCACCCATGACGTCATCGTCGGCCGCCGCCACTACGTCGACGGCGCGACGCGCAGCGACCAGCTCGCCTCGTCAGGCGCCCTGACGCCGACCGAGCACCGCGAATACCTCGACCTGACGATCGACGCGATGGCCGAGCTGTACGCGACGAACCCGCACGTGCGCTACGTCGCGGCCTTCCAGAACTGGCTCAAGCCGGCGGGCGCGTCGTTCGACCACCTGCACAAGCAGATCGTCGGCATCGACGAGTTCGGCACCTCGACCGACCTCGACATCGATGCGGCGCGTCGCGATCCGCGCGTGTTCGAGGAACTCATCGCCTACGCGCGCAGCCACGATCTCGTCGTCGCGGAGAACGCTCACGCGATCGCCTTCGCCGGGTTCGGCCACCGCTACCCGAGCATCGAGATCTGGTCGACGTCCGGCACGTGCGAGCCATGGCTCATGACCGACGACGAACGTCACGCAATGGCCGACCTCGTCCACGCCGCGCATGCCGCGACCGGAGCCGACGTGCCGTGCAACGAGGAGTGGCACCACCGTCCGCCGTCCATGAGCGAGGTCGAGATCCCCTGGCACGTCGTGCTCAAGTGGCGCATCGCCAACCTCGCCGGGTTCGAGGGCAGCACGAAGATCTACCTCAACACCATCAGCCCCGCGGGCGTCCGCGACCGCGTCGTTCCCGCGCTCCGCCGGTTGCAGGACGAGGGCCGCCTCGCCCCCGGCATCCGCCTCTGATCGCTGCGCGCGTCACCGTCGGGTCGCGAAGAATTCCTTGAGGACCGCCGAACACTCGTCCTCACGGATGCCGCCGACCACCTCGATGCGGTGGGTCGAGCGTGAGTCGCGCACGACGTCCCACAGCCCGCCGCAGGCGCCGGCCTTGCGATCCCACGCCCCGAGGACGATGCGCGGCAGCCGCGCCTGAACGGCTGCCCCCGCGCACATGAGGCACGGTTCGAGCGTGACGACCAGGGTGCAGCCGTCGAGGCGCCAGCCCCCTCGCGACGCTGCAGCGCGCCGCATCGCGACGATCTCCGCATGACCCGTCGGGTCGCCGTCGACCTCACGAAGGTTCGCGCCGACGCCGATCACCTCGCCGTCAGGATCGACGACGAGCGCTCCGACCGGCACGTCTCCCGCCGCGCCCACCTCACGCGCCAGTTCGAGCGCGCGCCCCATCCACGCGTCGTACGTGAGCTCGATCGCTGGTGCCACGGGAAGATCCACGGGTTAAGTTTGTCCCATGCGCGTCATCGTTGCCGACCACCCGCTCATCTCGCACAAGCTCACGACGCTGCGTGACAAGCGAACCGACTCCCCGACGTTCCGTCGCCTCGTCGACGAACTCGTCACGCTCCTCGCGTACGAGGCGACGCGTGACGTCCGCGTCGAGGAGGTCGACGTCGAGACGCCGGTGACGACGGCGCGCGGCATCAAGCTCGCGACGCCGCGTCCGCTGCTCGTGCCGATCCTGCGCGCCGGCCTGGGCATGCTCGACGGCATGATGCGGCTCCTGCCGACGGCCGAGGTCGGCTTCCTCGGTCTCGTGCGCAACGAGGAGACGCTCGAGGCGACGACGTACGCGAACCGTCTGCCCGACGACCTGTCGGGCCGTCAGGTCTACGTCGTCGACCCGATGCTCGCGACGGGCGGCACCCTCGCCGCGACGATCGACTACCTCGTCGAGCGCGGCGCCGACGACATCACGGCCGTCGTGCTCATCGCCGCGCCGGAAGGCCTGGCGAAGCTCGAGGAGTTGACGTCGCACATCGAGGTGCCCATCACCCTCGTCACCGGTGCGATGGACGAGAAGCTCAACGAGAACGGCTACATCGTGCCCGGCCTCGGCGACGCCGGCGACCGTCTCTACGGCATCGCGACGCACGACGCGTGAGCGCCTGAGCCGCATTCTCGATGGGGGCCGAAATCCTGCAGTGCAGGGTTTCGGCCCCCATCACGCTCATTCGGGGCTGAAACACTGCATGGCAACGTTTCAGCCCTCAGCCCCGAGCACCCAGGTCGATGGCGTCGCCCCAGCCAGCGTCACGAGCCTGCTTGTAGGCCGGGCCGGCCTTCTTCGTCACGACGGCGCGTCGCACCTGGCCGGCGAGGCCTGAGGCGTCGAGCGCCTCGCACACCTGCAGCTCGACGAACCCCTTGTTCTTCTTCGGATGCCGGATGATGCGGGCGTCGCGCTCGCTGGGGCGCTGCGTCAGATCGACGCCGTCGCGCAACGGCACACCCTGCGCCACGTGCGCGGGCTCACGCACCATCGCGACGTACGAGAACTTCTCGTCCTCGTGCGACAGCTCGCCACCCTTGATCTGCCGGTGCACCGACGAACGGTTGACGCGCGCCGCGAAGTGGCACCAATCCGGTTCCGTCTTGGCGAGCAACGGGCACGCCCCCTGATGCGGACATGGCGCCGCGACCGACCACGACTGCTCGAGCAGTTGATCGCGGGCTCGCAGGATGCGCGCGTAGCCGTCCGGCGTGCCGGGTTCGACGATGACGACGGCGCGCGTCGCCGCTGACGTCGCCTCGGCGACGATGCGATCGGCCTGCTGCGGCGACAACTCGCTCAACACATAGGAGACCGTCGCGAGATCGGCGCCGCCACCGGATGGCGCACCGACCGTCACGTTCCACGACCCGACGCGGCCCTCCTGCCACACGGTGCGCTCGAGGGCGGGCACCCCACTGGCGCGCGCGAGCCGCTGCCCCAGGTCGAGCGCGGCCGGCACCTGGTCGAGGACGCTGATGTCGCGCAGCGTCTCGAAGACGTCCGCCGCCGCCCAGGCCGCGGCGCCGGTGCCGCCGCCGAGGTCGACCATCGACGTCACCGAATCAGCGTCGAACACACCGGAATCGGCGAGGGCGCGCAGCGCCGAACGCACCGCACCGAACGTCGCGGGCATGCGGTAGTGGGCGTACGCGAGCACGTCGACGGGGCGCGCGAGAATGGGCTCGTCAGCCGCCGCGACGGCCCGATACCGGGTCGACAGGCGCGTGACAGCGTCACTCAACTGCTTGATCGCCGTACCGGAGGCTTCTCGTTCGAGCGCATCGCGCAGACTCATCGCCAGATCCACGCCGTCAGCGTACGCACCACCAGCGACAGCGGCGCGCGCGTTCCACGGCGGGCCTGACGGCGCGCACCCGCCGGCGAGCGCCGCGAAAACGGTTCGGCGCGCCTGCGCCGCAGCATGGGTGAACCCTGCAAGGATGCGAGAGTTGCCCGTGCCTTCCCCCGCGCGCTCCACCCACCAGAAAGAGACGACGCCATGGACAAGATCAACTTCAAGTCGATCCTGAAGTTCTTGTTGTTCGCGTTCATCATCTACGCCGTCTTCTCGAGCCCCGCGAAGTCGGCCGACGTCGTGCGCGCCGTCGGCGACGTGCTGCGCAACGCTGTCACCAACCTGCGCGAATTCTTCGACGCGCTGCTCGGCAAGAACTGAACCCATGGGCCCACTGCGCCCACATCAGGCGAGCGACCGCGTCGCCGGTTATCTCGCGCGCGGTGAGGACGTCGTCCTCGAGATGAAGCAGCACTGGGCGCGCGTGCTGCCCGCCATCACCTCGTGCGTCGTCGGGTTCGTCCTCGTCATCGTCGCGGGCATCTGCGCGCCCGCCTGGATGGGCCCGCTGACGAACGCCGCGTGGTGGATCTGGCTCGTCCTCGCCGCGCACCTCGCCTGGCGCGTCGTCGAATGGTGGGACCAGACGTTCGTCATCACGAACAAGCGCCTCATCCTGGTGCACGGGTTGTTCGTCAAGAAGGTGGCGATGATGCCGCTGTCGAAGGTGACGGACATGTCGTACAACCGCTCGCCCGCCGCGCGGCTGCTCGGCTACGGCACGTTCAAGATCGAGTCGGCGGGTCAGGAGCAGGCGCTCAACGTCATCGACTACGTGCGCAACCCCGACGAGAAATACCGCGACATCTGCGGGCTCATCTTCGGTTTCGAGGACGAGGACGACCCGCGCCCCAGCGGGCACGCGGACGCGCGGCACGCCGACGACGAGGGCTACGACGACGAATGGCGTGACCCGTGGGTCGAGGACGACTGGCGCGACGAGTCGCAGCATGACGAGTCGTGGGATGGCGTCGGCTGGTCCGACGACGAACAACGCCGCGAGACGCCGCGCCGCGAATCGCAGCGTCATGAGTCGCAGCGTCACGGCCCGTCAGGCGGCGACGACACCCGCCCCCTCGCGGTCCGTCAGCCCCGAGCTCGCTACGGCCGCGGGCAACGTCGAGCCGCCGAGGACGACACCGATCCTCACGGATTTGTCACGGTTGACCACCCAAACCCCCACAGTGACACCGATCACACGTACCGTCAGCGGCATGACAGGGACGAGACGTCGCCCGAGCAGGGTGACGAATCGGCCTGGTGGGTGAGCCGTGAACACGCGACCTCACCTCAACCCGTCCGCCGACGAGGTCGCGACCACGATGTGGACGATGGCTCCACATGGCGAGACGGAACGTAATCTCACACGGTTCCAACCATCCGGTGAAAGGGCGCTCACATGAGCCTTTTGCGCACCAAGTCGATCGAAGCGTCGATCGCAGACTCGGAAGCCTCCGAGTTCCAGCTGAAGAAGAACCTGTCAGCGCTCGACCTGACGGTCTTCGGCATCGGCGTCATCATCGGCGCCGGCATCTTCACGGTGACGGGGCGAGCCGCGCACACGATGGCGGGCCCCGCCATCGTCATCTCGTTCCTCATCGGCGCCTTCTGCTGCGGTCTCGCGGCCCTGTGCTACGCCGAGCTGTCGTCGGCGGTGCCCGTCTCGGGCTCGGCCTACACGTTCTCCTACGCGACGATGGGCGAACTCATCGCCTGGATCGTGGGCTGGGATCTGCTTCTCGAGCTCATCCTCGCCGCGGGCGTCGTCGCCCAGGGTTGGAGCGCGTACTTCAACATCCTGTTCGGTGAGTGGGGGTTGAAGCTGCCCGACAATCTGCAGGGCGGCACCGGCTGGTTCACCCACTTCGACATCGCCGCCTTCGGCCTCGTCGCCGTGCTCACCTGCGTCATCGCGACGGGCATCAAGGAGTCGATGCGCGTCAACCTGACGCTCGTCGCCGTCAAGCTGTTCATCGTGCTGTTCATCATCGTGATGGGCATCCAGTACATCAACACGTCGAACTACACCCCGTTCGTGCCGCCGGCTCAGCACCTCGAGAGCACGTCCGACACGCTCAAGCGCCCCCTGTGGGAGCTCATGACGGGCATGGAACCGCAGGCGTTCGGCGTCATGGGCGTCATCTCCGGCGCAGCCCTCGTGTTCTTCGCCTACATCGGCTTCGACGTCGTCGCGACCACCGCCGAGGAGACGCGCAACCCGAAGCGCGACCTGCCGATCGGCATCATCGGCTCGCTCGCGATCTGCACGATCCTCTACGTCTCCGTCTGCCTCGTCATCACCGGCATGGTGAGCTACGACAAGATCGACCCCAAGGGCGCACTCGCCGCGGCCTTCCGCGATCACGGACATCCCGGGTACGCGCAGATCATCGCAGCCGGCGCCGTCGCGGGTCTCGCCACGGTCGTCATGACGCTGATGATCGGCGCCACCCGCGTCATGTACGCGATGTCGCGCGACGGCCTGCTGCCGATGGGCATGGCACGCACGAACCCCAAGACGGGCACGCCGGTCCCGATGACGCTCGTCATGGGCTTCATCATCGCGGTCGCAGCGGCGACCATCCCGATCGGTGAGTTCGAGGAGATGGTCAACATCGGCACCCTGTCGGCGTTCTTCCTCGTCAGCCTGGCCGTGCCCGTGCTGCGCAAGAAGCGCCCCGACCTCGAGCGCCCGTTCAAGGTGCCGGGCAGCCCCGTCCTCCCGTGGGTCGCCGCCGCTGTGTGCCTCTACCTCATGCTCAACCTGCCCGTCGAGACGTGGCTGCGTTTCGTGGTGTGGCTCCTCATCGGCTTCGCGATCTACTTCTTCTACGGCCGCGGCCACTCGCGCGTCGGTCGCAACCCGCAGCTGCAGGGCGGCGTCGGTGACGGCGTCTACGCCACCGACCTCGACACGTCGGTCGGTGACGGCGCCGAGGCGCTGCGCAAGAACGAGCGACGCTACTGAGCACACTCGCCTCGTTTCATCTCGAAGCCCCTCACCCGCATCGTCGGGTCGAGGGGCTTCGACGTGCTCCGTCGCCTCTTGTCGCAGCTCACCCGCGCCCGCGATCGAGCGGAATCGGTGGGATCGAGCGTCGGGGCACTCGATCCCGCCGATTTCGCTCGATCACGTCGGCGAGCACCCATGCACCCGGTCGCCCCACCCGAGGGCCCTAGAATGATCGACGCCCACCCGCCGACCCGCGTTCTTCGAGGTTCCTCATGGCTGTTCGCCCCATCACCATCGTCGGCCACAAGGCCCTGCACGCACCCACGAAGCGGGTCAAGGAGATCACCGACGACACGCGCGCCCTCGTCGAGGACATGTTCGAGACGATGGAGGCGGCGAACGGCGTCGGCCTCGCAGCCAACCAGGTCGGCGTCAAGCAGCGCATCTTCGTCTTCGACTGTCCCGACGACGAACTCGGCGATAACCGCCGCGGCGTCGTCATCAACCCGAAGCTCGAGAAGGGTCGCGTGCCTGCCGGCGAGGCCGACGAGGAGAACGACAACGAGGGTTGCCTGTCGGTGCCCGGCGAGCACTTCCCGACGGCGCGGGCCGACTGGGCGAAGGTGACGGGCACCGACCTCGACGGGAACGAGATCGTCATCGAGGGGCACGGCTTCTTCGCCCGCATGCTGCAGCACGAGACCGACCACCTCGACGGCTACCTCTACCTCGACCGCCTCACGCCGACGATGCGCCTCGAGTCGCGCGAGGCGGTCAAGGACCGCGGCTGGCAGTACGACGGCATCACCAAGTGGGACCCGACCGAACTCAAGGCCGAGGACGTCTGAGCCGACAGCGGCATCCGAGCATCGTCGCGGAGCGTTGCCGCCCGATATAGCCTGACGTCATGAAGGCTGAAGCTGTCGCGAAACCGCACGCCTACCACGGTGAGGGCGTCATCTGGGCCGACGATTGGGGCGGCGGCCACCCGGCGCTGCGCTACGTCGACATGCTGGCCGGGGACGTCCTCGAGCTCCAGCCGGGCGGTGATGTCACGCGATTCCACGTCGGGGACGTCGCGGCAGCGCTGCGTCCGCGCGCAGGTGGAGGCGCGATCGTCGCGACGGAGCGTGGTTTCGCACTGACGCGTTCGGTCGACTTCGCCGATCTGGAGCACACCGCCGATCTGTGGCCGTCGACGCACGAGCCGCGCACCCGGTTCAACGACGGTGGATGCGCCCCCGACGGGTCGTTCTACATGGGGTCGATGGCCTACGACCAGAGCGAGGGCGCGGCATCGATGTGGCGGCTGGCGCCGGACCGGTCGACGAGCCATGTCTTCGGTGACGTCACCATCTCGAACGGCCTGTGCTGGTCGCCCGACGGCACGCTCGCCTACTACAACGACACGCCGACCCGCATCATCTGGGTGTTCGACTGGAGCGCCGAGACCGGCCTGACGAACCGTCGGCCCTTCGTCCGGCTCGAGGACGGCATCGGCCACCCCGACGGGCTGACGGTCGACGCCGAAGGCGGAGTGTGGACGGCGCTGTTCGGCGGCTCCGCCGTGCGTCGCTACGACGCTGACGGCTCGCTCAGCGAGATCGTCGAGGTGGGGCCGAGCCTGGTGACGTGCCCGGCCTTCGGCGGCGACGACCTCGACCAGCTGTTCATCACGACCTCGCGAGAGAACCTGCCGGACGACGCGGAGCCCGACGCCGGCGCCCTCTTCGTCTGTACGCCGGGTATCCGCGGTCAACGCACCCTCCCCTTCACCGGCTGACCGCACCAGTCCGTCCCCATGTACGATTCTTGACCCTTCCGCGAACCGCGTCCACATCGGCGATTTACGTCCCCATTCAACGGACGTTGCCACCAGGGCGACCCGTGTCACGACGACTCGCGCCGACGCGTGCGAATGTGACGCTGATTCGCAGATGTGGACGCCGTTCGCGCGTGTGAACGTGGATCGCGGATGGGGACGCGATTCGCCGATGTGGATGAAAATCGCAGGTCATGACAGGCGGGGCTGGCGGAGGAGCACAGGCCGGTTCACAAGGGGCGGCCGAGCCGATTAGCGTTCCCCCGAGGATGCGTGTAGAGTTCTATCTCGTTGCAGAGGCCGCTGAGGCCGAGCAGCAAGCACCCGTAGCTCAACGGATAGAGCATCTGACTACGGATCAGAAGGTTTGGGGTTCGAATCCCTACGGGTGCACTCTGTGTTGAGACAGAGGAAAGAACCCCCGGCTCGCCGGGGGTTTTTGCTATGTCCGGGCCTTGCTCTCCGCGCGGCCCGACAACCTTCGCCGAAGTGGGGTCCGATGCCGCTCACCACCCTGCTGGTCCTCGGTCTCGTCGTCGGCGTCGGCGCCTTCGTGCAACGCATCGCCGGGTTCGGCCTCGCCGTCGTCGCAGCGCCGTTCGTCGTCATGGTCGCTCCGCAAGTCATGCCGGCGGCACTGCTATTCGTTGTCCTGCCACTGCCCGTGCTGGAGATGGCTCGGGCCCACCGTGACATCCGGTGGCGGCCGTTCGGGTGGGCGATGGCAGGCCGCCTCGCGACGATGCCACTCGGCGTCTGGCTCGCGGCCAACGCGTCGCACACCGTCACGTCACTCCTCGTGGCCGGCATGGTGCTCGTCGCCGTCGCCGGATCGCTCACGCGCTGGCGCGTACGCCCGTCGTCGGGCATCGCCCTCGGCGCCGGAGCCTTGACGGGCATCTCGGCGACGACGGCGTCGATCGGCGGCCCGTTCTTCGGCCTCGCCCTGCAGGAACTCACACCGCAGCAGGCACGCTCGACACTCGCGCCGTTCTTCCTCTTCGGCTCACTGAGTTCACTGCTCGGCCTCGCGATCGGCGGCCAGATCAGCGCTGACGGTCTGCGTGCCGGGCTCGCGTGGCTGCCGTTCATGGCCGTGGGCGCTCTCGCGGCGCAGCCGTTGCGGCACTCGATCGACGCGGTGCGCTTCCGCCACAGCATCCTCGCGCTCGCGACGGTCAGCGCCCTCGCCGTCATCGTCCGCGTCGCGCTCACCTGAACGCGTCCCTCTCGACGGCGAGCGCCACGCCGTCCGCGTCCCGCGCGTCGTCATCGAGCCCGCGACGCTGGGCGCGACGTCCCCGTCACGAACGCTTTGTCGCATAGGTGCACCTTGCTGGCGCAACGCCCTTCGTCAGCGTGAGATTGAGGGCAAACAGCCCCCGATTCCGGGGCCGTCTCACGGAGGTAGCCATGGACATCACCGAGATCATCCTGCAGCAGCACACCGCTCAGCGACGCGCGTTCGCCGTGCTCGAGGAGTGGCCGCGCGACGACACCGACGGTCTGGCCGCGCTGTGGAGCCAGCTGCGCATCTTCCTCGAGCTGCACGCTGAGGCAGAGGAGCTGTACTTCTACCCCGAACTCGTCAAGATCGGCACCGGCGGCGCAGACGCCGAGAGCAACGACGAGCAGGTCGAGGACGCGATCCACGACCACAACCTGCTGCGCGACGCCATCAAGCGCGCGGACGCCGCCACGACCGGGTCGAAAGACTGGTGGGAGGCCGTCGTCCAGGCCAACATCGCGAACTCCGACCACATGGCCGAGGAAGAGCGTCAGGACCTGGCCGACTTCCGTCAGCAGGCGAGCCTCGAACTGCGTCACCAGGTCGGCATCAACTTCCTGCGCCACCTCGCGGCGTCGTGGTCGAAGCCGCTGACGATCGAGGACAAGAACCCCGAGCGCTTCATCGCCGACGCCGAGAAGGCCGGCCCGAGCGGCGCCGTCCGCGCCGCAGCTGCTCAGGCGAAGGAGCAGACGTCGACGCGCGTCAGCGCCCACCCCGAGCCGTCGCTCAAGGCCGACGACCCGGAAGGCGACGACTGAGCTCCCCTGATCGAACGCAACGCGCCATCGCTGGGTCCTTCCCAGCGGTGGCGCGTTGCTACGTCTGTGCGGCTGGACGCACGTCGAAGATCGGCCCCGAGCGGCGGTCGGTCGGCGCCGGGCGCGGGTGGTGCGCCCCCGGCGCGCTCGGGTGGGCCTCAGTCGGTCGCGATTCCGACGCTCCGTCCGACGGTGCTGCGCTCGGCCCCGTCCAGCACGATTCAGCGCACGACGACGCGCGCGTTGCCGTCACGCCGCGTCCAGCCTCGCGCGTCGAGATGCTCGAGCAGGGGGATGACGACGCGGCGCGTCGTGCCGAGCGCCTGGCGCGCCTCGCTCGTCGTGAACGGTTGCGGCAGTCTTGCGAGCTCGCGCATCGCTCGCGCGGGCGCGTCGGGCAGCAGGACGATGTCGGCGGGCTCGGCCTTGAGTCGCAGGATCGCTCCGCGCTGTGCAGCCGCGGCGAGCTGCCGGTTGCCGAGGCCGAGCGCCACGAGGTCATCGGCTTCGGGGGCATCGAACGGGTTGGCGCGCAGCCGTTCTCGAAGTTGCTCCAGGGCCGCTTCATCGGCACCGAACGATGAGCCGTGGCGTGAGCCGACAACCCGCCCGTCGCGGATCACGAGACCCGCATCAGGGTTCGTCACGCCGCATGACTCGACGAGGGCGGGCAGCAGACGTCGGGGCACGCCGAGGCGCGTCTCGATGGCGCCTGACGGCAGCCCGGGGCTCAAGGGGTCGGCGGCGTCAGCGGTGACCGCCTCGATGATCGCGGCGCGCCAAGCCGTCGCCTGTTTCTCGTGCACGACGAGTCCCTCGACACGACCCAGGCCCTCCCCCGGCAGGGGCAGCCCCTCGCGCAGCACCTCGGGGCGGCGGGCCCCGACGGCGGTGACCCACTCGTCGCGCACCCAGCCGCGGTCGGCGACGAGTGGTTCGAGCTGCGCGACCGCGTGGCCGGCTAGGACACGTGCGCGCTCCCGACCGGCGCCGCGCCTCGTCAATGCCGCCGGGTCGAGGTCGAGCACCGTTGCCCCGCAATGGATCCGCCCCGCTGACGCATCACGCACGATGATGCGATCCCCCAGCCGCAACGGCAGCGGATCGCTCAGCGTCAACCGCGCGTGACGCTCGTCGAACGGTCGCACCCGCGCCTCGACGGACGCTGTGCCGATGTGGACGCTGACCTCCGCCGACGCATCCTGCCACTCATGCCCGCCCTCGCTGCGCACGTCGAGGACGTTCACCCACGACGCCGACCCCGGCGTCAGCAGGGGCGTGCCGCGCGGCACGTCGTCGGTGTGCAGACCTCGCAGAGCGACCGCGACGCGCGAGACCGGCGCGACCTCGTCATGACGCTGCCCGAGCACCTGCAACGAACGCACGACCGCTCGTTCGTCACCCACCTCCAACTCGTCCCCGAGACGCAGCGTGCCCGCCGCGAGCGTGCCGGTGACCACGGTGCCGGTGCCCTTGACGGAGAACGAACGATCGACCCACAACCGCACAGGGGAAACCGTGTCCACGGGTGGCATCTGCGCGACGAGATCGTCGAGGGCGCACCGCAGTTCGTCGATGCCACGGCCGCTGACGGCGTCGGTCTCGACGACGTCGACAACTTCGAGTGACGTCGCGGCGATGTGGCCGAGCGCTGTCTCACGCACCTCGGCGACGCGCTCGGGCGTCGCCAGGCCACAGCGCGTGATGACGAGCAGGCCGTGCCTGAGACCGAGTGCGTCGATCGCGTCGAGGTGCTCGCGCGATTGCGCCTGCCACCCCTGATCCGCGGCGACGACGAGCATGACGGCCGGCGCCGGCCCGAGGCCCGCGAGCATGTTGCCGATGAAGCGACGGTGGCCGGGCACGTCGACGAATGCGAGCTTCTCGCCCGACGGCAGGTCGAGTCCCGCGAACCCGAGATCGATCGTCAGGCCACGCTTCTTCTCCTCCTCGAGCCGATCCGGGTCGGTGCCCGTGAGAGCCCGCACGAGGGTGCTCTTGCCGTGGTCGACGTGACCGGCCGTCGCGACGACGCGCATCAGCACTCACTCCCCGCGAGCCGCACCGCGCCGCCGCTGCGCTCGGCGACGTAGCCCCTGGCGGGGAGGAGCGGTGTCGTCGCCGACGGGGCCGTGGCATCACGCCGCGCGTTCATCGTCATGCGCGTCCTCCGTCGTCAGCTGGGGTGCCGGATTCGTTGCCTACAGCGACGGCCCGGATCGCGGCGGCGACGTCGGCGTCCGAGGACGCAGGGACGCACCGCAGGTCGACGAGGCAGCGTCCAAGCGCGGTGCGGGCCAGGACGCACGGGCGTCCGAGGCGTAGCGCCTCCGCGAAGGGCTCCGGCAGGGCGACGGCGAGGCTCGGCAGCTCGAAACCAGGCGCGCCTCCCCCACCGACGCGTCCGATGACGTCGACGACCTCGGCGCCCGGAACGACGTCAGCGATGGCCGCCGCAAGGTGTGTCGTGCGCTGACGGAGCGAGTCGCGCGTCTCGTGCAGGGCGCGGGTAACGGGGGGTTCGGGGCCGCGCAGGGTGGCTTCGAGAGCGGCGAGCGTCAGCTTGTCGACGCGCATCGCGCGGGCCATCGGGTGGCGGCGGACGCGTTCCACGGCGTCGGCGTCGCCGAGAACGAGCCCCGCTTGCGGCCCGCCGAGTAGCTTGTCGCCGCTCGCGGTGACGACCGTCGCGCCATCGCGCAGCCAGCTCGTCGCGTCGGGCTCGTCGGGCAGCACCCGTCCGGGGGCGAGCAGGCCGCTGCCGACGTCCGCGATGACGGGGACGCCGAGCGCCGCGAGATCGCGCACGCCTGGCACCCCGGCGAACCCTTCGACGCGATAGTTGCTCGTGTGGATCTTGAGCACGGCGCCCACCCGGCGGCCGTGACGTTCGGCGTCGACGATGGCGTTCTCGTAGTCGCGCAGATGCGTGCGATTCGTCATGCCTACCTCGACGAGCCGGGCCCCGGCCGACTGCAGCAACTCGGGCAGACGGAAGCCGTCGCCTATCTCGATGAGTTCGCCGCGGCTGACGAGGACGTCCGTGTCCCCGGCGATCGCGAGGCAGGCGAGCAGCAGTGCCGCCGCGCCGTTGTTGACGACCAGTGCGCCGCCCGCGTCCGGCACCCGCTCCTGGAGCGCGTCGAGCGTTGCGCGGCCGCGCTTGGCGCGCGTGGCAGTGACGGGGTCGAACTCGACGTCGACGTACCCCGCAGCGCGACCGAGCGCCTCGACCGCGGCGTCGCTGAGAGGCGCGCGCCCGATGTTGGTGTGCACGACGACGCCCGTTGCGTTGAGGATCGCTCGCAGGGTGGTGGCCGACTCGGGCAGGCGCAATGCGATGGCCGCGTCGATGCCGTCGGGGCTGATGGTGCCCGCGCGGACGTCGGCCTGGGCAGAGACGATGGCGCGCTTCACAGCGTCGCGTCCGAGCGCGCCTACCTCGTCGGCGAAGCGTGCGAGGAGCTCGTCGGTGCGCGGGATGCGTCGACGTGGGTCGTCGCTCGTGGCCATCGTTCCTCCAGGTCGAGTGCTGATGCGCCCCAACCTATCGGGCAGGTCTGACAATCCTGCGCAGCAACGGTTTTCACGCCCTTCGCCGCTCCGGCGCACTCATGGCTCGAGTGACCCTCCGTGGCACGTCGCTCCGAGCCGCGGCGGCGAGCCCACGCGGCCGGAAGACGGGCCAATGACGACACATGCGAGAAGCCCCGCCAGCTCGCGGGGCCCTGAGACTTGCGGAGGCGGACAGGAATCGAACCTGCCAAACCGAGATGCTCGGTTTCACCGGTTTTGAAGACCGGGGGGCCCACCAGGAACCCGGACGCCTCCCTTGGTGCGTGTCAATCATAGGGGCGCTGGAGTCGTGGGTGCGCCGGGGCGATGGGCG
>NZ_JBXASS010000013.1:0-97546 GCF_058809565.1 Dermacoccus sp. MPR-E5 | reverse complement strand
TGCTCTGGTCCCTGTCGTTCGCTGCCATCGCCAACACCTTCCACGTCAAGGTGTTGCGACGACCAGTTGAATCCGCCCTGGACTCCGCGGTCACTGTGATGCACGAGCCGCCCGCCCTGACGCGCCGCCGGGGTCGTGGTGATCGCCTGCTGCAACGCGATCAGCGGCAATGCCTGCGTCGTCAGCGACGACGCGACCGACCAGCCGACGATCTTCCTTGTGCACGCATCGGTGATGAACGCCGTGTACGCGAACCCACCGACGGTGCGCACGTACGTGATGTCCGCAACCCACAGCTCGTTCGGCGCCATCGCGTGGAAGTCACGCTCGACCAGGTCCGGGCGGTGATCGGGCAGCTTCGACGCGACGGTCGTGAACGGGTGACGCCCGCGCCGAACACCGTGCAGCCCAGCGACTTTCATGAGCCGGGCGGTCTGGTCGCGTCCGATCATCCAGCCCTGGCGGCGCATCGCGTGCCACATCTTGCGCTGGCCGTACACGCCGTAATTCTGCTGGTGAACGCGCCGGATCTCGTCGATGAGTACCTCGTCACGGATCGCTCGCGCGCAGCGCGGGCGGGCTTTCGCTGCCCGGTAGCCACGCGACGTGATGAACCCACACTCCATCGCGCCCAGCACGCGACAGATGGACTCGACCCCGAACTGACCCTTGTGTTCGTCGATGAACCGGATCATCTCGTCGTGGGGCGGTCGAGTTCCGCTGCGAAAAAAGCCGATGCTTTCTTCAAGATCTCGTTCGCGCGCCGTGTCTCTGCGAGTTCGCGGCGAAGGCGCCGGTTCTCTTCCTCCAGGGACTCACGTGGCGCTGCCGCGCCCACCATGGCTGGTTGTTCGCCAGCACGGGGCATCCAGTTACGGATGGTCGCCGGCGCGATGCCGAGCGAGGCTCCGACGGCGTCCATCGCGACGCGCTGTGAGCATGCTTCGGCGGCGCGCTTGTCGAGCACCATCCTGACGGCGTGCTCACGCAACTGCTGGTCGTACTTCTTGGGCATGGTCCGATTCTCCTTCAGGTGGGTCGGAACCAAACCCAGGGCGCTTCAGGGGTTTCTGGGCAGGGTTCCAGCAAAGGCAACTTCCCTGCCCGTAGGGCTCCGAGCCTCAACGCCCCTCGCCGCTCACCTTCACCCGCCCTTGATACCGGGCCAGCACCTCTCCCAGCGGCAACCCAAGCTGCTCGGCCGCCGAACTCCACGTGCCACCCTCGACGAGGTGATCCTCGAGCAGTGCCAGCGTGCGGGCGTCCACCTGAGCGGCGAGCCATGCCGCGCGAGCGAGCGGCCGCGGGGTCATGGTGGACGAGGTGACGGTCTCCACCCAATCGAGAATGCTCTCGGTCTGTTCCTGGCGGCACCGCTCAAGCGACTTGCCGGGCACCTTCGCGGGCTCGAACTCCACGGCCACGGGCGCGACGGCCTGCACTTCCGGGGCCGCGCTACGACGGCGGTGCGCCCTCTGCCGGCACGCGGGCGAGCAGTAGCG
This sequence comes from Dermacoccus sp. MPR-E5, assembly GCF_058809565.1. NCBI lineage: Bacteria > Bacillati > Actinomycetota > Actinomycetes > Micrococcales > Dermacoccaceae > Dermacoccus > Dermacoccus sp. MPR-E5. The sequence continues at coordinate 96,044 of NZ_JBXASS010000013.1, read as the reverse complement.
GCGATCCGAGCGGCCCGCGACAACTGCTCCGCAACCGTCACACTCGCGCGTTACGGCTTCCGAACTGGTCTCCCGGTACGAGGCCGTTCGGCATGCGCTCGAGCACGCGACGACCTTGCGGCGACCGTCGGGGCGCACGATGGTCGGGCGGCCACAGCCGGCGCACGGCGCGGGCGTTTCTTCTCGCCACCATGATTCGACATGCGCCATGCCCGTGACGTAGGCGAGGGCGGTGCGATCCGCAGGTTTCGCCACGCACTCGAGGCATACAGCTTCCCGCGCCGTCCACCCCCGTTCGTGGCGGTTGCGACGGTGGTGGACGTCGACGGCGACCACGGGGCCGTCGATGGGCTGCTCGCACACTGCACACGGCCTATAAGTGTTCACAGTCGTTACTCTATTCGTAACGGATAGCGTGCACTGCTTGAAACGACGAAACGCCCACCACCTCGAGGTGAGGTGGCGGGCGTTCATCGAGCCCAGTGAACTGCTAGCCCGTCTTAGATGCTTGGAACCCATCGCTGAACACCCCGCGACTGAACCCATGCCCCGCCGGTTAAAGCAGCCCCAGGGGAAGCACTCATTCGATTCGTGTCTATACACGTGCTGCAGAAACCGCGAACCGATCGCTTCGAAGCTACTCGCGTGCAGGAACCACGGACACACGACATACGAACAGGGGTAACAGCCTTATTGCCCGCCATCGGGCACGACCTCTCATAGAAGAAGGCTCCATCTTCCCACGCCGGAACCCGCCATCACGACACGCCCGCCACCTCGAAAGGTGACGGGCGTTCATCGTAGGGCTATGCACCCCTCGGGCTCTTGGATCGTTCGACCCGCAGGGGAGAGACAGATTCCCGTGTACGGGTTCCGGTGTTCTCAGGCGTGCGACGGGTGCGGACAGCCGCGCCGGCCATTCGTCGCGTAGTCACATGGCGGACACTCAGGCCCATGCACCACCGTGCGGTCGACGTCGCAATGCCCCAGCGTCCACGATGACGCGAGAGGTCGCCCGCAGCGCCAGCCCGCGAACCGCCCCCCGCCTGCACCGGACCCATGGCGTAATCACGGGATCCTCTCCTACCCGCACGATGGTCCACAGGTCGAACGGCGTCTGCCCACGCAGCCACCGCCCTCCGGTGCTCGGTAGACCGCGGGACCATTCATCGAGGCGCCGCGCCCAGTCGACGAGAGCGGCGTCGTCGAGTGGGTCGTCACCCAGTCCCACTCCGAGGTAGGCCTCGTGTTGCCAGGGCGTCAGCTTCAGTTGATCGCGGGGCGCCCACTTGATCGTGCTGTGCACGACGAAGCGCGAGGTGTCCAGCCGCACTGCGGTGCCCAGCTTGGGCAGGCCACCCTTGTGCCGTTCGTCGCAGCGGATCACGATTTCGTTGAGGTAGCCCTGCCGCTTCCCCTGCGCTCGGATCACTGCCAAAGCGGCATCGATCTCAGGCATGAGGCGCTTACGACGCCCCACCAGTTCGCGAATGGATTCCGCGTCGAGCATTTCCGTCACAGTTCCCCCAGGTTCAATCGTTTGGCTTCTTCGGCAGCGCGGGCCGCAGCTTGGGCGCGCGTGTAGCGCATGAGCATGTCGGGCCGCGTCCATCCAGCGACGGCCATGAGCCCGCCCTCACTGCCGCCGGCTGCGAGCCAGCGGTGCGCGGCGGTGTGGCGAAGGCGGTGAGGGTGGAACCCCTCGATGCCGGCCGCGTCCGCACGAAGACGCAACGTCTTGTGCAGCGCATCGTACGAGAACCCCTTGCTTCGATCCCCGAGCCACAACTCGGGCCGTGAAGCGAGAGCGTGCCCCCGGCGAAGGCGCATGTAACGGTCGATTGCCTGCCCTGTCTGCGGGCCGAACGGCACGACGCGCCCCTTGCCGCCCTTGCCGCGGCGAATGACGAGCGTCTGCTCCCTCAGATCGACGTCATCGACATGGATCGCGACCACCTCGCCCGCGCGCGCGCCGGTTTCGATCATCAAGCGCAGGATTGCCTCGTCCCGGCGGGCTCGCAGCTTTCGGGCGGCGGTTGCTTCGCCCGGAACACGACAGGCGCGAAGCAGCGCCTTGAGTTGGTCGGCGGTGAGCGGCTCGATGACTTTCTGGTCGAGCTTCGGCGCCTTGACGCCGATGAATGGATCTGCGCTGAGCTCGTCCTCCTCGGCGAGCCATGAGGTGAACCTGCGCACCCCGAGTTGGCGAGCACGGACGGTCGCAGCCTCGCGCCCCGTTTCGCCCAGGTGCACGCAGAAGGCGCGCAAGGTCGCCCGGCTCAGCGGGTCGGCCTTGCGCGCCTCAGCGAACGCGACGTACTGCTTGACGCCCTCGGTGTAGGACTTGATCGTCTGCGCCGAGCGTCTGTCGGCCTTGAGCGCAAGCTCCCAAGAGATCAGCAACTCACGCAGTTCGGGCACGCTCAACTCTCCGGGCATGCCTCCAGTCTGAGCGATACCCCGACTAGGAGCGCTGTGCACCCTTAGAGTTCACGACGTAAGGCGAAAAAGCGCCGGAATGACGCGGATTTTTGCCTCGCTACCCGTCTGGCTCAGTCCAGGTAGTCGCGCAACACCTGCGAGCGCGACGGGTGACGCAACTTGCTCATCGTCTTGCTCTCGATCTGACGGATGCGCTCACGCGTCACGCCGTAGACCTTGCCGATCTCGTCGAGCGTTTTCGGCTGGCCGTCGGTGAGGCCGAAGCGCATCGAAACGACGCCCGCCTCGCGCTCGGACAGCGTGTCGAGCACCGAGTGCAGCTGCTCCTGCAGCAGCGTGAAGCTGACGGCGTCCGCCGGGACGACGGCCTCGGAATCCTCGATGAGGTCACCGAACTCGCTGTCGCCGTCCTCACCGAGGGGCGTGTGCAGCGAGATGGGCTCGCGGCCGTACTTCTGGACCTCGATGACCTTCTCGGGGGTCATGTCGAGCTCCTTGGCCAGCTCCTCCGGCGTGGGCTCGCGGCCCAGGTCCTGAAGCATCTGACGCTGCACGCGAGCCAGCTTGTTGATGACCTCGACCATGTGCACCGGGATACGGATGGTGCGCGCCTGGTCGGCCATGGCACGCGTGATGGCCTGACGGATCCACCACGTCGCGTACGTCGAGAACTTGTAGCCCTTGGTGTAGTCGAACTTCTCGACCGCGCGGATGAGGCCGAGGTTGCCCTCCTGGATGAGGTCGAGGAAGAGCATGCCGCGACCCGTGTAACGCTTGGCCAGCGACACGACGAGACGCAGGTTGGCCTCGAGGAGGTGGTTCTTCGCGTTCTTGCCGTCCGAGGCGATCCACCACAGCTCGCGCTTGAGCTTCATGTCCATCTTGGCGCCCGACTCGAGCTTCTGCTCGGCGAACAGGCCGGCCTCGATGCGCTTCGCGAGCTCGACCTCCTGCTCGGCGTTGAGCAGGGCGACCTTGCCGATCTGCTTGAGGTAGTCCTTGACCGGGTCGGCCGTCGCACCCGCCGTCACTACCTGCTGGGCCGGCGCGTCATCCTCGTCACCCGGACGCAGGACGAAGCCGCCCTTCTCGTCTTCGGCCTCGCCGGCGGGCTTCTTCGCCTCGTCGACCTCCTCGGCGCCTGCCTCGACGTCCGTCACGACGACGTCGTCGATCTCGACGTCCTCGGCGACGACCTCGTCCGGCTCGCCAGCGGATGCCTTCTTGGCGGTGGTCTTCTTCGCGGTCGTCGACTTGGCCGCGGTGGCCTTCTTCGCCGTCGCCTTCTTGGCTGTGGTCTTCTTGGCGGCTGCCTTCTTCGCGGGGGCCTCACGCGCCTCGTCGGCGGTGACGTTCTCGTCGAGCTCGACGTCAGTCTCAGCCTCGGCGGCCTTCTGCGCCGCCGTCTTCTTGACGGCAGCCTTCTTCGCGGTCGTCGTCTTGGCCGCGGTGGTCTTCTTCGCGGCAGCGGTCTTCGTCGCCGTCTTCTTGGCAGTCGACTTCTTCGCCGCGCTCTTGCGCCCGGTCGTCGTGGCGACGGCCTGGGCCGCGTGAGCCTCGTCGAGCACGATCTCGATGCCCTCGGCCCCCAGCGCCTTCAGCACCGCCTTCTGCTTGGCCATGGAGATCTTCGCTTCTTCGAGGGCGGTCTTCAGCACCACGCTGTCGACCGTGCCGCTCGCGCGCCCCTGCTCGAACAGAGCAATGACCGCGGGATGGTCGATGTCCGCGGGAAGCGCGGAGGTCTGAGCCGTTTCGGACACTGAGGTCACCAACTACCTTCCGAGAGTGCACAACGCATCGGGCAGGCGCAATCGCGCGCCGAGCGCTTCGTACGAGGGAAGAGACGAACCACGGGGTCGGGATCCGACGAGAGCCAGTTGCTCGAGGCTCACCTGAGCTCGCATGACACCGTGGTGCCTGATTCGATCCCCCGCGTCGCTTCTTCCACCATTATAGAACTCTGGGTCGAGAACCGCAGAATCACGGGGTTCAACGCCCCTGCATGCGCGGGTGTTCCCGACCTGACGCAAGCGCGTGAGGCCGGGGTTGGGAGCAGCGCGAGATCAGTGCGCTGTGGGCTTGACCGCGAGGACGGGGCACGGCGCGTCGAGCAGCAGCCGCTGAGCGCTCGAACCGAGGATCAGCTTGCCGACGGGCGTGCGGCGACGCAGCCCGATGACGAGCAGCGCCGGGTCGAGTTCGGCCACCTCGTCGAGGATCACCTCGACCGCGTCCTGGCCCTCCTCCACCTGCACGACGCGGCCGCCGACCGCGTCCGCACTCTCCTGCGCGGCAGCGCGCGCGTCGTCGCTCGGGACGGTCGAGACGAGTACGAGCGGGCGCCCCAGCACACTCGACTGACGCACGGCCTCGGCCACCGCGGCCTCACCCTCCGGGCCCGGAGCGAAACTGACGACGACGGACATGCGCAACCCCTGTTCTGCGACTGTGGCGATCGGCTCACACGCTACCCGAGGTGCCGCGAGCGCCCGCCGTCACGCCACGGGACGGACGCGGCCCGCCTCGGCCGTGAGCGGCCGGGCGATGACCTCGCGCACGAGCGCCGCGATCTGGTCGGCCTCGATGAGGAAACCGTCGTGACCGTGCGGCGAGTGGATGAGACGCAGCCGTCCGCGCCCGTGAGCCCGGACGATGTCGGCGGAGGCGCTGACCGGGAACAGCCGATCGGAGTCGACCGCGGCGACGACGAGCTCACCCCCGAACACCCGAAGCGCAGGCTCGATGCCGCCGCGGCCGCGGCCGACGTCGTGCGTCGCCATCGCCTGCGTGAGCCGCACATAACTCATGGCGTCGAACCGCGCGACGAGTTTCGCGGCGTGGTGCTCGAGATAGCTCTCGACGGCGAACAGGCCGCCGTCGAGCGTGCGGTCCGCTCCCTGCGACTCGCGCCCGAACCGCTCCTGCAACTCGTTCGCGCTGCGGTAGGAGGTGTGCGCGATCTGGCGGGCGAGCCCGAGCCCCGACGTCGGGAAGACGCCCTGCTCGAGGTAGCCGCCACCCCGGAAATCCGGGTCAGCTTCGATTGCCCGCACCTGCGTGTGCCCCCACGCGATCTGGTCGGCGCCCGCCGCCGCGCAGCTCGCGACGACGAGGGCGCGCTGCACCCGATGCGGGAAGGTCGCCACCCACTCCGCGGCGCGCATCCCGCCGAAGGAGCCGCCGATGACGGTATGGAAGCGCGCGATGCCGAGAGCGTCGGCGACCCGCGCCTCGGCGCGCGCCTGATCCCTGACGCTGACGTGTGGGAAGCGCCCGCCCCACACCCGGCCGTCTGGTGCGAGCGACATGGGACCCGTGCTGCCGCGACAGCCGCCGAGGACGTTGATCGCCACGACGAACAGCTCGTCGGTGTCGAGGGGCGCGCCGGGGCCGATGAGACCAGGCCACCACCCCGCCGTCGGCTGCCCGGGGCCGACCGGCCCGACGACGTGCGAGTCTCCGGTCAGGGCGTGCTCGACGAGGACGGCGTTGCTCGCGTCGTCGTTCAGCTCGCCCCAGCACTCGTACGTCATGATGACGTCGGGCAGGGCGGCGCCGTTCTCCAGCGTCAGGGTGCCGATGTGGACGGCACGTGCGTGCGGGTTGAACCCGTCGTCGGTGAGGGGCGCCGCGGGGTCGGCCACGGCGAGGCGACGGTGCGAAACCATGACGTCCTCGATTCCGAGGTGGGTCGCAACCCACCTCTCGCGCTTGCCGCCCACGGGCGGCCCTGTCGTCACCCGGGGCACCCCGCCGCGAGGGAGGGTTGCCGCTCAGCAAGCCGGGGCTTGTGTCGCTGAAACTCTTGACCTGCGACACAGTAGGCGGCCCTGCCCGCGGCTTCCATCGTTCGCGCGACGACGTCCACGATGTGGCGCGCTCCCACAACCGGCACGCTCGTCAGGCGACGGAACTCTGCCGAGCCTTCGTGTGGAGCGCACCGACGGCCTGCTCGTACGACAACCCCGTGCCTGTGATGTCGCGCAGCAGTTGCCCCAATGACGTCCGCCCGATGCGCAGCGACGCCGCGGCGCACGCACCGGCTCCCCGCAGGTCGCCTTCGCGCCAGGTCGCGGCGGCCTCGAGGGCCTTCCACGCGGCGCGGCCGTGGCGCGGCACGAGCGGCAGCCAAGTTCGCAGGCACGCGCTCGTCATCGGCGGGCCCGGCTCGCCGAGCGGCGTGCCCGGGCTCAGCAGACGGAAGAGTTCGGGTGCGACGCACAGGAGGATCTCATCGCGCGTCGGGCCGTCGACGACAGCGTCGGCGAGCACCTGCAGGTTGGCGCTGCGGGAGCGTCGCCGGGTGCCCGACGCGGTGTCGGGGACGTCGCACAACCGTGCCCAGGCGGCTCGGACGTCGACGACGCTGGGAACGGGGCGCGCGGTGGCGGCCATGGCCTCGCCGCCGCGGCGGACGTCGCGAAGCTGCTCGCGGGTCTGCTCTGACAGGGACGGGATCTCGTGGATCGCGCCGTCACAGCAGCCGAGCTCGCATTCGATGGCCCACCAGTGCTCGTCGCTGGCACCGAGGACGTGGTGCAGCGGCACGCGGCGCTCGATGCGTTTCGCGAGGGCCGCGATGTCGACGCGGCCCGGCTCGCAGCGATAGGCGATGGCGATGGCGGCCTGCGCACCCATCGTCGCGCGCCGCTCAGCGACGACGTCGAGCATGTGCGCCGTCTCCCCGTCGCACGCATCGTCCGCCCAGCCGAGCACCCCCGCGAGCGCACCGTCACGTTCGAACAGGACGATGACGGCGCCCGCCCCCTCGGAGCCGACGAGATCGGGAAGGGCTGCCACCAGGGCGCTGAGGCCCTTGAGTCGTGTTGTTGTCTTCATGCCCCCAGCGAAACCCATGACGCCACCCGCGCGCTGACCACGAGCCACAAACCTGTGGACGAGGCATCCTGCGGGCCGCGAAACGGGCCGTAGCCGTCACACCTGTGGGTGAGTGGGCCGTTCGAGCAAGGCCAGGCGGGGGTTCGGGGCCCGTTAGATCGTCGCCCGGAAGCCCGTTGATGCGCACGGACGACACATCGCCGAACCGGCCCGGACACGCCGAACGCCACCCGCCGAAGACGAGTGGCGTTCGGGGTGGAATCAGGGCGACGTCAGGCTGACGGCGGGATCTGCGCGACGAAGTCGCGACGCGCCGACTGGGCGATCTTGCGGATGAGGACGACATCGAGGCCGCCACCGATGAAGCCGCCCGCCACGGGGATGAGGCGCGGAATGCGCGTGAGGAAGCGACGCCCCACCTGCGAGCCGAGACGGAACGCAACTGACTTGTTCACGACGGCGAGCGCCGCCGGCGGCAGCCTGCGCGTGGCGACGTTCGTCGCGACGCCACCCGTCATCGGGCCGAGGCCCTTGAGGACCTGCGTCGCGTCCGCACCGATGAGGTCGAGCAGGATCGCCGAGCGCACGGCTGGGTCGTCGACGTCGTGACCGTTGATGGCGGCGATTGCCGCGACCATGCGCGTCGCGACGGTGTAGAAACCGATGACGTTCGCGGGCAGTGCCACGGGGAGCGTGACGAAACCGCCGAGGTTGGTGAGGAAGCCGTTCGCGCCCGCGAGCTTCGTGTGTGATGCGACGACGTCGTCCATCGCCGCTTCCTTGGAGCCCGCCTTCTTCATCGCCTCGTCGGCGACGGCGCGGGCCGACTTGAACGTCGCCACGCCCCCGATGCCCACCGAGATGAGGTGCTGCGCCAGGGTGTTGGCCGTCGAGTCGAGCATGCCCGACGATTTCTCGGGGGCTGCAGGAGCCTTCTTGTCTTGACCGAATCCGAACATGAGGTGATCCTCCCAAGTTGGCGGGGGCCCGGCAAGCCACCGCAGGGGTGGCCGCAGCCAGGCGAGCGTTGCGAAGCCCGCGTGGCCGTCGGCTCAGACCGACGGCCGGCGAGAAGCGCTCGCGGGCTCACAACGAGCCCTTGGTGCCCGGATCCTCTCCCTCGGCGCGCAGGAACTGCTCCAGCTCGGCGCCGATCTCGTCTGCGCTCGGCAGGTCGTTCATCTCGGCGGCGAGGAGCGAGCGTCGACGACGACCCTCGGTGAAGGCGTCGTACTGCCGCTCGAGGCCCTCGACGACCTCGGTGACCTCGTCGTTCTCGCTGATCTGCTTGGCGATGTCGGCGCGATGCAGCCCGGCGATCGCGGCGAGCTCCTGAGCGGGGATCGCCAGCCCCGTCAGCCCGCAGACGGCCTCGAGCGCGGCGAGCGCGGCGTCCGCGAACTCGACCTGCGTGAGGTAGTGCGGCACGTGGATCGCGAAACCTGCGGTGTCCATGCCTGCCTCGGCGAGCCGGATGTGCATGAGCCCTTCGGCACTCGAGGGCACCTGGACGTTGCCGAAGAGCGGCTCGTTCTCCGTCAGCAGACGCTGATCGGAGGCGAAACGCGTGAAACCGACCGGGCGCGTGTGCGGCACCGCCATCGGGATGCCGTGCGCGCTCACCATGAGCGAGACGCCGAGGTTCGCCGCGAGGATGCGGACGGCCTCGCTGACGCGCTCCCACTGGTAGTCGGGCTCGGGGCCGGCGAGCAGCAGGAACGGCGTGCCTTCGGCGTCGACGAGGCGGTACAGCACGAGAGCCGGGTCGTCGTACTCGCTGTAGCGGTCGCGATCGAACGTCATCATCGGGCGGCGACCGCGGTAGTCGAGCAACTGGTCGACGTCGAACGACGCGACGACCGTGTGCTCGAGCGTGCCCAGCATGTGCGCCGTCATCAACTTCTGTGTGTTGCCCGCGTCGATGAAACCGCCCAGCGAGACCACGAGGGTCGAGGCGCTCTGCTCGGCGAGCGGGGTGTCGGTCTCGATGCGGAACAGTTGCGTGGGATCAAGCACGTCGTACTCCTTCGTCAGGTGCTCACCGTTCAACGCCCCGCGCGCGGGGATGATTCCCCCACGCCGCGGCCACTCAGGTCTGCGGCGACGCGGCGTCCGGAACGGTCTCGGCATGACCGTCGGTGCGCAACTGCGCCCGCAGCGCCTCGGCATTCTCGGCGAGGATCTGCTGGTCCTGGCCGCGCGTGACGGCGTGCGGGTCGAACTCGGCCGGGCTCTGCGTCGGCCACACGTGCAGGTGCAGGTGCGGCACCTCGTACCCCTCGACGAGCAGGCCGACGCGCTGCGCCTGCCACGCGCGCTGCTGCGCCTGACCGATGATCTGCGCGACACCCGTGAGATGCGCGAAGATGCTCGGCGGCGCCTGCGTCCATTCGACGATCTCCCCGCGCGGCACGACGACCGTGTGCCCGTCGGTGATGGGGTCGATGACGAGGAACGCCACGCACACCTCGTCCTGCCAGACGAAGTGCGCCGGGATGTCGCCGTCGATGATCTTGCTGAAGATGCTCGCCATGGCCTCCAACCTACGCCCGATCAGCGGGCCTCCGCAGCGTCCATCGCCTTGTAGATCCGCTTCTCGGACACCGGGTGAGCGGTGCCCAGACGCTGCGCGAACTGGCTGACGGCAAGCTCCTCGATCATCCAGCGGATGTCGAGCACGTCGGCGTCCCCACGGCGCTCGGGGCGCAGCCCGGCGACCATGTCGTCGTACTCACGTCGGACGGTCGCGACGAGGTCGGCGCGGTCGGCGTCACGCACGAGATCGGTGACGCCCTTGTCGAGCCGCTCGAGCATGCCCCGCACGTAGCGATCGAGGTGACCGAGGCGCGCCAACCCGGTCTCGGCGACGAAACCGGGATGGATGAGCGCGACGAGGTGAGCGGCGACGTCGTCGTGCAACGCCTTCGCCGCGGGCGCCGTCAATCGTGACAGCCCGAGCTGCACCTCGGCGGCGTGCTCGAGCACGGGCGCGAGCTTCTCGGCCGCCTCGAGCACGAGCGGTGCCACCTGCTGGCGGATCGCCGTGAGCGCCACGTCGAACTGCTCGGCGTCGCGCACCTCGCGCCCGGGCATGCCTTCGATGACGGCGTCGACGGCGGCCGCGAGGACGTCGTCCATGAGGGCGTCCATCGAACCGTGCGGGTTGTTGCCGAGCGCGAGCTTCTGCCGGTTGCTCATGAGGCCGAGGATTCGCTTCCACGGCACCTGCGTGTTGAGCAGCAGCAGACGGCGGGTGCCGAGCCGAGTGGCCTGGCGCGCCTCGGACTCGGTGCCGAGCACCTCGACAGCGACGTCACGGCCGTGGTCGACGACAGCCGGGAAGCCCGTCATCCGCTGGCGGCCGGCCGACTTCGTGAACTGGCGGGGCAGCTCACCGAACGTCCACTGCGTCAGCCCCTGCTGCTCGAGGTCTCCGGCGGCCTTCGCGATCGACTGACGCAGACGCCCGGCGAGTTCGTCCTGCAGCGCCGCGAGATCCTTGCTCTCACGGATCTTGCGGCCCCGCTCATCCTCAACCCTGAACGTGACCTTCAGGTGGTCGGGCAGCTTCCCCGGGTCCCAACTCCCCGCGGGCACACGCACCGAGGTGAGACGAAACAGCGCCTCGCCCAGCTCGTCGGCGAACGGGACCTGACCCGGGCGACCCTGGGCATCCATGAGTGCCAGCGCGCGCCGCGCATGGTCGGGAGCCGGGACGAAGCTGCGTCGGATGTTCTTCGGCAGCGACTTCACGAGGGCCGTCGCGAGTTCCTCACGCATACCGGGCACGAGCCAGTCGAACCCGTGATCCTCGACCTGGTTGAGCACCGGCAGCGGCACGTGCACGGTGATGCCGTCGGCGTCTGCACCCGGCTCGAACTGATACGTCAACTTGAGCCTGAGACTGCCCTGCCGCCACGACTTCGGGTAGGCCGATTCGTCGACGGCGTCCGCGTCGTCGGCGACGAGCAAATCCTCGGTGAAGGTGAGCAGGCTCGGGTTTTTACGACGCTCGTTCTTCCACCACCGGTCGAAGTGCGCCCCGGAGACGATGTCCGCCGGGATGCGCTCGTCGTAGAAGTCGAACAGGACGTCGTCGTCGACGACGAGGTCACGCCGTCGGGCGCGCGCCTCGAGGTCGGAGAAGCGCGCGCGCAGCGCCGCGTTGTCCTTGAGGAACTGGTGCTGCGCATCCCAGTCACCCTCGACGAGAGCGTGACGGATGAACAGGTCGCGAGAGACCTCCGGATCGATCGCGCCGTAGGCGGCCTTGCGGCCCGCGACGATCGGGATGCCGTACAGCATGACCCGCTCGGACGCGACGGCCCCCGCGCGCGAGCGCTCCCAGTGCGGTTCGGCATACGAGCGCTTGACGAGGTGGGCGCCCGCCCGTTCGATCCAGGCGGGGTCGACGACCGCGTTGGTGCGCGCCCACATGCGGGTCGTCTCGACCAGCTCGCCCGCCATGACCCAGTCGGGTTGGCGTCGGAACAGCGTCGAGCCGGGCTGGATCGCGAAACGCGCCTGACGGGCGCCGAGGTACTCGCGCTTCTCACGATCCCGCAGCCCGACGTGGCTGAGCAGACCCGTGAGCAGCGCCTGGTGGACGGCATCCTCGCTCGCGGCGTTGTCGCTCATGAACAGCTTGGCCTGCTTGCACGCCGCCTTGAGCTGACCGTGCAGATCCTGCCATTCGCGCAGCCGCAGGTAGTGGAGGTACTCGCGCTTGCACAGGCGCCGGAAGGCACTGCTGGACAGTTCGCGCTGCTGCTCGCGCACGTAGTTCCACAGGTTGAGGTAGCTGAGGAAGTCGCTCTTCTCGTGCTTGAACCGGGCGTGCTGTTGATCCGCCTGGGCCTGCGCGTCCGCGGGGCGCTCACGCGGATCCTGGATCGACATCGCCGCGACGATGACGAGTACCTCCCGCAGCGAGCCGTTCTCGGCGGCGGCGACGAGCATGCGTCCGAGCCGCGGGTCGACGGGCAGGCGCGCGAGGGTGCGGCCGGTCGGCGTCAGCTTCTTGCGCGGCCCCTGAGCGGTGGTGTCGAGGGCGTGCAACTCCTCGAGCAGCGCCAGGCCGTCCTTGATCTGGCGGGCGTCGGGGGCGTCGACGAACGGGAAGCGCGCGATGTCGCCGAGGCCCAGGGACGTCATCTGCAGGATGACGCTCGCGAGGTTCGTCCGCAGGATCTCGGGGTCGGTGAACTCCGGGCGGGACGCGAAATCCTCCTCCGAGTACAACCGGATGCAGATGCCGTCGGCGACGCGGCCGCACCGGCCGGCGCGCTGACGGGCGGAGGCCTGCGAGATCGGCTCGATCGGCAGACGCTGCACCTTCGTGCGCTGGCTGTAGCGCGAGATGCGCGCGGTGCCGGTGTCGATGACGTAGCGGATGCCCGGCACCGTCAGCGACGTCTCGGCGACGTTCGTCGCGAGGACGATGCGTCGCCCGTGGTGCGGCGCGAAGACGCGATGCTGCTCGGCGGCGGACAGGCGCGCATAGAGCGGCACGATCTCGACGTCGTGACGCGCGCGCCCCCAGTCAGCGCCCTTGAGCGCGTCCGCGGCGTCGCGGATCTCGCGCTCACCGGAGCAGAAGACGAGGATGTCCTGCGCCGAACCGTCCCCGCTGCCTGAGCGCCACAGCTCCTGTGCGGCCTCGACGATGCCCGTCACCTGATCGACGTCCTCGAGCTTGGGGTCCTCCCCCGGCTTGCTCGGCGCGAGCTCGCGCACGAGGGGGCGATACCGCGTCTCGACGGGGTAGGTGCGCCCCGAGACCTCGATGATCGGCGCGGGCCCGTCCGGGCCGGCGAAGTGCTCGGCGAAGCGCTCCGGGTCGATCGTCGCGGACGTGATGATCACCTTGAGATCGGGGCGCCGCGGCAGCAACTGCTTGAGGTAACCGAGGATGAAGTCGATGTTGAGGCTGCGTTCGTGCGCCTCGTCGATGATGAGCGTGTCGTACTGACGCAGATCCCGATCGCGCTGCATCTGCGACAACAGGATGCCGTCGGTCATGACGCGCACCCGGGTCTTCTTCGACGACTCGTCGACGAAGCGCACCTGATAGCCGACCGTCTCACCGAGCGGCGACTCGAGTTCTTCGGCGAGCCGCTCGGCGACCGAACGCGCCGCGATGCGTCGCGGCTGGGTGTGGCCGATGGCGCCGGCGCGCCCGCGCCCCAGTTCGAGGCAGAACTTCGGCAGCTGCGTCGTCTTGCCCGAACCCGTCTCGCCCGCGACGATGACGACCTGGTGGTCGCGGATCGCCTCGAGGATCTCGTCTTTCGCCTCGACGACGGGCAGGTGGCCCGGGTAGCGCAGCACGTACGACGCTGCTTCCGATGCGGGGTCGGGGATGGCCTCGGCGGCTAGGGCCCGTTCGTCCCCTCGGGGTGACGCGTTCGCTCTGCTCCGGCGCGGCCTGCGCCGGCGGGACGATGAGGCGAGCGGCGGCCCGGGCTTCGCCGGATCACCGTTCGAGGAAGGTTGCGAAGGTCTTGGAGTACTCACGATTCGCTCATTTTCTCACGCGCGCCGGTGATGGCCGCGCGCGTTCGGGCAGGGCCCAGCGCCCCCGCCGTCAGGGCAGGAGCTGGCTGAGCGTGTAGATGAGGAGGCCGACGAGGCCGCCGACGACGGTGCCGTTGATGCGGATGAACTGCAGGTCGCGCCCGACGAACGACTCGATGCGTTCGGAGGCGTCCTGCGCGTCCCAGCGCTCGACCGTCGAGGAGATGAGGGCCGTGATCTCGTGGCCGTATCCCTCGACGCCGGCGGCTGCGACGTCCTCGAGGCGACGTTCGAGGCTCGCGTGGAGCGCGTCATCGGTGCGGATGCGCTGCGCGAGCGCCCGCAGGTGGTGGACCATCCGCGCCCGCAGCTCGCCGTCAGGATCCATGAGAGCGTCACCGAGCATCCGACGCACCGACGACCACACGTTCAGGGCCGCGTCGGCGACGCTGGGGTGGGTGAGGAAGCGCTGCTTGAGGTTCTCCGCCTGCTGCTGGGTCTTCTCGTCGTGCTGCAGGTCGTGCGCGGCGCGAGCGAGGAACGCGTCGATCGCGCGACGCATCGCGTGATCGGGTGTGTCGCGCACCTCCGCGAGCCACTTGACGATCTCGAGGTGGATGCGGTCGACGACGGCGTCGTCGAGCCACTGCGGTGACCACCACGGCGCCTTCGCCCCGACGATGCGCGTCACCGCATCCTTGTTCTCGCTCACCCAGACGTGCATCTCGGTGACGCAGACGTCGACGAACCCGTGGTGCGTGCCGTCCGCGACGACCCCTTCGAGCAGGTGCCCGGCGAGTTCGCCGATGGGCTCAAGCTGCAGACGCGGGATGAGGACGGCGTCGAGGAAGTGGCGCACCTCGTCCTCGTCGAGGCTATCGAGCGCCTTGTTGAGCTGCGGGGTGATCTGGGCGACGAGCCGCTCGGCCTGACCGGGGCGCTCGACCCAGGCCGCGACGCGTCGCGGGACGTCGACGCCGCGGATGCGCTCGCGCACGAGATCGGGGGTGAGGAAGTTGGAGGCGACGAACTCCTCGAGGCTCTTGCCCAGCTGATCCTTGCGCGTCGGGATGATGGCCGTGTGCGGCACCTTGAGACCGAGGGGGTGACGGAACAGCGCGGTCACCGCGAACCAGTCGGCGACGGCACCGACCATCGCAGCCTCAGCCGCCGCGTTGACGTACCCCCACGCCCCGCCATGGCCGTGCGTGAGGATGTAGATGACGGCCGCGAGGACGAGCAGACCCGTCGCCACGAGGCGCATGCGACGCAGCGCAGCACGGCGCTCGAGATCGGCGGGGGCCAGGTTCATCGTCGTGGACACGCCGCCACGATAGTCGGGCTCTCGCTCGCGCACCGCCTCGACGGCACCGGGTTTCGCTCAGGGCGCACTGCGGACGCCGGTGCGTGGCGGCCGCGGGGTGACGTGCGCGGCGTCTCGGGTGACAGGAGACGCAGGGGGCGTGCGCAGCCGCAGGAGCTCGGCGCCCGTCACCCGCACAGACGCCGCACGTGCGCCGCGAGATCGTCGAGGCCATCGCTCAGCTCACGCCACGACGCGTCGAGGTCGACGTGCCACGAGTGGACGCTCGCCCGCGTCGCCGGCATCCGGATGCGGCTCGCCGGGCGGCGCCGCGCGTGGGCATAGACGACGAGTGCTGCGTCGAGGTCGAGCGAGGCGGCCTGCACCATGACCGGGAAGAACGCGGCCGCGTCGTTCGCGACGGCGGCGGCCGGGTCGCGAGGAGTCCGCGCGGTGTCGCGACCTCCGCCCGTCATGAGGTGCAGCGGGTCACCCGTGCGGCGGGGCACGTCGTCGTCGCCGAGGTGGTAGCGGGTGCCGATGACGAGGCGGGGGCCGCTCGCGTCACGCACGAGGATGTCGGCGGTAGCGCGCAGCGACGCGGCGTCGTCGAGCGCGAGCTCCTCGGCCTGCTCGACGCGATGCGCGGGCCACAACCGGGCCCGCAGCTCGGTGGCGACGAAGCGCAGGAAGACGAGGTCGACGTCGACGAGGAACGCGTTCGCACCGCGCTCGCCCTCGTCGTGACGGATCGAGAAACCGTCGATCGCGAGACGCGCCAGACCCATCGCGTGCTCGTAGTGCGCATTGAGCCGCGTCAACGGGATCTCGAGCGCCAGCTCCCGCGGATCGGCGTCGGCGACCCCGTCGAACCGCGCGAGCAGCTCGACGGCGAGACGCCGCGTCTGCGGGCTGAGGCCGGGGGCGCCGAGCACGCGGACGACGGCCGCGCGCAGCAGGTGGTTCTCGACGACGTCTGACGTGAACTCCTCGAACCGGCACACCGGGGCGCCGACCGTCCACGGTCTGCGGGCGAGCTGGTCGACGAGCAAGCGGCCCCGCAGCGTCGAACTCTCCTCCTCGCGCGTGCGATACCCGTGCAGCAGTCCGCGGCGGGTCGCCGCCTCGACAGCGCGCAGGACGACAAGCGCCGATCCGTCGAGCAGTTCGCCGTCACCCGCGAAATCGCTCGTCTCACTCCCCCACGCGATCGACGCGTCCTGCCCGCCGAGCATGGCGAAGATCGATGCCATCGGCACGCGCGGCACGATCCGCACCTCGAAACCGGGAACGCTGACCGTGCCGACCCACGACGTCGTCTCGACGACGACGGCCTCCGGATCGGCAGTGGCGAGCAACCTCACCCGATCCGAGCCGACCGAGAACAGGGCGCGACGCGCACTGCTCGGCACGCGGACCGGCTCCGAACGCGAGTGCTCCGCCAGGGTGAGGCGAACGCGCTCGTCCGGCGCGAGGGCGCCGACCGCGAGCGCCGTCATGACCCCTCGGGCGCCGCGTCGTTCGTGGCGCGCGCCGCGTCGTCGTCAGCATGCGCAGCCTGGGCGTGCCGTTCGAGCACGGCCTCCCAGGTGAACGTCGCGAGCACGTCCTCGCGCCCGTAGAGCTGATCCTCGATGAACGGGTAGACGCCGTACTTCCAGATGCGGGCGAGCGCGGCGTCGTCGAGGTCGCGCACCATGAAGTGGCTGTGGCCGATCTGCAGGTGCGGGCCGCGCAGGATCTGACGCAGCTCCTCGTTGACCCGATCGACGACGCCCGCCACCCACACGGGGCCGTTCTCGCGCTCCAGCCAGCGCGCCAGCAGCCCCTCCATCGGGCCCTCGTGCGGCATGAACGGCAGGAAGTGGAAGCGGCGTCGCAGCGCAGCGTCGACGAGGGCGATCGAACGGTCGGCCGTGTTCATCGTGCCGATGAAGTACAGGTTCGAGGGCAGCTGGAAGCCCTCGTCGGGCCGGTAGCTCGTCATGACCGACTGCGAGCGGTACTCGAGCAGGAACAGCAGCTCACCGAAGACGCGCGGCAGGTTCGCGCGGTTGATCTCGTCGATGACCATGATGTGCGGCGTCGTCGGGTCGGCCTCGGCGGCCTCGGCCATGAGCGCCAGCGGCCCCTTGCGCAGTTCGTAGACCATTGCGCCAGCGGCGTCGAGACGCGGGCGGAAGCCCTCGAAGAAGTCCTCGTACGACGTGGACGGGTGGAACTGCACGACGGCGCGCTTCGTCGGGTCGGGCTGCAGGGCCGCCGCGAATCGCTGCGCCATGAACGTCTTGCCCGTCCCGGGCGGACCGTAGAAGATGACCTGCTTCTTGTCCTGCAGCAACTCGTCGATCTCGCGCAGGAACTCCTCGTCCACGAGCAGATCCGCCGCCGCCTCGGCGACCAGATCTCGTTCGGGGTCGACGCTCGTCTCGCCCTTGCGCAGCAGCCACAGCGCGAATTGCACCTGCCCCCACGGGTCGTTCGGCAGCAACGGTTCGAGCTTGCCACGCAACCGGTCCGCGGCGATGACCTGCAGCCGACCACGCGACAACTCGCGCCGACGCGGCAGGACGACACCGAGCGCCTGCGCGAGAGCGACCTTGCCGTCACGCCCCGTCATCGCGTACACGGGCAGGTAGCGGTGCGGGTGCGCGATCGCCAGGAGCTTCATCGCGACCGCCTCGTCGAGCGCGACCTCATCGGCGCCCTCGGGGTCGATGACGGCGTCGATGCGGTCGGCGTCATCGCCCTCACCCCACAGCAGGTGCGTGACGGAGCGCGCGAGGTTCTCGAGGCCACGCGCATCGAGCGCGGCGAGGCGCGCGTCGAGGACACTGTGCGTGCCCGTCGACCCGTAGGCGCCGCCGGCGATGATGCGCTTGAACGTCGCGAGGTCGAACGCGGCGAGCGCCTCCGGTTCGAGCGAGGCCGCGAAGGTGCGGCGCTGCTCGACGTGCCACTGATCGCGCTCCGCCGGGTACGGACGGTCGGCCAGGAAGGTGCGCAGCGCGATGGCGAGCTCTTCGTCGATGCCCTCTACGGGCGCATCGGAGCCGCGCATCGTGTCGACCAGCGGCAGCACGCGGCGGACGGTGTCCTCGACGTCCGCGGCGAAGCTGCGCCGCCCCACCCCGTCGGGGTGCGGGAACCAGCGGCCGACGAACACCTCGCCGCCCTCGTACGACGCCCCCGTCGGCGTCAGGCGGTCCGGCGCGCCGGCCGGGCCGAGATGGATGAACTCCAGACCGGCAGGCAGGTTCTGCTCGAGCCGCGAGCCGAGTTCCTCGTGACGTTCGGCGCCCGCCGCGGGATCCCAGCCCGACATCAGCCCGACGGCGATGCCGGAGCTCGTCATCCACACGCGCAGGGCGGGCGCTCCCCCGCTGCTCGCGGGCAGCAGCCACGTCGAGTGCGAATCGCTGCGGTAGGCCGCGCGCGAGGACGCCTCCGTCCGGGTCTGCAGGCTCGTCTCGGCGAGCTTGACGCCGGTGGCGCGCTCGAGCTGCTCGTGCAGGCTGCGCGCGACCAGCGCGGCATGACCGCGCAACTGCAGCGCCAGGGACGCGGCGCGGGCCTCCGACTCGCCGTCCGGATAGCCGACTCCCTGCTCGAAAGTACGGTGCAGTTGCGTCGACTCGGTCGCCAGCGCAGGCAGCGCCGCGCCGAAGCCGACGAACGCCGGCTTCTCGCCCAGCGCCGTGACGACGCGCTGCGCCCGGTAGGCGCCGGCGGGGCTGAACGCACGGCACAGCGTCACGAAGTCGACGTAGCGCTCGGCGTGCGTGAGGTGGCGCCCCATCCACCCCAGGGTCGCGAACGCGTCCGCCCCACCCGGCCACAGCACCGGCCAGTCCCCCTGGCCGGAGGTGGCCCACACGAGCGACAGGAACGTCGGCACGCGCGCGAGATCAGGCCCACCGGATCCGATGACGTCCTCGAGACGCGCGATCGACGTGCCCGCCTCGTCGAGCGAGGTCGGGGTGACGAGCACCTTCGCCAGCACGTCCTCGAGCTCGCCGAGGCGGTCCTCGCGGTGCGCTACGACGCGCGGCAACCAGTGCCGCGCGAGCGCGCCCGCCCCGACATATGGGCCCGGCCGCGCGCCCCACTGAGCGAGGGCCTCGGCGAAGCGCTCGATGTCGGGGCGACGGATCATCGCCTCGACGTCAGCCCTCAGTTCGACGTCGCGGGCGTGCGCGAGCGCGTCGAGCTGCTGCCACGACGCGACGAACGCGGGATCGGCCTCGACGTGCTCGGCCATGAGGTCGTACGTGCTCCGCCACCGACCCAGATCGGTCTCGCGCTGGCCATCCGCAGCCTCGTCGGACCACGTCATGGGGGCTTGCATCACACCGTCACTCTCGGCACGGCGAACCCTCAGCGAGGGCCGCCGTCACCTGCGTCGAAGGGGGGCATTCGGCGACGCGGAGCCTGCGGCTGCGGCGTCGTCGGTTCTGCCGGTCAGTCTAGCCTGCGACTCACCCTTCGGACGGTGTGCGTCCGGTGGCTCGAGAGAGGACGTCCGAAGGCGCCGACGACCACGCGATGGCGCGGGTACGCGCTTCGCGGGGGCGGTTCGGGGGCCGCTGACGTTGCACCCGCACACCGTCGCGGGAGCGGTCGCGGCAGGTCGGTGCGGCTCAGCGCACGACGCGCAGCCTGATCGTCTCCGGCATCGCGCGCAGCTGGTCGAGGACGGCGTCGGGCAGCTGGGAGAGGACGTCGGTGACGACGTAGCCGGTGTCCGCGGCGGTGTCGAGCATCTGACCCTCGATGTTGACACCGTGCTCGGCGAGGATGCCGTTCATGCGCGCCAGCGCACCCGGCACGTTCTTGTGGAAATGCACGATGCGGTGCTGACCCGGGCGCTCGGCCAGGTTGAGCGACGGGAGGTTGACGTTGAGCGTCGTCGAACCACGCTGGACGTAGTCGCGCAGCTTCGCGGCGACGAACCGTCCGATGTCCTCCTGCGCCTCCTCCGTCGAGCCGCCGATGTGCGGCGTCAGCACGACGTTGGGGATGCCCTGCAACGGTGAGTCGAACGGATCGCCCTTCTTCTTGGGCTCGGTCGGGAACACGTCGACCGCCGCACCGGCGATGTGACCGGATTCGAGATGCGTCTTGAGCGCGTCGTAGTCGACGACGAAACCGCGCGAGAGGTTGAGGAACAACGAGCGCGGGCGCATCGCGGCGAACTGCTCGGTGCCGAAGAAACCGGCGTTGCCGGAGCGTCCGTCGACGTGCAGCGTGATGACCTCGGCGATCGACAGCAGCTCCTCGAGCGACGAGCAGCGTGTCGCGTTGCCGAGGGCGAGCTTGTCGTCGGTGTCGTAGAAGTAGACCTGCAGGCCGAGCATCTCCCCGACGACCGACAGCTGCGAGCCGATGTTGCCGTACCCGACGATGCCGAGCTTGCGGCCGCGGATCTCGTGGCTGCCCTTCGCGTCCTTGTGCCACACCCCGTCGTGCAGCGCGCGGTCCTTCTCGCTGAGGCGGCGCGCCATCATGATGATCTCGGCGATGGCGAGTTCAACGACCGAGCGCGTGTTGGAGAACGGTGCGTTGAACACGACGATGCCCCGCCCCGCGGCGTGCGCGAGGTCGATCTGGTTCGTGCCGATGCAGAAGGCCCCGATCGCCTGCAGGTCGGGCGCGTTGTCGAGCACGCGCGCGCTCACCTCGGTCTTGGAGCGGATGCCGAGCAGGTCGACGCCCTGCAGCGCCTCGATCAGCTCGTCCTCGTCCATCGCGCCGACGCGCATGTCGACCTCGAAGCCGGCCTCGCGCAGCAGCGCCTCCCCCAGGGGGTGCACGTTCTCGAGCAGCAGTGCCTTCACGGCCGGTTCCTTTCGCTGGCGGTGACGACGACCTGACGCGTCGCTCACATCATGAGACTTCATCGAGGCGATCGCAGGACGATCCATCTCAGTGGACAAGACGGCAGGCGCCGTCGATGACTCTCGTCACCGGCGACGCCTGCCTTCATGCCTCAGCGAAGCGTCAGCTGCAGCCGGAGGTGCTTCCGCAGCCCTCGCACACGTAGCAGCTACCGGCCGGACGCATCTTCGTCCCGCACGTCATGCACATCGGCGCATCCGCGGCGTGACCCTGGAACTTCTCGAGCAGCTCGGTGGAGCTGTGGATCTCGTTGCTCACCTCACGGGCCGAGGCTGCACCCGAGCCCGAGATGACCTCGTCGGCGTGCTCCTCGTCCGACGTCTTCGGAGCTGCCGGCGCAGTGGTACTCGCGCGCTCCTGACGGGCCGGGGCGGCCGTCTGCGAGTTCGACTCCGCGTCGAAGCTCTCGTCGTCGCCCTCGCTCGGAGCGTAGGAACCCGTCTCGAGCTGACGCGCACGCTCGGCCGCGGTGTGGATGCCCATGAAAGAGCGCGTGTCGAAGTCGAGGTAGTCGAGCGCCAGGCGGCGGAAGACGTAGTCCATGATCGACTGCGCCATGCGCACGTCGGCGTCGTCCGTCATGCCGGCCGGCTCGAAGCGCAGGTTCGTGAACTTCTCGACGAACGTCTCGAGCGGCACGCCGTACTGCAGGCCGATGGAGACCGCGATCGAGAACGCGTCCATGACACCGGCGAGCGTCGAACCCTGCTTGCCGAACTTGAGGAACAGCTCGCCGAGGTCACCGTTCTCGTACGTGCCGGCGGTGAGGTAGCCCTCCGCGCCGCCGACGGCGAACGAAGTCGTCTGCGACGAGCGACGCTTCGGCAGACGCTTGCGGACCGGACGGTACTCGATGACCTTCTCCGCAGCCGGGGTCTCGGTGCTGGTCGCGGCGGGCTCGGACTTCTTCTCCGCCTTGCCGTCGGACAGCGGCTGGCCGACCTTGCAGTTGTCGCGGTAGACCGCGATGGCCTTGAGGCCGAGCTTCCAGCCCTCGAGGTGCACCTCGGCGATGTCGTCGACGCTCGCGGTCTCGGGCAGGTTGACCGTCTTCGAGATGGCGCCCGACAGGAACGGCTGGCAGGCGGCCATCATGCGCACGTGGCCCATCGGCGAGATGGCGCGCGCACCCATGGCGCAGTCGAAGATCTCGTAGTGCTCGGGCTTGAGACCGGGCGCGTCGATGACGTGGCCCTTCTCGGCGATGTGCTCGACGATCGCCTCGATCTGCTCGTCCTGGTAGCCCAGCTTCTTCAACGCACGCGGGATCGTCTGGTTGACGATCTGCATCGAACCGCCACCGACGAGCTTCTTGAACTTGACGAGCGAGAAGTCGGGCTCGATACCCGTCGTGTCGCAGTCCATCATGAAGCCGATCGTGCCGGTCGGGGCGAGGACGGAGGCCTGCGCGTTACGGAAGCCGTTCTTCTCGCCGAGCGTGACGACGTCGGCCCAGGCCTTCGTGGCGAGGGAGTGGATGTCGCTCGCCATCGCACCCATGTCCTTGTGCGACGACAGCTCGTCGTTGGCCGCGCGGTGCTTGCGCATGACGCGGTTGTGCGCCTGGCTGTTCTGGGCGTAGCCGGCGTAGGGGCCGACGACGGCCGCCATCTCCGCGGAGCGCTTGTAGGCGGCACCCGTGAGCAGCGAGGTGATCGAGGCCGCCAGGGCGCGGCCACCGTCGGAGTCGTAACCGTGGCCCGTCGCCATGAGCAGTGCACCGAGGTTGGCGTACCCGATGCCGAGCTGGCGGTAGTCGACGGTCGTCTTGCCGATGGACTCGGTCGGGAAGTCGGCGAAGCAGATCGAGATGTCCATGGCCGTGATGACGAGTTCGACGACCTTGGCGAACGTCGCCGCGTCGAACGTGTCGTCTTCCTTGAGGAACTTCAGCAGGTTGAGCGAGGCGAGGTTGCAGCTCGAGTTGTCGAGCGACATGTACTCCGAGCACGGGTTCGACGCCGTGATGCGGCCCGTCTCGGGGTTCGTGTGCCACGCGTTGATCGTGTCGTCGTACTGCACGCCCGGGTCGGCGCACTCCCACGCGGCCTTGTTGATCTTGTCGAACAGCTCACGCGCATCGACGGTCTCGATGACCTCACCGGTGTCGCGGGCGCGCAGACCGAAGCTGCCGCCGTCGACGACCGCCTGCATGAATTCGTCGTTCACACGAACCGAGTTGTTGGCGTTCTGGTACTGCACGGAGACGATGTCGCGGCCGCCAAGGTCCATGTCGAACCCGGCGTCACGCAGCGCGCGGATCTTGTCCTCCTCGCGCGCCTTCGTCTCGATGAACTCCTCGATGTCGGGGTGGTCGACGTCGAGGACGACCATCTTGGCCGCGCGACGCGTCGCGCCACCGGACTTGATCGTGCCGGCCGAGGCGTCGGCGCCGCGCATGAAGGAGACCGGGCCGGATGCGGTGCCGCCCGAGGAGAGCAGCTCCTTGGAGGAGCGGATGCGGGAGAGGTTGAGACCGGCGCCCGAGCCGCCCTTGAAGATGAAGCCCTCCTCCTTGTACCAGTTGAGGATCGAATCCATCGAGTCCTCGACCGACAGGATGAAGCACGCGCTGACCTGCTGCGGGCTCGCGGTACCGACGTTGAACCAGACGGGCGAGTTGAACGAGAACACCTGGTGCAGCAGGGCGTAGGTGAGCTCGTGCTCGAAGATCTGCGCGTCCTCGTCGGTAGCGAAGTAGCCGTTGTCGCGCCCGGCCTTGGCATAGGTCAGCACGACGCGGTCGATGAGCTGCTTGAGGGAGCTTTCACGCGCGTCCGTGCCGACGGCGCCACGGAAGTACTTGGTCGTGACGATCGTGGAGGCGTTGAGCGACCAGAAGTCGGGGAACTCGACACCCGACTGCTCGAAGATCGTCTCGCCCGTCTTCCAGTTCTGCTGGAGGACGTCCCGCTTCTCCCAGGTGACCTCGTCGTAGGGGTGCACGCCGGGCGTGGTGAAAATGCGTTCGATCGTGACGCCGCCGGTGCGGCGTCCCGTCTTGGCGCGGGCCTTCGTCGTCTCGGTCATGACCGTGAGCCTCCTGGCAGGTGGGGTGAGCTGGTACGTGAGGGTGATCTGGGGGGCGCGCCCTCGGCAGGCGCGCGGGGTCAGGACGCCGAGGTGGCGTACTGACGCAACTCGCTGACCGCCGTCTCGAAGTCCTCGAGCGATTCGAAGGCCTGGTAGACGGAGGCGAAGCGCAGATAGGCGACGTGGTCGAGTTCGCGCAGGGGCCCGAGGATCTCGATGCCCACGTCATGGGCGTCGATCTCGGCGGCGCCCTTCGAGCGGATGGACTCCTCCACCTGCTGGGCGAGAACGGCCAACTGGTCGTCGGTGACCGGGCGGCCCTGGCACGCCTTGCGAACCCCGGACATCACCTTGTCGCGCGAGAACGGCTCGCTGACCCCGGAACGCTTGACGACCGTGAGACTCGCGGTCTCCATCGTCGAGAACCGCTTGCCGCAGTTCGGGCACTGACGGCGCCGCTTGATGCAGGTGCCGTCCTCGCTCGAGCGCGAATCGACGACTCGGGAGTCGGTGTTGCGGCAGAACGGACAGTGCACGTCAAACCTTCCGACGGGGCTGGGACACTCGGGACGACGGCGCTCCACCCCGGGATTCCGGCCTCAGAGCGCAGATGCACATCAGCGAAGGAGAATCAACATCTAGGGTGAAGCGGGGGCCAAGGCCCCACATGTAGAGATATTAGGCCCCTGAGACCCGACGCGCAACAGCACTGAGGCCGCGTCTACTCGCCCTGCGCAACCTCGCGACGACCCCCGCCACTCATGCGCCGCGGAATCCTGCGCCAGCCGGGGGGAGGCGACTCACACCCCCTCCAACCCTCGAACCCGATGATGGCGATCGTCACACTTCACGGTGCGGGGATGATCACCTTCTGGCCGGCCTGCACCTGCGACGAGCCGAGGTTGCTCTCGTGCTCGATCGCGACGACCGCCTGGTCGTTGCGCACGCCCGGCATCTCACGCGCCGCGATCTGCGAAAGCGTCTCCCCCGCGCGAACGGTGACCTCGTGCCGCTGCGTACCGTCGACACCGCTCGCCATCGCCCGGCCCGCGAGGATGGCACCCGCCACGACGACGAGAGCCACGCACACGGCCGTGAAGCGACGACGGGCGAAACGAACGCTCTGAGAGTTCGTGACGACCTGCACCGCGCCACCCGTGGGCACGAGGTGGAGGTGCGAGCGGGATGCCGCAGCGTCGACCCGCGCCACGCGGCGCACGTCGACACCCGAACCCAGCACGGGCTCACGTCGAACTGCAGTACTCGAAGCAACCATCGAAACCACTCCTTCTCTCGGGACACCCCCCGAGGCGCCGCCACACCGTCACCGGTGCGGCTTCCTCACGCGACCCGGTCAGCCCGGAGGGACCGATCGAACACGCGTGCGATAGAACAACTGTACGACACCCGAACGTGCTTTCGAACGGCGCGCACGGATTTCTTCGTACACATTTTTGAAAACTGTGTGCGACACCGCGTACTGTGGGTGATGTCAGATACACAAGCACCGCGCACCGACAACCCCGTCATGGCGGGCATTTCCGTCCCGCCGGAGGGTGCACGTGTCGCCACCGCGACCACCGACGTGCGACGAGGACCAGGAGGGGTCACACCATGGGTGACGTTCATTCGATGCAGGAGCGCACGCCGGGCAAGCTGACGCCACGCCAGCACAAGGTGCTCACCGTGATCCGACGTTCCGTCGACGAGCGCGGCTACCCCCCGAGCCTGCGTGAGATCGGCGAGGCCGTCGGTCTGACGAGCCCGAGTTCGGTGGCCCATCAGCTCGCCGCACTCGAGCGCAAGGGATACCTGCGCCGCGACCCGAACCGCCCGCGCGCCATGGAGGTCGTCTCCCCCGACTCGGGTGCGGCGACCCGCGGCTACCGCGGCAACGCCGTGTCTGCGCTATCCGAGTCGCAGCACGACGAGACGGGCTCGGGCGACGAGCGACCCACGCCGTCATACGTGCCGGTCGTGGGCCGCATCGCGGCCGGTGGCCCGATCCTCGCCGAGCAGGCCGTCGAGGACGTCTTCCCGCTACCGCGTCAGATCGTCGGTGACGGCGAGCTGTTCCTGCTGCGCGTCGTCGGCGACTCGATGATCGATGCGGCCATCTGCGAGGGCGACTGGGTCGTCGTGCGACGCCAGGCCGACGCCGCCAACGGGGAGATCGTCGCGGCACTGCTCGACTCGGAGGCCACGGTCAAGACGTTGCGCCGCAGCGAGGGCAAGACGTGGCTCATGCCCGCGAACGAGGCCTACTCCCCGATCGACGGCGACCACGCGAGCATCATGGGCAAGGTCACGGCCGTCCTGCGCAGCATCTGAGGCGCTGGCCGCGCCGCGCGGGTCGCTCCAGCGCGTGGTTTCAACTCGACTCTCAGCCCCTTCTGCGCCCCGACGTTCGACGCCGAGACGTCAGGACGTCGCGAGGTCGAGCCTCAGCGCGTCGCACACGGCGGTGAGGGTCGGGCCGAGGGGTTCGCGCACGACGAGGTCGACCCGCTCCTCGCCACGCATCGCGCCGAGCCCGACGAGGACGACCGGCTTCTGCTGCTTGAGGGCGGCGAGCACGAACCGGTAACCCGACATCACCTTGAGCGAACTGCCGAGCACGAGCACGCCCCGGCAGCGTTCCACTGCCCGCATCTGCGTCTCCACGACCTCAGGAGCGACGGACTCACCGAACATGACGACGTCCGGCTTCATCGTCGTGGCCGCGCAATGCAGGCACGCCGGCACGATGACGCCGCGCTCCAGCTCGGCCGCGACGTCCGCGTCGCCGTCGGCGAGCAGGCGCGCCTGCGTCGGCAGCTGGGGGTTGAGTTCGCGCAGGCGTACCTGGAAGCCACGGCGCCCTTCCCGCGTCCCGCACGCGACGCAGACGACGTGCGCGAGTGACCCATGCAGCTCGGTGACGTCGCGGGCACCGGCACGCGCATGAAGGCCGTCGACGTTCTGCGTCACGAGGTGATCGACGAGGCCGCCACCCTGCAGTCGCGCCAGCGCGACGTGCCCGACGTTGGGTTCCGCCGCGTCGAAGATCTCCCAGCCGACGGCACTGCGCGCCCAGTACCGTTGACGCGCCTCGTGGGTGGCGAGGAACTGTTGGTATGTCATGGGAACCGTGCGGCGCGTGCCGTCGGCGCGCCGGTAGTCGGGGATGCCGGATTCGGTCGAGATGCCGGCGCCGGTCAGGACGAAGAGCCCTCCCGCGCGCACGAAATCGGTCAGTTCCGCGACGCCGCTCATCATCCTGCCCCTCCCATAGGTCTGCGTTCGATTGTCTCAACAATGGATAAGAGCACGTTATTCTTGGTGCATGATCGATGCAGCCGGGCTCCGCGTCATGAAGGCGATCAGCGACGAGGGCAGCTTCACCGCCGCCGCTGCCGCCCTCGGCTATTCTCAGCCGGCCGTGTCGCAGATGGTGCGCCGTCTCGAGGAGAAGACCGGGACGGCTCTCGTCGAGCGCCTCGGCCGCTCGGTGCGGCTGACGGAGGCCGGGCAGGTGCTGGCGCGCACGGCGACGCCCGTCCTCAGTGCCCTCGAGGCCGCCGAGGGTGAGGTCGCCGCCATCGCGGGGTTGCGCGCAGGGCGGGTGCGCCTCATGGCGTTCCCGTCGGCATCGTCAACGCTCGTCCCGCGCGCCCTCGCACTCGTCAAGGAGCGGTTCCCAGACGTCAAGGTCAGCTTCGCCGAGGCCGAACCCCCGGAATCCCTGGCGAGCCTGCGTGCCGGCGACTGCGACGTCGCCGTGGCGTTCACGTACGACGACGCGGACCCGCTCCCCGCAGGCGAGGACCTGGACCCGTTCCTCACCCGCGGGCTCCTGCACGACGACGTGCGTCTCACCGTCCCGCGCGATCACCCCCTCGCCGCAGCCGAGAGCGTCCGCATGGAGGAGCTCAGCGGGGCCTCATGGATCGCGGGGTGCCCCCGCTGCCGCGGCCACCTCGTCAGCCTCGCCCAGGGCGCCGGTTACGCGCCCGACGTCGCGTTCGAGACGGAGGACTATGTCACCGTTCTCGGCCTCGTCGCGGAGGGCCTCGGCGTCGCGCTCATCCCCGAGCTGATCCTGCGCTCCACGTCGCATCCGGACGTCGTGACGTTGCCGCTGCTGCCGTCGAGCCGGCGCTGCGTGTTCGCCGTGACGACACCCGACCTGCAGCGGGTCCCCGCCGTCACCGCCACCCTTGAAGCCCTCGCCGACGCGGCAGCACGGGTGCCGAGCGCGCAGCACGCTCATCGCTGAGCCTGCAGGCTGATCGAGCCACCCGTCGCGAGGGCGTCCACGTCACCCTGCGTGTCAGTACGCCACACCCGCGCGTCGTGCCGGGCCAACAGTTCGAGCGTCTTCTTCGTCGGGTGGCCGTAGTCGTTGCCGGCGCCCACCCCGATCACGGCCTGACGCGCGGCCGCCGCCTCGTAGAGGCGCTCGTTCTGGTTGGAGCTACCGTGGTGCGCCACCTTGACGAGGTCGAACGCGCGTCGCCGGGCGCTCTGACGCACCTGTTCGATCACCGCGGCCTGCGCCTCACGTTCGCAATCGCCCAGCATGAGCGCGTGATACGCGGGCGCCGATACGTCGAGCACGAGTGAGGCGTTGTTCTGCACCGACCCCTCCGTCATGACGCGGCGCGGCCACAGCACCTCGATCGTCACCTCGCCGATGACGAGGCGTTGTCCCGGTGCGAGCGCCCCGAGCGAAGCCCGAGGCTGTTCGAGCGCTGCTTGCACCGAACCCAACGCGCCCTGCTCGCCGCGCGATCGTGACGACGCCGCTGCACCGCGGCCTTTGAGTCCCTCGCTCTCCTGAGCGCCCTCCATGACCCACGTTCCGAGGACCGCCACCGGCGCGTCGGAAGCACGCAAGACCTCAGCCAGTCCACCCACGTGGTCGGCGTGGAAGTGGGTGAGGATGACGGCGTCGAGCGTCGTGATGCCGTGACGCTCGAGGCATTGCGCGGGATGGCCGTCGGCAGGCCCCACGTCGATCATGACGGCGCGCGTCGCCCCGGTGCGCACGAGCGCGGCATCCCCCTGACCCACCGCGCACTGCGCATAGACCCACGCGGGCGGTGCGGCCGACTCCCCCGGCAACGGCGCGAGCACAGCCGCCAGGAGCGCCCCCGCGACCCCGAGCGCGACCAGACCGAAGCGACCGGTGAAGACGATGGCCCGCCACGCGCACAGGAGCACGACCACGACGACAATGGCGAGCACGACTCCGGCCAGCCCCGGCAGCCAGGGCACCGAGCCGCCGGGGACGGCGTCGGCGAGGCGGGCCACTGCGCAGATCACCCAGGTGGGCAGCCCCGGCAACCACACGAGCCACCCTGCGAGCGTCGGAGCGATGACGACGACGGTCGACACGATCATGCCACCGAGCGTCGCCGGCGCGACGAACGGCTCGGCCGCGACGTTCGCGGGGATCGAGACCCACGACACCGACGAATTGAGGGCGACGAGCACCGGCAGGCACAGCGCCTGAGCGGCGAGCGGGACGCAGGTGATCTCGACCATCCCGTCGACGAACCGGCCGCGCCGCGAACCGAGCTTCGTGAGCAGGGCCTGCGACCAGCGTCGCGCGAACAGAACGAGCCCGAGCGTCGCCAGCGCCGACAAGGCGAAGCCGACGCTGACGGCCAGCCACGGATCCCACACCAACAATCCGACGATGGCTGCCGCGAGCGCCGGGCAGGCGGCGCGTTCGCGTCCCCACGACGTGCCGAGCACTCCCACGGCACCCATCGCGGCCGCGCGCACCACGCTCGGTTCGGGTCGGCACAGGACGACGTACGCGGCGAGCGCGACGAGAGCCAGGGCCACCCGCACCCGACGTGACGTGCGCGACCACCCCAACAACCACATCGTCGCGACGAGGACGACCGTCACGTTCGAACCGCTCACGGCGTTGAGGTGCGACATGCCGGTGGCGTTCATCGCGTCCGTCAGGTCGTCCGGTAGATGGGCCGTGTCGCCCACGACGAGCGCGGGCAACAGGCCGGCGGGGTCGTCCGGCAACTGCGACGAGGCGCCGACGAGCCCGGCCCGAACAGGTTCGAGTGTCGTCACCACCCAGGGCGGAGCGCCGACGACGTCCGGTGCGCCGTTGACCTGCACGACGGCGCGCGCCGCCCCGAGACGCTGCGATGGGGCCAGACGCCCGCGCGCCCGCAGGTGGGACTGCCAGGTGAGGTTCGTCCACCGACGATCGCCGACGAGGATGACGGGCGTCGCGACCTCCTGCGTGCGTCCGCGCGCCGTGATGCGGTCGATCTGGGCCGGGACGACGAAGCGCTCGTCGCCTCGGGCGCCGACGACCCGGTGCGGCTGGCCCGTCACTCTCGCCTCGAGTGTCGCGACGGCGCGGTCACGGGCCAGCGTCGTCACCGGCCCGGCTTCCTCGTGCGCCAACGTCACCTGCGCCGCCGCGAGGACGATCGTCGTCAGCGCGATGACCAGCAGCGCCCAGAGCGCCCACCCCGACCCGTGGGATGACGCCGGATTCTCGTCATCCTCGCCCTCGTGCCGGGCTCGGGCTGACTGGTCCGCCCGTAGACCAGGCAAGCGCGTCCCGAACGCGAGGGCCGCGGCGACGATCGTCACGAGGGCGAGGACGACGACCACGATCGCGGGGTCGGGGCGAGCCGAGAGCAGGGTGGCGAGGGCCGCCCAGGCGACGCACGCGGCCGACAACAGCCGCATGTCGTGGCCGCCGAGACTCACACGGTGACCTTGCTGCGCAGGCGATCGAGCATCTTGTCGCCGATACCGGAGACCTCACCGAGTTCGTCGACGCTCGAGAACCGACCGTTCTTCTCACGCCACTCGACGATGCGCTGCGCGAGAACCGGCCCGACCCCGGGCAACGCGTCGAGCGATGTCGCGTCCGCGGTGTTGACGTTGACGACGCCCCCGGCCGCGGCCCCGCCACCGGGCGCTCCCGGAGCAGTCGCGCCCGCCCCGGCGGCCGGAGCGCCCGGTGCGGTGGCCCCTGCAGCCGGCGCCACGGGCACCGGCGGGGGGACGCTCTCGCCCGGGCGGGGGACGTGGACCTGTTCCCCATCGGCGAGCGGCCGAGCCAGGTTGATCGCCGTCGCGTCGGCACCCGACATCCCGCCGGCCGCCGTCACGGCATCCGCGACGCGGCTTCCGGCCGGCACCTGGACGACGCCCGGGCGCCGCACCGCCCCGACGACGTGAATGCTGAGAGGCGCGCCGCTCGTCGCCCCGGCGACCGAGGCCATGGCAGTGCTGTGAGACGGCGTCGACGCAGCACCCCTACTCCCCGTCGACGCCACGCTGGCGCTCCCGGCGATACGCGGCGACGACGACGCGATGAGCGCCTTCGGTGCCGCACCGTCATCTCCGGAACTGAGCAGCAGACGCAGCCCCAGCACGGCGACGGCGAGCACCGCGCACACGCCGATGAGCAGGGCGGCCGGACGCGACGGACGCCATCGGGCGTCCTCGAGGCCGTCCGGTGCTCGGACGAGCCGGCGGGCGGTGCGTTCCGGTTCGGGCACCCACGTCGGTTCGTGGCGGGCGCGTTCGATCTCGGCGAGCACCTCGTCGAGCCGATCGTCGGTCTCGGGCAGCGTTCTGCGGGTCATGCCTCGACGGTAAGAAGCCCCGTCCCTCCACGCTCGCTGATGCGAGCCGAAGGTGTGGAAACGCGTGCAGGCGCGTGCCGGATCGGCCCGTGGCCGTCACAGCTGTGGAAGAGGCGCGCCCGATGCGGCTCGCAGCAGCCGTCGTCAGCCCGGCGGTTCCGGCATCACCGCGACGACGGCGCCGAGTGCTCCGGCGCCCACGTGCGCGGTGACGACGGCTCCCAGGCGCGCCTGCACCGGCGCCATCGCCCACCGCGCGGCTGACGACGACGCGGCATCGGCCTCCGCTCCAGCGCGGGCACCGGCGCCCCGTGTTCCGTCCGGCGAGGACGCTCCGAGCGCAGCCACGTCGCCAACCTGGTCGGCCGCATCGGGGCCCGCCGCGCCTGCGGCACCGCCCGCTCGCGGACCCGCAGCCCGGCTGCCCGGCCCGGCCGGCCCCGTCGCATCGTCACCGGAACCCCCAGGCGAACCGATCGAGCTCGCTTCAGCGGAACGCGCTTCACCGTCCCGCCCCGCCCCAGGGGACGCGCCACCGCCCAACCGGTCGACGAGCACCTGCGCCAACTCGGAGTGCTGCAGCGAGTGCACGGCGCAGACGCGTTCGCCCTCGCCGAGGTTCTCGGCCTGAGCCAGAGCCCACGTCCCGAGCCGCTCGACGGCCTTGCCCCGCGATCGCACGCGCGCGAGCGGCGCGATGACGCCGTCGTCGACCTGCAGCAGCGGTCTGATCGACAACGCCGAGCCGAACAGAGCCCCGGCACGGCCGATCCGCCCGCCGCGGCGCAGCGGTTCCAACGAGTCGACGTAGAACGCCGTGCGCGACGACGCGCACGTGGCGCGCGCCGCCTCGGCCACGGCGTCGACGTCATACCCGGCCTGCGACCAGCGCAGCGCCGCGAGCACGCCGAAGCCGAGCGCCATGCCCAGCGTGCGCGAATCGACGACCTCGACGTCCACCCCCGCCTCGAGCGACGCCAGCCGCGCCGAGCTCACCGTCGACGACAACGCCTGCGACGCGTGCAGCGACACGATGCTCGTGCATCCGGCGTCCGCGAGCGCCCGGTAGGCCTCGACGAACGCCGCCGGTGACGGGCGCGACGTCGTCACCGCTATCCCCTCGGCCTGTGCGGAGGCGACCGCGTCAGCCCCCAACTCGTCCTCGGGGCGCGTGACGTCGCCGATCGTGACGTTGAGCGGCGCGACCCTCAGCAGGCTCGCCGCGTCAGGCGCGCGGGCTGCGACCAACTCGGCGGGGAGGCAGGCAGTCGAGTCGGTGACGACACCGACCCGACCGGCCCTGCCACCGGCTCGAGCCATCAGCCCGCGACGATGTTGACGAGCTTCGGCGCGCGCACGATGACCTTGCGCACCTGCTTGCCCTCGAGGAAGTTCTGCACCTTCTCGCTGGCGAGCGCCGCGGCCTCGAGGTCGGCCTCGCTGATGTCGGCGGCGACGTCGAGACGGTCACGCACCTTGCCCGCGACCTGGACGACGGCGACGACGGTGCCCTGCACGAGGTGCGCCGGGTCGGCCGTCGGGAACGGCTCGAACGCGAGGCTCTGCTCGTGTCCGAGGCGGCGCCACAGCTCCTCGCCGAGGTGCGGGGCGAGCGGCGCCGTCATGAGGACGATGGCCTCCGCGGCCTCGCGCGGCACGGCGTCGAGCTTCGTCAGCGCGTTGTTGAGTTCGATCAGCTTCGCGACGGCCGTGTTGAAGCGCAGGTTCTCGAAGTCGCCGGTGACGCCGTCGATCGTGCGGTGCACGAGGCGTGTCGTGGCCTCGTCCATCCCCTCCTCGGCGACCCGCAGCTCACCGGTGTTCTCGTCGACGACGTTGCGCCACAGGCGCTGCAGGAAGCGCTGTGATCCGACGACGGCGCGCGTCTCCCACGGTCGCGAGGCGTCGAGCGGACCCATCGACATCTCGTAGACGCGGAACGTGTCGGCACCGTAGGTGTCGCACATCTCATCGGGCGTCACGACGTTCTTGAGCGACTTGCCCATCTTCCCGTACTCGCGGGTGACTCGCTGGCCCTGCCACTCGTAGATCGTCTCGTCGCCCTCGACGCGCTCGCGCACCTCCGCGGCCGGCACGGGTTGGCCGCGCCCGTCGCGGAAGGCGTACGCCTGGACCATGCCCTGGTTGAACAGCTTGCGGAACGGCTCCTCACTCGAGATGAGGCCGAGGTCGAACAGCACCTTGTGCCAGAAGCGCGCGTACAGCAGGTGCAGGACGGCGTGCTCCGCGCCACCGACGTACAGGTCGACGCCGCCCGGGTCGTTCGCGACACCCTTGCCGAAGCCGCGGCCCTTGCCGAGCCAGTACTCCTCGCACCCGGCGTCGACGAAGCGCTCGGTGTTCGCGGGGTCTGCATAGCGCAGCTCGTACCAACACGAACCGGCCCAGTTGGGCATCGTGTTCGTCTCACGCGTGTACCTCTTGACGCCGTCGCCGAGGTCGAGTTCGACGCTGACCCACTCGTCGGCGCGTGACAGCGGCGACTCGGGCATCGACTCGGCGTCCTCCGGGTGGTACGTCTTCGGCGAGTAGTCGGCTACCTCGGGCAGTTCGACGGGCAGCATCGACTCCGGCAGCGCGTGGGCCGTCCCGTCTTCGTCGTAGACGATCGGGAACGGCTCGCCCCAGTAGCGCTGACGCGAGAACAGCCAGTCGCGCAGGCGGTACGTGGTCGTGCCCGTGCCGCGCTCGTTGGCCTCGAGCCACTCGATGACCTTCGTCTTCGCCGTCTCGATGTCGAGCCCGTCGAGCGACAGCCCGGCCGTCGACGAGTTGATCGCGGCGCCCTGGCCCGTGTACGGCTGATCCTCCGGGCGGCCCTCGCTCGGCTGGACGGTGCGCACGATGTCGAGGCCGTAGGCCTGCGCGAACTCCCAGTCACGCTCGTCCTGCGCGGGCACGGCCATGATCGCGCCCGTGCCGTAGCCCATGAGGACGTAGTCGGCGACGAACACGGGCACCGCCCGCCCCGTCACGGGGTTCGTCGCGAAGGCACCGGTGAACACACCCGACTTGCCCTTCTCCCCCGCCTGACGCTCGACGTCGCTCTTGCGCGAGGCCTCACGGCGGTAGGCGGCGACGGCGTCGCGCGGCGTCCCGGCACCCGCCGTCCACGACTCATTCGTCCCGGCTGGCCAGGCTTCCGGGACGATCGTCTCGAGCAGCGGGTGCTCCGGTGCTAGCACCATGAACGTCGCGCCGAAGATCGTGTCGGGACGCGTCGTGAAGACCTCGATCTGCTCGCCCGAACCGGCCTGGGTCGCGACGTCGAAACGCACCGACGCACCGTTGCTGCGTCCGATCCAGTTGCGCTGCTGCAGCTTGATCGACTCGGGCCAGTCGAGGCGCTCGAGATCGTCGACGAGACGGTCGGCGTAGTCGGTGATGCGCATCATCCACTGCGGCAGGTTGCGCTTGAACACCGGGAAGTTGCCGCGCTCGGTGCGGCCGTCCGCCGTCACCTCCTCGTTCGCGACGACGGTGCCGAGGCCCGGCGACCAGTTGACGGGGGCGTCCGACTTGTACGCCAGGCGGCGCGCGTTGATCGCCTCAGCGCGCCCGGCGGCGTCGAGGTCACCCCACGCCTCGCCCGACGGCGTCGCGACGCGGCCGCTCTCGTACGCCTCGACGAGGGTGTCGATCGGGCGGGCCTTGCTCGCGTCCGGGTCGTACCAGGCGTCGAAGATCTGCAGGAAGATCCACTGCGTCCACTTGTAGTACGACGGGTCGATCGTCGCGAACGTGCGGCGCGCGTCGTGCGACAGCCCGAGCTGGCGCAGCTGACGACGCATGTTGACCATGTTGTCCTCGGTCGTCTTGCGCGGGTGCTGGCCCGTCTGGACGGCGTACTGCTCGGCCGGCAGCCCGAACGCGTCGTAGCCGAGGGTGTAGAGGACGTTCTTGCCCTGGGTGCGCTGATAGCGCGCGTAGACGTCCGTCGCGATGTAGCCGAGCGGGTGACCGACGTGCAGCCCGGCACCAGAGGGGTAGGGGAACATGTCCTGGATCATGACCTTGTCACGCCCGGCGACGCCCTGCTCGTCCGCCCACGGTCCGCTCGGGTTGGGGGCCTCGAAGGTGCCCGCCTCCTCCCACGCGTCCTGCCAGCGGCGCTCGATCTGCCCCGCCAGTTCCGCGGTGTAGCGCTGGCTGTGTTCGGTCTCGCTCAAAGGATCGTCCTCACATCGCGTCGGTGCGGGCAGCCCCGCGAAAGTTCCGGCTCATTATGTCAGGGCGGCCGGGGGCACGTCGTCGGCGTTTTCCCGCGCCGACCGGCTCGGGCAGCGCGTCGCCTCGCCCTCGGCCCGCCCGGGCCCTGGCATGACGAAGGCCGCCACCTCGAAAGGTGACGGCCCACGTCATGCGAAGCGCTCCTCGCGAAGCACCACGGCGATCAGATCTGGTTGAGCTGCTTCGCCATGGCCGACTTCTTGTTGGCGGCCTGGTTCTTGTGGATGACTCCCTTGGAGACAGCCTTGTCCAGCTTGCGCGAGGCAGCAGCGAGGGCCGTCGACGCGGCGTCCTTGTTGCCGGCCTCGACCTCGGCGCGGAACTTGCGGATCCACGTGCGCAGTTCGGACTTGTAGGCCTTGTTGCGCTCGGTACGAATCTCGTTCGTCTTGATCCGCTTCATCTGCGACTTGATGTTTGCCACGAAAATCTCACTTCTTCGGTCGAATGTGTTCTGTCGTGAGGGCGACAGACGGCCTCTCGGATATGGCGTGGGGACACCTGGCGATGAGAGACCGCTGGTTACTGCTGTTGCGTGTGCGCACGACCTGAGCCCACACGCACTCCTTCAAATCTACCAGCCGAGCGACCGCGCGGCGCAATCGGGGCGGCGGGCCGGAGGCCGTCAGTGACGCTCGCTCGGCGCGTGGCGCTGACGACAGATCTCGAGGACCACGTGCTCGACTGCGTACTGCGGATCGCGTCCACCACCCTTGACGGCGAAGTCGGCCGCGGCGACGGCCTGGATCGCGCGTCCGAGACGGACGCCGTCCCATCCGCGCGACGCCGTCCGCGCCTTGTCGACCTGCCAGGGTGGCATTCCCAGCTGCTTCGCGAGATCCGCACTGCGTCCACTGCCGGCCGAGGCGACCTTGGCGACCTGGCGCAGCTGCGAGGCGAGGACGGCGACGATCGGCACGGGATCGACCCCGGAGGCGAACGCGTGGCGCAGCAGCCGCAGGGCCTCGGGCGCGTTGCCGGCGACGGTCGCGTCGGCCACGCGGAAGCCCGTCGCCTCCACCTTGCCGCCGTGGTAGGTGCCGACGGTGTTCTCGTCGACGATGCCGCTCGTGTCGTCGACGAGCTGACGGCACGCCGCGGCGAGCTCTGAGGTGTCCTTGCCGGCCGCCTCGAGCAGCGCCCGCACGCCCTCGGGTGTGATGCGGCGGCGTGCGCGACGAAACTCGTTCATGACGAACGCCGACTTGTCGCGATCCGACTTGATCGCCGGCGCCTCGATGACACGCGCCTTCGCCTTCTTGAGGGCATCCAGCACGCGCTTGGCGCGGTTGCCGCCCTTGTGCAGCACGATGAGGTTGACGTCGTCGAGACCGACCTTCAGCGCGTCCTCGAGCTCGTCGACAAGGGCGTCCGGCGCCTCGTCGAAGTCACGCACGACGATGACGCGGCGCCCACCGAACAGGCTCGGCGACAACTCCGTCGTGAGACGCCCGGGCTGGTACTCGGCGACGTCGATGCGCACGATCTCGGCCTCCGGGTGCGCGGCCGTGATGGCCTCGAGGCTCTCCTCGACGGCGCGCTGGGCGAGGATGCGCTCGGGCCCGGTGACGAGGATGATCTGCGGGACGTCGCTCATGCCGTCACCCTCTCACCCGCCACCGACAACGCACCCGCGCCACACGATGCGCCATCCGCCACGTCAGGATCCCTGCGGGCGCAGGCCGAGCTGTTCGCAGCGCGCGACGACGGCGTCCTCGCTCATCTCGAGGTGATCGGCGAGTTCGTCGAGCGTCAGGCCCATGCCGATGCCCTCGCGCAGTTCCTCGTCGGCCTCGGCCGTCCAGGCGTGCCCGTCGGTGACGGCGGTGCGGGCGCTCTCCTCGACGGGGGCAGGCTTCGGCGGGGGTGCCTGCAGCGCGCTGGCTGTGCCCATGCCGCTGACGCCGGCCGCCTGCGCCGCGGCCAGGGCCCGGGAGCGCGCCTCCTCGCGCCTCGCCTCCGACGCGGCATCGGCACCGGCCTGCTGTGACGTCGCGGGTTTCTTCGTCGGCGCCTTCGTCGAGCGGGTGCAGGCCTCCGCGACGGCACGGATCGGGGGCGCGTTCTCGTCGAGGCGCGCGAGGGCCTTCAGGATGAGCGCGCGATCCGTCGTCGGCCAGAACGGTGGGAGCGACCGCTGCAGGAACCCGGCGTAGCGCGCCGTCATCATGCGCGAGTCGAGAAAGGCGACGACGCCGCGATCGTCGGGATGACGGATGAGGCGACCGGCACCCTGCGCGAGCCGCAACGCCGCGTGCGTGCCGGAGACTGCCATGAACCCGTTGCCACCCATCTTGGCGATGGCCTGCGAGCGCGCCGAGGCGAGCGGGTCGTCGGGGCGAGGGAACGGGATGCGGTCGATGACGACGAGCTGCAGGCTCGAACCGGGCACGTCGACGCCCTGCCACAGCGTCATCGTGCCGAACAGGCAGGTCTTCGCGTCGGAGGCGAAACGGCGCACCAGCGTGCCCATCTGGTCCTCGCCCTGGCACAGGACGGGGAAGTCGTCGCCGAGGCGTTCGCGCATCGCCTCGGCGGCGCTCTGCGCAGCGCGCATCGAGGAGAACAGCCCGAGCGTGCGCCCGCCC
This sequence comes from Dermacoccus sp. MPR-E5, assembly GCF_058809565.1. Classification (NCBI taxonomy): domain Bacteria; kingdom Bacillati; phylum Actinomycetota; class Actinomycetes; order Micrococcales; family Dermacoccaceae; genus Dermacoccus; species Dermacoccus sp. MPR-E5. The sequence goes on along the minus strand of NZ_JBXASS010000013.1, from coordinate 57,549 downwards.
GCGGCGCGGATCAGCGTCTCGATCTCGTCGAACGCCTGCTCGGACATGCCGTCGCGCCCCGGCGCGGGCAGGTGCTGCGCGACGTAGGCGATGCCCTGCTTGGGGTAGTCGAACGGTGAGCCGACGTCCAGGCCGTTCCACGCCGGGCCACCCGCGCCGCGCAGGCCGAGCGTGCCGCGCAGGCCGAGCGTGCCGGCGACAGCGTCGAAACTGCCGCCCAGTTCGAGGGTCGCCGACGTCATGACGACGGTCCGCTCGCCGAAGATCTTGTCGCGCATGAGCATCGCGACGCTCATCGGCGCGACCCTCAGCGCCGTGATGTTCGCGCGCGCATTGTGGGAGATCCACAGCACGTCGAGTTCGCGTTCTTCGAGGATGCGCTCGCAGGTGGAGAAGATGTCGTCGATCGCCGCGCGCGCCATCTGACGCACGCCGTCGTTGTCCTGCGGGTTCTTGGGCTTGAGCTCGCTCGCGATCGAGCGTGCCGCGTCGAGGATGGCGCGGATCGCCATCTCGAGCGGGTCGGACAGCCCGAGCAGCCGCCCTTCCTGGTGTTGTTCGAGGGCGTCCTTGAGCAGGTCGGCCGAGCGCTTGAGGTCGTCGGTGTCGGCGAGGCGCCCGCACCGTTTCGCGGCGGCGCTGATCGTGCCCGTCGTCAGCTCGTCGGTGATCGTCGCCGTCACCCGATCGACGAGTTCGTGCGCCTCGTCGACGACGACGACGTCGTGCTCGGGCAGCATCTGGCGGCCCTCGAACGCATCGATCGCCATGAACGAATGGTTCGTGACGACGACGTCGACCTCTTTCGCGTCGGCACGCGCCAGCTCGACGAAGCACTCCTCGACGACGGGGCACTTGCTGCCGAGGCATTCGTGGCTGGAGACCGACACCTGCCGCCATGCCTTCTCCGAGACGCCGGGCACGAGCTCGTCACGATCCCCCGAGTCGGTCTCGTTCGCCCACTCGCGCAGCCGGACGACCTCGCGGCCCGTGCGACCCGCGTCGGCGTCGACCTGGCCGACACCGAGCAGCGTGTCGGCGTCGTCGTCGGGGTAGCCGCCCGTCAGCTTGTGCTGGCACAGGTAGTTGCGCCTGCCCTTGACGAGCGCGTACGTCGGACGCCGCCCGAGCAGCGGCTCGAGGGCATCGGCGAGGCGTGGCATGTCGCGGTCGACGATCTGCGCCTGCAGCGCGAGCGTCGCTGTCGCGACGACGGCCGGCTTGTTGACGTCGAACGCGTGCCGGATCGCGGGAACGAGGTAGGCGAGCGACTTTCCGGTGCCGGTGCCCGCCTGGACGAGCAGGTGCTCGCCCGTCTCGATGGCGTGCTCGACGGCCTGCGCCATCTTCGCCTGGCCGGGGCGCGGCACCCCACCCACCCCACTGACGGCGGCAGACATGAGCTCATCGAGGGAGGGCAGTTCGGGCATGCCCCAACCCTAGGCCAGCGCGTACCGCGGCACCGACTCGAGCGCGCCGGGGCTGTGGATCAGCCTGCGCCGCCACCCTGACGGCGCCCACAGCCGTCACGACTGGGGACGACGACGTCACTCCCCCGGCAGTAAACCGGGCAGCGCCGGCGCATGGTCGGAGCAGATGTAGTGTGCGACGAGCGCGGTCCAGCCCGTCTGGTGTGCGGCGCCGAGGCCGACGCCGGTGTCACCGTGGAAGTACTCGCTGAACGTCACGTGCTCGTGCCACAGCGGGCCCTCGGGGTACTCGCGCTGATCGCCCGGGCGTCCGTTCGGCCCGAGACGGAACAGGTTCGTCAGGCGATCCTCGAGGTCGAGGACGATGTCGGACAGCTTCATGAACCGGCCCGAGTTCGTCGGGTATTCGTACTCGGTGTCGCCAGGCGTCGAGGCCGCGTAGAGGCGCAGCGCGTCGACGACGAGGAAGTTGACGGGAAACCACACAGGCCCACGCCAGTTCGAGTTACCGCCGAACAGGTCGATGTCGGACTCGCCCGGCGTGTAGTGGATCGACATCTCCCGCCCGCCGATCTGGGCGGTGTACTCCTCGCGGTAGGCGGCCGACAGCGAACGGATGCCGTATTCGGAGAGGAACTCCTCCTCGTCGAACAATCGCTTGAGCAGCAGATCCCGTCGGCGCTTGGAGATGAGCGACAGCGTCAGCTTCTCACCGCCCGAGTCGTGCTCGGCCTGCGCGATCGCCTTCATCATCGCGGGCTCGCGCTCCATCATCCACTCGACCTCACGGACGAAGTCGGGCAGCTCGTGCTGCACCCAGCTCGGCGCGATGAGCACGGCCATGAGCGGCAACAACCCCACCATCGAACGCACGCGAAGCTGCGTGATGTGGCCTGCCGGGTCGGACAGGGCGTCGTAGAAGAAGCCGTCCTCCTCGTTCCACAGGCTGGAGACGACGTCGGGGCTCGTGCGGTCCATCGCCCGGGCGAGGTTGATGAAGTACTGCAGGAACGTCGTCGCGGCGTTGTCGTAGCCGCGCTCGCGCCGCGCGAGCTCGAGCGCCATCCGCAGCATCGACTGGGAGAAGAACGCCATCCAGCTCGTCGCGTCCGACTGTTCGAGCTTGTAGCCGGGCGGCACGTCGGTGGAGCGGTCGAAGAGTGTGATGTTGTCCATGCCGAGGAAGCCGCCCTCGAACAGGTACGTCCCGTCGGCGTCCTTGCGGTTGACCCACCACGAGAAGTTGAGCAGCAGCTTGTTGAACACCTGGATGAGGAAGGACTGATCCTGGCCGCCGTCGATGGCGTACACCTGCCAGCACGCCCAGGCGTGGACGGGCGGGTTGACGTCCTCGAACGCCCACTCGTACGCGGGCAGTTGGCCGTTCGGGTGCTGCGCCCACTCGCGGCACATGAGGACGAGTTGATGCTTGGCGAACTCGGGGTCGATGTGCGCGAGCGGCACCGTGTGGAACGCCAGATCCCACGCGGCGAACCACGGGTACTCCCACTCGTCCGGCATCGAGATGACGTCCGCGAGCGCCAGGTGCCGCCATCCGACGTTGCGCCCCGGGCGGCCGTCGAGGCCGGTGACGCGCGACAGCGGCGGCGCCTCGCCGGCCGGGTCGCCGGCGAGCCACTCGTCGACGTAGTAGCGGTAGAGCTGCTTGCCCCACAGCAGACCCGCGAAGGCACGACGCGCGATGTGCCGGTCGTCGGGCGAGGCGGAGGTGGGGATGACGGCGTCGTAGAACTCGTCGGCCTCGTCGCGGCGCGTGCGCATGACGATGTCGAAACCCTCACCGAATGCGGGATCGCCGGGCGGCGGCTCCTGGTGGGCGGTGCCCTTCGGATGGTGCGCGGTGGAACGGCCCACCCCGCGCATCCGCAGCCTGACGGTGACGCTCTCGCCCGGGCCGATGTCGTCGAAGTGGTACCAGAACCCGACCTTCGTGCCGTAGTCGAGGCGGATCGCCTCGCTGTCACCGTGCACGATGCGGGCGTCGAAGCCGTCCTTGGTCAGCTCGCGACGGTTGAACTCGTGGCCGAAGACGGCACCTTCGTTCGTCTCGTTGTCGCAGAAGATGATGCGCGGGCTGCCGTTGGCATGCAGCTCGTAGTCGCCGAGCCAGCCGTGCTCGGCGCGCACGGTGTTCGCGTCGACGAGTGAGATCGACGGCTCCCGGTCGTCGCGCCCCCACGACCAGGTGTTGCGGTACCAGGCCTGCGGGACGAGGTCGAGCGGTGCAGCATCGGGCCCGTGGTTGGTGACGGTGTACTCGAGGCACAGGTCGGTGGGGTTCGCCTTCGCGTGCTTGACCTCGACGTCGAAGAAGCGGTTCTCGGTGAAGACACCCGTGTCGATCAGCTCGTACTCGTCGTCGGTTCGCGAACGCTGCGCCGCCTCGGCCCGCAGATGGTTGTAGGGGAATTTGGCCTGTGGGTAGCGGTAGAGCCAGCTCGCCCACGAGTGCGTCGGCGTCGCGTCCGTCGGCCACCAGACCTCCTTGACGTCCTCGCCGTGATTGCCCTCGTTGTTCGTCAACCCGAACAGGCGTTCCTTGAGGCGGTCGTCCTTGCCGTTCCACATGGCGAGGGAGACGTTGAAGAAACCGAACCGGTCGCACAAGCCTGCGAGGCCGTCCTCGCCCCAGCGGTAGGCGCGCTGGTGCGCCTGGTCGAACGGCAGATACGCCCACGCGTTGCCGTCGGCCGAGTAGTCCTCGCGCACCGTCCCCCACTGCCGCGACGCCATGTACGGCCCCCACAGCCGCCAGGGGTCGCTGTCCTTCGGCGCCTGGGCGAGACGGCGGTGCTCCGCGGTGGCGGTAGGGCGGGAAGTCGATGACACCCCCGCATTTTAGGTGAAGTGTGGGACACACCAGCGCGCCGTCTGACAGGTGAGCCACCTCACCCGCGTGGGCGCCGACGAGCCACCACCCTCACGGGAGCGTGACAGTGGTGGCTCGTCGTCGGCCGTCGCTGGACTCGCGACAGCGTGGCTTCAGGCGTTCGTCAGGTACGCCTGGAGTTCACCCTCGAGCTCCGGCATCACCTTGGCGTGGACGTAGGTGCCCTCGCCGCGGTGCTCGATCGAGAGGACCTCCGCGTCCGCGTGGAGGCGGCTGAGCAGGTCGCCGCGCTCGTACGGCAGCAGGACGTCGACACGGCGCTCTGGCTTCGGCAGCTCGTCGGCGATGAGCTGGAGCAGCTCGGGCAGGCCCGCGCCGGTGCGCGCCGACACCGCGATCGCGTACTTCTCGTGGCGCATGAGCCGATCGATGACGTCGGGGTCGGCGACATCGGCCTTGTTGATGACGATGATCTCCTTGACGTCGCTCGCATCGACGTCGGCGAGCACCTCGCGCACCGCGGAGATCTGAGATGCGGGGTCGGGGTGCGAACCGTCGACGACGTGCAGGAGCAGGTCGGCGTCCGCGACCTCCTCGAGCGTCGAACGGAACGCCTCGACGAGCTGGTGCGGCAGGTCGCGCACGAACCCGACGGTGTCGGCGAGGGTGTAGGCCCGCCCGTCAGCCGTCTCGGCGCGACGCACCGTCGGATCGAGCGTCGCGAACAGCTGGTTCTGCACGAGCACGCCCGCGTTGGTGAGGCGGTTGAGGATCGAGCTCTTGCCGGCGTTCGTGTACCCCGCGATGGCGACGCTCGGCACGTTGTTGTGACGTCGGCCGCTGCGCTTGGTGTCGCGCGTCGTCTTCATCTCGGCGATCTCGCGGCGCAGCTTCGCCATGCGCGTGTTGATGCGACGACGGTCGAGTTCGATCTTCGTCTCACCCGGACCGCGCGAACCCATGCCCTGACCGCCCGCGGCCTGACCGCCGGCCTGACGCGACATCGACTCACCCCAACCGCGAAGACGCGGCAGCAGGTACTGCATCTGGGCGAGCTCGACCTGGGCCTTGCCCTCCTTGCTCTTCGCGTGCTGGGCGAAGATGTCGAGGATGAGCGCGGTGCGGTCGATGACCTTGACCTTGACGACGTCCTCGAGCGCGCGTCGCTGGCTGGGCGCCAGCTCGCCGTCGGCGATGACGGTGTCGGCGCCCTCGGCGATGACGATCTCCTTCAGTTCCTCGGCCTTGCCCTTGCCGAGCCACGTGCCGGGGTCGGGTCGCAGCCGGCGCTGCACGACGCCGGCGAGCACCTCGGAACCGGCCGTCTCGGCGAGCGCGGCGAGCTCGCGCAGCGAGTTCTCCGCGTCCTCGGCGCCGCCCTCGCTCCAGACGCCCGCGAGGACGACCTTCTCCAGGCGCAGCTGGCGATACTCGACCTCGGAGACGTCCTCCAGCTCGGTCGACAGACCGTGGACACGTCGAAGCGCCGCGCGTTCTTCGCGCTCGAACTGGTCGCCGTCATAGGCGTCGACGACGAAGCCGCGCTCGTCGTAGGTGGGGGTCGCGTCGTCACTGTCGGCGAGAGCCTGGGCTCGGCGGGACAGGAAGTCGGCGGGGTTGCGCTCGTTCAGGGCTGGATCCTCACGTCGAAGATAGTCGTTCGTTGCGGTGCGGTTCATTGTCTCGCAAGCGAGAGCCGCACCAGCATCGTCGCAGGAGAGAACGTCCGGGGCCACCGATTTAGTCCCGTCGCGCGTGGAGGCAGCGGCCGGTCGTCGGGGCTGATCGCCTCGGGTGGCTGCCTGGTTGCGGCTTCCGGATGCCCCACGGACACGCCGTAGGCTGGGCCCTGATGAACGACCACTACTTCAGCGCCGAGCCCGCCTCCGCCGACGAGCGGCGCACCCTCACGCTCCGCCTCGCCGACCGCGCGGTCTCGATGACGACAGCACCCGGCGTCTTCTGCCCCGATCGCCTCGACGCCGGTACCGCCGTCCTGCTCAACCACGCTCCGACGCCGCCGCCGGGCGGGACGTTCCTCGACGTCGGTTGCGGGTGGGGCCCGATCACGACGACGCTCGCGCTGCGCTCCCCGTCAGCGCAGGTCTGGGGCGTCGACGTCAACCGTCGTGCGCTCGACCTGTGTGCCGACAACGTTGCGGCGCAGGGGTGTTCGAACGTCACCGTCGCGCAGCCGTCGCAGGTGCCGGACGACGTCCGGTTCGACCTCATCTGGTCGAACCCGCCGATCCGGGTCGGCAAGAAGGTGCTGCACGAGCTGTTGCTGACATGGCTGCCGCGCCTCGTCGTCGGCGGGCACGCCTATCTCGTCGTGCAGCGCAACCTCGGCTCGGACTCGCTGCAGAAGTGGCTCGCCGAGCAGCTCGGCTCGTCGTATGCGATCGAGCGGCTGACGAGCGTCAAGGGATTCCGCATCCTCGCGATCGAACGCCTCGACGACGGCGGGCCGCTGCCGCTGCCGGCGTCCGACGACGTCAGCCGCAGCAGCGACGCCTGACGCGAGCGGTCACAGAGGCAGCCTCACAGCTGCGACAGGTCGATCTCGCCGTCGGCGACGAGCACAGCGGGGCCGGACAGCGCGACCTCGGTGCCCTTGATGTGCACGCCGAGCGTGCCCCCGAGCACGTCGACGCGCCAGTCGACCTGATCGGCTGGCTGGCCGCCCCACCACCACGTCGCGAGCGCCGCGGCAGCCGCGCCGGTGCCGCACGAGCGGGTCTCCCCCGAGCCGCGCTCGTGGACGCGCATGCCGATGTGCGCGTGCTCGACGGCGCGGACGAACTCGACGTTCGAGCCGTACTCGGGGTGCGGGTCGATGTGCGGAGCGTCGCTCAGGTCGAGGGCCGACAGGTGCACCGACGGCGGCAGCGCGACGACGGTGTGCGGGTTGCCGAGGTCGAGGCTCAGGGCGGGCAGCGGGTCCGGTGACCCGTGAACCTGGACGACCGAGTCCATCCCCCGCCGCTCGGCCTCCTCGGCGCGGGCGAGGCGCCACTGGCCTAGGTCGACGGCCCAGCCGTGCGGCACGGCCACCATCTCCTTGAGCCCGGCACGCGTGGCGATCACGAACGGCGCCCCCTCGTCACCGCTCACGAGACCGCGGGAACGCAGGTACTCGGCGAAGACGCGCGTGCCGTTTCCGCACATCTCGGCCAGCGAGCCGTCAGCGTTGCGGTAGTCCATGAACCACGTCGCCTGCGGCGCGAGGTGGGCGACCTCGGGCACGTTCGCCGTGCGTACGACACGGATGACGCCATCGGCGCCGATGCCGGCGTGGCGGTGGCACAGGTAGGCGACCTGCTCGTGCGTCAGGTCGAGCTCGCCGGATTCGTCAGGAACGAGGACGAAGTCGTTCTGCGTGCCGTGGCCCTTGGTGAAGTGGATGCGCGTCACGCGCTCATCGTGTCACACCGCGTCGGCGTCAGGTTTCGCCACCGCGCCGTGCCGCTCCGGCGCGTAGGCGACGATCTCCGCGAGCGCACGATCGAGCAGATCGGGAGCGTCGAACGGCAGCCACACCGGCCGCGGATCGGGCCGGAACCAGGCGCGCTGACGGCGGGCGAACTGGCGCGTCGCGATGGCCGTCTCGGCCTTCGCTGCGGCCTCTTCGAGGTCGCCGTCGAGCTGGCGCAGCGCCTGGCTGTAACCGATCGCGCGGCTCGCCGTGCGGCCCTGACGCAGGCCGCGGGCGTCGAGGGCGCGCACCTCGTCGAGCATGCCGGCGGCCCACATGAGGTCGACGCGGCGTTCGATGCGGGCAACGAGGACGTCCGGGTGTGCCTGCAGGCCGAGGACGATCGTGGGGCGCAGGAAGGTCTTGGACGGCGCGCTCGCACTGAACGGACGTCCGGTGATCTCGATGACCTCGAGGGCCCGCACGACCCGCCGCACGTTGCTTGCGAGGATGTCGCGTGCTGCCTGCGGATCCTTTCCGGCCAGCTCGCGATGCAGGACGCCGGAACCCTCGGCCACCGCGCGTTGTTCGAAGTGGGCGCGCACCAGCGGATCCGTCGGCGGGATGTCGAGGACGTCGAGCGCGGCGCGCACGTACAGGCCCGAACCGCCGACGACGATGGGGCGCCGGCCGCGCGCGAGGATGGCGGCGATGTCGGCGCGCGCCCCCTCCTGGAAGCGAGCGATCGTCGCCTCGTCAAGGATGTCGAGCGTGTCGATCTGGTGATGCGGGATGCCCCGACGCTCGTGCGGCGCGAGCTTGGCCGTCCCGACGTCCATGCCGCGGTAGAACTGGGAGGCGTCGGCGTTGACGATCTCGCCGCCGAGACGCTCGGCGAGGTCGAGCGACAGGTCGCTTTTGCCCGTCGCCGTCGGGCCGACGAGCGCGACGACCTCAAGGGGCGCGGGAGTGCCGTTCACGGCATCCATTGTGGCGGATGCGCCGGTCCTGAGGCGCCCGGCGTGGCCGCGGCCTGCGTCCGTCGCGTGACGGCGACCAGCCAAGCCGCGATGAGCGACGCCAGAACGACGAGCGCGCCGACGAAGAGGCTCGCGCCCGCCCAGCCGGAGCGGGAGAACGGCAGCCCGACGAGCGCCCCGACGACGGACGAGCCCGTGTAGTAACCGAACAGGTAGAGGGAACTGGCCTCCGCGCGGTGCTCGTCGGCCATGGCGCTCACCCAACCGCTAGCGCTCGAATGGGCGGCGAAGAACGCGCCCGTGAACACGAGCATGCCGACGAGCACGCCGGGCAACCAGTCGACCCACGCGAGGGCGAGACCGACGAGCATGAACGCGATCGACGCGAGCAGCACCCGGCCGCGGCCGAACCGGTCGGCGAGCCGCCCCGCCCACGCCGACGTCACCGTCCCCGACAGGTACATGACGAACACGAGGCTGACGAGCGCCTGCGGCAGCGCGAACGGCTCGTCGAGCAGACGGAAGCCGAGGATGTTGTAGAGCGACACGAACCCGCCCATGAGCAGGAACGCAATCGCCACGAGCGCCATGACGCGTGCGTTGCGCAGATGCGTCGCGACGTTGTGCATCGATGCTCGAACACCGATCGGTTTGGCCGCGAAGAACCGGCTCGGCGGCGCGAGGCGCACGAAGACGGCCGTGAAGACGAGGGCCATGACGGCTGCCGCCTCCATCGCCCACCGCCAACTGACGACGTCGAGGGCCAGCCCCGCGACGAGGCGCCCCGACAGCCCACCGATCGTCGTGCCCGCGATATAACGGCCCATCGCGGCGCCCAGATCGCGCCCGTCGACCTCCTCCGCGAGGTACGCCATCGCGACGGCCGGCACGCCCGCGAGCGTCAGACCCTGCAGCGCGCGACCGGCGAGCACGACCCCGAGATCGTGCGCGAGCGGGATGAGCAGGCCGATGAGCGCGGAGACCAGAGCCGACGCTGCCATGACACGGATGCGCCCGAACCGCTCCGACAGGATGCTCGCCGGCACGATCGCGAAGGCCAGCACGCCCGTCGTCGCGCTGACGGCGAGCGCCGACGTCGCCGGGGAGACGTCGAACTCGCGAGCGAGCTGCGGCAGGACGGCCTGCGCCGAGTACATCGAGATGAACGTCGCCATCCCCGCCGCGAACAGCGCGGTCGTGATCCGGGTGTAGCCGTTGGTGCCGCGCCGATAACCGCGCGGCGCCTGCGGCGTCAGCTGCGCACTCGTGGGAATCCTGCTCCTGTCATGACGATATCGCCGGACGAGCCGACGTGGGTGCCTCACGCGCGGCGGCTCGATGGTCAGCGCCACCGTCGCTGCCGCGCGAGGTTCAGTTCGCGGCGCAGGCGGGCGCCGTCGCGACGGGCGTCTGCGGCTGCCCGATCGACGGCATGCCGAGGCTGACGGCGGGCTTCGCGGCGCCGGTCGGCGTACCGTCGGCCGCCGCGTCCTGCAACGCCTGCCAGGCATCACCACCGCGGGTGCGGCGCACGCTGTACGTGCCGCCGTCGAGACCGGAGTCGGCGACGAGGTGGTGCGGCGCGCCGTACGTGACGTCGACCGTCACCATGTCACCGGGGCGCGGACGCTCGGCGCCCTCCGGCACGGCGAAGTGGACGAGACGGTTGTCCCGCGCCCGGCCCGACATGCGGTGCGTCTCGGCGTCCTTGCGGCCCTCGCTCGGCGCGACGAGCACCTCGACGGTGCGCCCCTCCTGCTCGCGGTTGCCCGCCCAGGAGACGCGTTCCTGCAGCTCGATGAGGCGCTCGAAACGCTCCTGGACGACCTCCTTGGGGATCTGGTCGCCCATCGTCGCGGCCGGCGTGCCAGGGCGGATCGAGTACTGGAACGTGAACGCCGAGCTGAAGCGGGAGGCCTCGACGACGTCGAGGGTGCCCTGGAAGTCCTCCTCCGTTTCGCCGGGGAAACCGACGATGATGTCGGTCGTGATCGCGGCGTCCGGCATCCTCTCGCGGACCTTCTCGATGATGCCGAGGAACTTCTTGCTGCGGTAGCTGCGGCGCATGTCCTTGAGCACCTTGTCGCTGCCCGACTGCAGCGGCATGTGCAGGCTCGGCATGACGTTCGGCGTCTCCGCCATCGCGTCGATGACGTCGTCGGTGAACGCCGCGGGGTGCGGGCTCGTGAAGCGCACCCGCTCGAGGCCCTCGATCTCGCCGCACGCGCGCAGCAGCTTGCTGAACGCCTGACGATCGCCGAACTCGACGCCGTAGGTGTTGACGTTCTGCCCGAGCAGCGTGATCTCGACCACGCCCTGCGCGACGAGAGCCTTCACCTCGGCGAGGATCTCACCGGGGCGACGATCCTTCTCCTTGCCGCGCAGCGCCGGCACGATGCAGAACGTGCACGTGTTGTTGCAGCCGACGGAGATCGACACCCAGCCGGAATAGGCGGAGTCGCGACGCGTCGGGAGCGTCGAGGGGAAGACCTCGAGGCTCTCGAGGATCTCCACCTGTGCCTCGGCGTTGTGACGGGCACGATCGAGCAGGGCGGGCAGCGAGCCGACGTTGTGGGTACCGAAGACGACGTCGACCCACGGCGCACGCTCGACGATCGTCGCGCGGTCCTTCTGCGCGAGGCAGCCGCCGACGGCGATCTGCATGCCCGGCGTCGCGTCCTTCGTCGGACGCAGGTGCCCGAGGTTGCCGTAGAGCTTGTTCGCCGCGTTCTCGCGGACGGCGCACGTGTTGAACACGACGAGATCGGGGTTCTCGGAGCGCTCAGTCTCCGGAAGCGCCGAGAAGTCGGTGTAACCGGCCTGTTCGAGCAGCCCCGAGATGCGCTCGGAGTCGTGGACATTCATCTGGCACCCGTGGGTGCGCACCTCATACGTCTTAGCCATGGCCGTCCAAGTCTACGCCGGTCGGAGTGATCGGGTTCCGGGGCGCTACGGGGCCTGATTCGTGCTCGCTCATGACGCTTCTTCCTGCACCTGACGGATGACGGACCACACGAGCTCGCCCGAGTATCCCTTGCGGGCGAGCAGCCCGGCGAGGCGGCGCGTCTGCGTCGGCTCGTCAAGCCGGCTCATCGTCACCATCTTCTTGCGCGCCAGGACGAGAGCTTGCTCGCGTTCGACATCGTCGTCGACCTGTTCGAGCGCGACGGTCGCGACGTCGTCGTCGATACCCTTGCGCTTGAGCTCCTGACGCAGGGCGCGACGGGCGAGCCCCCGGGAGGCGAGCTTCGAACGCACGAGCATGGCGGCATAGGCCTCGTCGTCGACGAGCCCGACGTCCTCCATGCGGTCGAGGACGACGTCGATGACGTCCTCGCTCACCTCCTTCTCACGCAGCTTGTCGGCGAGCTGCGAGCGGCTGCGCGGCATCGCCGTGAGCTGCGTGAGGACGATCTCGCGCGCGTACCCGATCGGGTCCTTCTCCCGCTCGATCGCCTCGGCTTCCCGTCGCGCCGCTGCCCGCTTCTCGCGCCGCTCGGCTTTCTCGGCCCACGTCAGCTGCTTCTTGGCCTTGCGCTTGGCGCCTGAGCGCGCGCCTACGCCCGAGGACGAGGCGCCGAAGGACGACGTACCGAACGATGATTGGCCGTATCCGGACGCCGAACCGCCCTGGCGCCGGCGCCCGGCGCGGCCGGGCCGGGCACTGGCGTTGTCGCCACTGTCGTCACCGGCGAAGCGGCTTTCGTGGCCCACCGAGCCGAAGGGACGAGCGACTCCGGCGGCAGGGTCGCCGGTCGACAAGCCGCGCGCCGTGGCCGGTCGCTCGTCGCCCCACGTCTGTGACGCGGCGAGGCTCGCCTCGCCGACGTCGACGGGGTCGACGAAGTCGGGCAGCCCCAGAGACTGCCTGACGTCGTCAGGTCGTGAAGGCATGTGTCGCGCTCACCGTCTCCCACACGCGGCGACGTCGATCCCCGGTCGGAGCAGGGGCGTCACCGCCGCGTCTGGCGTCGATCAGAAGTCGACCATGACCTCGGCGTCGATGGGCGCGTCCGGGTCGAGGCCCTCGAGCACCGCGTCGTCGTCCGGGATGATGCCGAGCTTCTTCTTGATCTTGAGCTCGAGTTCATCGGTGAGCTGCGGGTTGTCCTTGAGGAAGGTGCGGGCGTTCTCCTTGCCTTGCCCCAACTGGTCGCCCTCGTACGTGTACCAGGCACCCGACTTGCGGACGAAGCCCTGCTCGACACCCATGTCGATGAGGCCACCCTCGCGCGAGATGCCCTGGCCGTAGAGGATGTCGAACTCCGCCTGCTTGAACGGCGGCGCCACCTTGTTCTTGACGATCTTGGCGCGAGTGCGGTTGCCGACCGGCTCCGAACCGTCCTTGAGCGTCTCGATGCGGCGCACGTCGATGCGAACGGACGCGTAGAACTTGAGGGCCTTACCACCGGTCGTCGTCTCCGGGGAGCCGAACATGACACCGATCTTCTCGCGCAGCTGGTTGATGAAGATCGCCGTCGTGCCGGTCGAGTTGAGCGCACCGGTGATCTTGCGCAGCGCCTGCGACATGAGGCGCGCCTGCAGACCGACGTGGCTGTCACCCATCTCGCCCTCGATCTCGGCGCGGGGCACGAGCGCAGCGACCGAGTCGATGACGATGATGTCGAGCGAACCGGAACGGATCAGCATGTCCGCGATCTCGAGCGCCTGCTCACCCGTGTCGGGCTGGCTGACGAGCAGCGAGTCGGTGTCGACACCGAGCTTGCGGGCGTACTCCGGGTCGAGCGCGTGCTCGGCGTCGATGAAGGCCGCGATGCCGCCGGCCTTTTGCGCATTGGCGACGGCGTGGAGCGCGACCGTCGTCTTACCCGACGATTCCGGGCCGTAGATCTCGACGACGCGGCCACGGGGCAGGCCACCGATGCCGAGCGCGACGTCCAGCGCGATCGAGCTGGTGGGGATGACCTCGATCGGAGGACGCACGTCCTCGCCGAGGCGCATGATCGAGCCCTTGCCGTGGGCCTTCTCGATCTGAGCCATCACGGTGTCGAGCGACTTGATCTTGTCGCCCGATGCTGACGGGTTGGGGGTGGTGGGTGCCTTGGCCATGGCCGTTCTCCTTCGAAATCGTGGGTGGTCGCGCCTACCGGCGATCGACGAGGAGGCCGACGTGCTGGGTGACCTCGTGTCAAATCAGACGCTAGATGCGACCACCGACAACACCGGAATCACGGGCTAAGCACGCTGTGGAGGAGGGTTCCCCGGCGTCGCATCTGTGGACCACGTTACACGAAATAGAACACGCGTTCGAACATCGTCGCGTGGCGTGTCCGCGTGCGGTCGACGAGCCACCTCAGACCCGCGACGGCGGCACCCGCCATCCGTTTCGCTCACCCCTACCCACTGCCGGGACGACCCGCCCGGCTCATCGGAACCGAGACGACCTCACTCGAACGGGTGGTCGATGACGGGCCGGTCGCGGCCCAGGCGGCGCTCCTCGGGGATGTCGAAGGCGTCGCACACAGCCAGCCAAACCCGTCGGGCGGGGACGCCGGCCGCGAGCGCCTCGTTCGCCGTGCGCCCGTCGAGCGCCCCAAAGACGTGGCTGCTCGCCACCATCGAGCCGTAGGCGTCGCCGAACTCGTCGGCCATGAGGCGGTTGAACTCACTCTCTCGCACCCCGCCACCTTCGCCCACGGGCCACCGCGGGGGCAACCTGACGGGGCTAAAACCGCGAAACGACGGGGTTGTCGGCGCCGCGTGGCACGCTTGGGCGCATGAACAGCCCTGTCGTCGAACGCTTCTGGCCGGCCACCCGTGAGTGGTTCACGGGCACGTTCGGCGCACCCACCCCCGCTCAGGAGGGCGCGTGGGAAGCGATCAGTGAGGGGCAGCACACGCTTGTCGTCGCCCCGACCGGTTCGGGCAAGACCCTGAGCGCCTTCCTGTGGGGGCTCGACCAGGTCATGCACGCAGGCGACGACGCACAGCCCGACGCCGACCACCGCTGCCGGGTCCTGTACGTCTCGCCGATGAAGGCCCTCGCCGTCGACGTCGAACGCAACCTGCGCTCCCCCCTCGTCGGCATCCGTCACGCGGCGACGCGCCTCGGCCTGAGCGAGCCCGAGGTCTCGGTGGCGGTGCGTTCCGGCGACACGACTCCGAAGGAGCGGCGCGACTTCGCGAGCAAGGGTGCCGATGTCCTCATCACGACCCCGGAGTCGCTGTTCCTGCTTCTGACGAGCAACGCGCGCGAGCGGCTGAAGGGCGTGCAATACGTCATCATCGACGAGATCCACGCCGTCGCGGGCACCAAGCGTGGTGCGCACCTCGCCGTCACGCTCGAACGACTCGACGAGTTGCTCGACTCCCCCGCGCAGCGCATCGGCCTGTCGGCCACCGTCCGCCCGATCAGCGAGGTCGAGCGCTATCTCGCCGGCGGGCGCCCCGTCACGACGGTCGCGCCGCCGATCACGAAGACGTGGGAGCTCGACGTCGTCGTCCCCGTCGAGGACATGGCCGACCTCGCCTCCAGCCCGCGGGACGACGACGCCTCGTTCGACGATCACGCCCCGGAGCGGACGGCGTCGATCTGGCCCCACGTCGAGGAACGCATCGTCGACCTCATCGCCGCGCACACCTCGACGCTCGTGTTCGCCAACTCGCGGCGACTCGCCGAGCGTCTGACGGCGCGCCTCAACGAGATCTGGGCCGACCGCCTCGACGCGGCGGCGCAGGCGGAAGCGCTCGGCAGCTCAGCCGGGGCAGACGACATCGACCTCGACGAGGCCGATCTGAACGATGACGACGCGATCGACGCAGACGCGGACAACCCAGCGCAGGCATCGTCGAGCTCCCCTGTCGACCCGTGGGCCACAGGCCCCGTCGGCGACGCCATGACGGTCGCTGCCCGGGCTGACGAGGCTCGCGCCGGAGATGGCCGGGCGACCCGCGACCAGGTCATGCCTGGGTATGACGCGCGCGCCTCGACCCCACCTGCGGCGCTCATCGGCGGTGCCGGGACGTCGGCGGGCACGCCGGCCGTCATCGCGCGCGCTCACCACGGGTCGGTGAGCAAGGACGTGCGGGCGGAGATCGAGGGCCAGCTCAAGGCGGGGCGCCTGCCCGCCGTCGTCGCGACGAGTTCGTTGGAACTCGGCATCGACATGGGCGCGATCGATCTCGTCGTGCAGGTCGAATCGCCACCGAGCGTGGCGAGCGGGCTGCAGCGCATCGGCCGTGCGGGTCACCAGGTCGGGGCGACGAGCCACGGTGTGCTCTTCCCCAAGTACCGCGGCGATCTGCTGAGCGCCGCCGTCGTCGTCGACCGCATGCGGCGCGGCCTCATCGAGTCGATCGCGGTTCCGGCCAACCCCCTCGACGTTCTCGCGCAACAGGTTGTCGCGATGGTTGCGATGGACGAGTGGCGCCGCGATGACCTCGAACGGGTGCTGCGTCGCGCGGCGTCGTTCGCTGGTCTGACGGGCAGCGTCCTCGACTCCGTCCTCGACATGCTGTCGGGGCTGTATCCGAGCGACACCTTCCGTGAGCTGCGCGCCCGCATCGTCTGGGATCGCAGCGACGACGTGCTGCGTTCGCGCCCCGGCGCGCAACGACTGGCCGTCACCTCCGGCGGCACCATCCCCGACCGCGGCCTGTACGGCGTCTTCCTCGCGGGCGGCGACGGGCCGGGGCGCCGCGTCGGCGAACTCGACGAGGAGATGGTCTACGAGAGCCGCATCGGCGACGTGTTCACCCTCGGCACGAGCACGTGGCGCATCGAGGACATCACGCGCGATCAGGTGCTCGTCACCCCCGCGCCGGGGCAGGTGGCCCGGTTGCCGTTCTGGAAGGGTGACGCACTGTCGCGACCCCTCGAACTCGGTGAGGCGATCGGTGCGTTCACCCGGCAGATGGCCGAGACGAGCGACGAGGACGCCCTCACGCGCGCCCGCGAACTCGGGCTCGACGAACTCGCCGCCCGCAACCTGCTCACCTACCTGCGTGAGCAACAGGAAGCCGTCGGGCACATGCCGACCGACCGCACCGTCGTGATCGAACGCTTCCGCGACGAGATGGGCGACTGGCGCATCGTCGTGCACTCCCCCTTCGGCGCGTCCGTGCACGCACCGTGGGCGCTCGCCGTCAGCGCCCGGATGGCGGAGCGGTTCGGCGTCGAGGTGCAGGCCATGCACACCGATGACGGGCTGGTCTTCCGCCTGCTCGAGACCGAGGGCGATGACGACACCCTGACGAACGCGCTCATCGAGGCGATCGTGCTCGACCCGGACGACGTGGCCGACATCGTCACCCATCAGGTCGGCGGCACGCCCCTGTTCGCGGCGCGATTCCGCGAGTGCGCCGCGCGTGCGCTGCTGCTGCCGCGCGGTAACCCGGGCAAGCGTCAGGCGCTGTGGCAGCAACGTCAGCGGGCCGCGCAGCTGCTCGAGGTCGCGAGCGCCTACCCCAGCTTCCCGATCGTCCTCGAGGCGGTGCGTGAGGTGCTGCAGGACGTCTACGACGTGCCCGGCCTCGTGAATCTCATGCGTTCCATCGCCAAGCGCGAGGTGCGTGTCGTGCACACGCAGACGACGTCGCCGAGCCCGTACGCCAAGGCGATGCTGTTCAGCTATGTCGCGCAGTTCCTCTACGAGGGCGATTCCCCGCTCGCGGAGCGGCGCGCCGCCGCGTTGTCGCTCGACCCGGAGTTGCTCGCCGACCTGCTCGGGTCCGCCGGCGGACTGTCCGTCGCCGACCTGCTCGACCCCGACGTCGTGCGGTTGTTCGAGTCGCGCACCCAGCGGCTCGCGCCCGACCGGCGTCTGCGCCATGCCGAGGATCTCGCCGATGCCCTGCGCGCCCTTGGCCCGCTGACGCTCGAGGAGATCGCCGCAAGGGCTGTGCCTGCCTCGACATCGTCGGCCGACCCGGTGGTATCGCAGGCGGAGTCATCCGGTCCGGCGCCGACGGCGGCAGGTGAGCTGGCGGAGACCGGCGACGACGCTGTGGAGGCGACCTCGACGGACGTGACGGCTGACGACGTGGGGTCGGGCGCCGCGAACCATGAGTCGGAGCTCGACCCACCTCCCGGTGCCGAGGCCCGCGACGTCGAGCCGTGGTGGCGCGAACTCGTCGCGGCCCGGCGCGCCATCGAGGTGCGTTGGGGCGGTGACGTGCGCCTCGGCGCGATCGAGGACGCGTCGCGTCTGCGGGATGCGCTCGGTGTCGCGCTGCCGCCCGGCGTTGCACAGGCGTATCTCGAACCCGTGACGGCGCCGCTCGACGATCTGCTGCTGCGGTACGCGGCGAGCCACGCCCCGTTCACCGCGGCCCGCGCGGCGCGACACTACGGCCTCGGCGTCGCCGTCGTCACGAGTGCGCTGACGCGGCTCGCGCACGACTCGCGCCTCGTTCACGGATCTCTGCTACCCGATTCGCTCGGCGGCGGCGATCGTGACGGGGAGTTCTGCGACCCGGGCGTTTTGCGCACGCTGCGACGCATGTCGCTGGCGTCATTGCGCGCGGAGATCGAACCGGTCGCCGCGGAGCAGTACGCCCGTTTCCTGCCGCGCTGGCAGCAGGTGGGTGGGGGGTTGCGTGGGCCCGACGGTGTGCTCGCCGCCCTCGAACCGCTCGTCGGGGTGCCGCTGCCCGCGTCCGCGATCGAGAGCCTCATCCTGCCGGCCCGCGTGACGAACTACCGCCCCTCCGACCTCGACGAGCTGCTCGCCGCCGGTGAACTGCTGTGGCAGGGGCACGGCAGCATCTCCGCCGACGACGGTTGGATCAGCTTCCACTTCCCCGACACCGCTCCCCTGACGCTGGCCGCGCACGCCCTTCCGAGTGAGCTCGACGCCCCCGGCCGTGAGGCGCCCGCAGAAGAGCGGTCGACGGCCGCTGCCGCAACGTCCGAGATTGCGAGATCTGGTGCCGCCCGATCTGACGCCGAGCCAGATGCGCAGACATCCGACGCGGCAGCCTCTGGCGTTGTCGGTAACACCGACGATGCCGACGTCAATGGCTCGGGTGTGAGCGAACCACCCGCCGACCAACTCGCCGAGGTGGCGGGTGCCGCCGCCCCGATGACGGCTGACTCAGGTGCGCACGGCGCGACCCTTGAGTCCCGCGACGACAGGACGGCAGCGCCCACTCAGACCGGGACGCAGAACGGGCGTTCGCCCCTCATCGGCGCCGCAGTGGCGCGAGCCCTCGGGGTCGGTGGCAGCCACCTGTTCGCCGATCTGCGCACTCGCCTGGCAACGGCGGACGACTCGGCTCTCACGAGCGCGCTGTGGGACGCGGTGTGGAACGGTCACGTCAGCGGCGACACGTTCGCGCCCGTGCGCGCTCTGCTCACCGGCGGCGCGAGTGCGCACAAGCCGCGGGTGTCGACGGCGCGCGGCTCGCGGTATGCCCGCCTGCGGGGGCCGTCGTTGTCGTCGCGTGCCGGCCGCCCCAGCGCAGCGGCCGCCGGCAGGACCCCTCCGACCGCCGTCGGACGATGGCGCCTTCTGCCCGCAGCCGAGGATGATCTCACCGAACGCACGTTCACGCGGGCCGAGGGGCTGCTCGCCCGCCACGGCATCGTGACGCGCGGCGCCGTCGTCGACGAGGACGTCGTCGGTGGATTCGCCGCCGTCTACAAGGTGCTCGCCGGCGCCGAGGAGCGCGGGCTCGTTCGGCGCGGCTACTTCGTCGAAGGTCTCGGTGCCTCGCAGTTCGGGGCGTCGGTCGCCGTCGATGCGCTGCGCGCGACGCGCGCGCCGGAGCCCGATCCGTGGGGTGCGCGGCCCGTCGAGTGTCTCGTGCTCGCGGCCTGCGACCCCGCCAACCCGTTCGGTGCGGCGCTGCCGTGGCCTCCTGCCCGTGACGAGCACGCCGGTCACCGTCCCGGGCGCAAGGCGGGCGCGCTCGTCGTCATCGCCGACGGCGCTCTCGTCGCCTACGTGGAACGCGGCGGCCGCACGGCCCTCACCTGGACGGCCGAGGACGCCGTCTGGCCGGAGGTGGGCGCACGATTGGCGGGGCTCGTCAGCGGCGGCCAGGTCGACTCGCTCAGCATCAAGACGGTGAACGGGATCAGCGCCCTCACCTCGGACGAGCCGATCGTGAGGGCGCTGATGGACGCGGGGTTCGTCGCCGGGCCGCACGGCATCCGCAAGCGACGCTGAGCATCACCGCGGCGGGCTCCCCGCGACGGCGCCGCTCAGCCGAGGGCCGTCACGCAGCCTTGGCGACCGCCGCACGGTTGGGGTGCAGGACGACGGGTGCGTGCGCAGCCTCGGCGCGCGCGACGTTCTGGGCGACGAGGTGCAGCGTCTGCGACATCGGCAGCTCGAGCGCCTCGCAGACGGCGGCGAGCAGCTCGGACGAGGCTTCCTTCTCGCCGCGCTCGATCTCGCTCAGGTAACCGAGCGAGACGCGCGCCGCCTTCGAGACCTCGCGCAGGGTGCGCCCCTGCGCCTGACGCTGGGAGCGCAGCACGTCACCGAGCTCTTCGCGAAGCAAGATCATGCGTATCTCCTGGTGACGATGGCACGTGCGTGCCAGTTTTGGTTGCTCTCACTGTAGCGGCGACGGGTGACAACCCTCCGAGGGCCGCCGTGGACGGGCCGCCGACGACGGTTTCGTCGGCGGCGTGTTCCATACGGATCGTGCGAGCCCTCACGCCTGGTCGAGGCTCATCCGCCATGCTGCTTCGCTCGCAGCCCGACGGATCGCCGCACGATCACCGCTGAAGGTGAACTCTTGAACGTGACAACGCACACCGTCGGGCTCGGATTCCCGGTCCACGACCGCGATCGCCACGTAGCAGCGTCCGACAGGTTGACCGTCCTGTTCGCTCGGCCCGGCAACGCCCGTCGTCGCGGCGGCCACGTCGGCTTCGAAGAGACGTAGCGCACCGCGCGCCATCTGGGTGGCGACCTCGGCATCGACGGCTCCGCGTTCGGCGAGCAGAGCGTCGTCCACCCCGAGGACGGCGGCTTTCGCCTCCGTCGCATAGGTGACGGCCGCGCCGCGCAGCACACGGCTGGCGCCGGGGACGTCGGCGATCCCCGCGCTGACGAGCCCCGCCGTCAGCGATTCTGCGCAGGCGAACCTCAGCCCGCGACGGGTGAAATCCTCGACGAGCCGCTGAGCCGTCTCGGACGCTCCCACGCTCATGCCGACCCTTCCGTCCCGCGCCCCCCATGACGGCGGTTGAGCCGCGCCGCCTGGACGAAGTAGTCGACGCCGGTGACGACGGTGACGACGATCGCGCCCGCGAGAATCGCCCACGCCAGCGCGTGCCCGACCCACGGCAGCGGCAGCACGAACAGGCCGGCTGCGAGTGCCTGCAGCGCCGTCTTGATCTTGCCGCCGCGGCTGGCCGGCATGACGCGGTGGCTGCGGCGGATGACGACGAATCGCAGTGCGGTGACGGCGATCTCGCGCGCGAGGATGAGCACGGTCGCCCACCACGGCACGACGTTGATGAGTGACAGGCCGACGAACGCCATGCCGGTGAGGGCCTTGTCGGCGATCGGGTCCATCAGCTTGCCGAAGTCGGTGACGAGTCCACGCTTGCGGGCGATGTCGCCGTCGATGCGGTCGGTGATCGCCGCGACGGCGAACAGCACGAACGCGATGATGCGGAACGTGTCGTCGTGCCCGCCGCGAGCGACGAGGAACCAGCCGAAGAACGGCACGAGCGCGATGCGACCCATCGTCAAGGCGTTCGCAATGTTCCAGTCGCTGACGGTCTCGCGGCCCGCAGGCGCGTCGACGGGGGCCGCAGGCTCGCAGGCTGCGTCGTCCGTCACGCCACCCTCGGTCGCCTCGGGCGTGTGGCCCTGAGTCGCACGATGCGCCACGTCAGCGCAGCTCCCCGACGAGGTCGATTCCTTCGGTGGCGACGACCTCGACCTCGACGATGTCGCCGACGCGCAGTTCGCGCCCGTCGGGGGCCTCGACGTAGGTCATGCCGTCGACGTCCGGGCCCTGCTGCCCGGCGCGGCCGACATGGCGAACGGCGGCCTCGGGGTCGTCCTCGTCGTCCGACTCGGTGGCCTCGATGAGCACCTCGAGACGCTCCCCAATGCGCTCCTCGGCGCGCTGCAGGTTGAGCTCCTCGGTCAGGGTGCGGAAGTGCTCGAGGCGCGCGTCGATCTCGTCCTGCGGCAGCTTGTCGGCATAGGTCTCGGCCTCGGTGCCGTCCTCGTCGGAGTAGCCGAAGACACCGACGACGTCGAGGCGCGCCGCGACGAGGAACTGTTCGAGTTCGTCGAGGTCCTTCTCACTCTCGCCCGGGAACCCGACGATGACGTTCGAACGGATGCCCGCGTTCGGCACGCGGCGCCGCACGTCGTCGAGCAGGCCGAGGAAGGACTCGCGATCGCCGAAGCGCCGCATCGTGCGCAGCAACGGGCCGGAGGCGTGCTGGAACGAGATGTCGAAGTACGGCGCGATACCAGGCGTGTTCGCCATGACATCGAGCAGGTCGGGCCGGATCTCCGCGGGCTGCAGGTACGACACGCGCACACGTTCGATGCCGTCCACGGCGACGAGCTCGGGCAGCATCGTGTCGAGCAGGCGCAGGTCACCGAGGTCCTTGCCGTAGGAGGTCGAGTTCTCCGAGACGAGGAAGACCTCCTTGACGTCGTGCTCACCGAGCCAGCGCGCCTCCGCGAGGACGTCGGCGGGGCGACGCGAGATGAACGCGCCGCGGAACGCGGGAATCGCGCAGAAAGCGCAACGTCGGTCGCAGCCGCTCGCGATCTTGAGCGGCGCCCACGGACGGCCGTCGAGGCGGGCACGGATGACGCGCGGCGTCGCGACGGGCGAGGCCACCTCGACGTCCGACGGCTCGCTGACCGGCGCACCGTGGCCGGGCAGCGCGAGACCGCCGGCGCCCTCCTGCCGCTTCGCGGGCGAGATCGGCAGTAGCTTGCGGCGGTCGCCTGGCATGTGCGCCTCGGGCTTGTGGCCGTTGAGCACCGACGTCAGGTGCGTCGACATGTCGGTGTAGGAATCGAAACCGAGCACCGCGTCGGCCTCGGGCAGCTGATCGGCGAGCTGCTTGCCGTAGCGCTCGGCGAGGCAGCCGACGGCGACAACGGCCTGCGTCCGCCCGGATTCCTTGAGTTCGTTCGCCTCGAGCAGCGCGTCGATCGAGTCCTTCTTCGCCTGCTCGACGAACCCGCACGTGTTGACGACGGCGACGTCCGCCTCTGCGGCATCGTCGACGAGCGTCCAACCCTCCGCGGACAGACGCCCTGCGAGCTCTTCGGAGTCGACCTCGTTGCGCGCGCATCCGAGGGTGATGACGGCGACGCTGCGGGTGGGGGCGGAAGTCATGCTCGAAAGTCTAGTGGCGCCGCCCTCGCCCAAGGTTCGGCCCACGCCGAGCGACCTATCATTGGCGCGTGTATGACGCCCCTCTGATCGTCCCGGCCGTCCTCCTCGCGTTCGTGCTCCTCGTCTCCGGCGTCGCGAAGCTCGCGGATCTCGAGACCGCCGCCCAGGCCTTCACGAGCCTGCGCCTGCCGCGATTTCTCATGCGGTGGAAGGTGCCGACGCTGCTGCCGGTCGCCGAGATCGTGCTCGCGATCGCGCTCATCGTGACGTCGGGGTGGCTCGCGGCCGTGGTCAACGTAGCGGCCGTGCTGCTGTTCGTCGCCTACCTCGTCGTCATCGTGCGCGCGCTGGGCTTCGGCGAGCCCGTCACGTGCTCGTGCTTCGGCAAGCTCGGCCTCGGCTTCGTCGACCGACTCACTGCGGTACGCAACGTCGTCCTCGTCGCGCTCGCGGCGCTGTCGCTGTTCGACGCGGCGCGTGGTGACGGCGTCCTGGCGCGCCTGCGTGATTTCGACGGCGGCGAGTGGGCCTGGCTCGCGGGCGTGTTGGGCGCGGTGCTGCTGACGTGGCTCATCGCTGGCCACCGCGGCGACGACTCGGTGGCTTCTGCGGTCTCGGGCCCGGTGGCCACCGCGGGCGGCGGCGACGAGGACGACTACCTGCGCGTCCCCGTCCCCTTCGCCGCCGTCACGACGCCGGGCGGGCAGAGCGTGACCCTGCGCGATCTCGCGGCGCGTGAAGCCGTTCTGCTGCTCTTGGTGTCACCGACGTGCGGCTCGTGCATCGACGTCATCGAGCACGCGCGCACCTGGCAGCGCACCATGCCGGCGCTGCGCACGAGCCTCGTGCTGCCGATGGCGCCGCGCGAGGTCGTGCCGGGCCTCGACGACGCCGACGACTTCGACCTGCTCTTCGACGAGACGTACGCCATCGCGCGGCTGTTCGGCGTCGGCACTCCCTCGGCCGTGCTGCTCGGCGCCGACGGCAAGCTCGCCGGCGGGCCGGTGGGCGGCACGAAGGACGTCATCGCTCTCATGGGTGACATCGCCGACCAGCTCGGTGCCGCGCCGAACGAGAACCCCGCCGACACCTCAACCGTGGGGGTTTCGGACGCCGCGCCATTGGACCCCGCAGTTGCCCCGGCCACCGGCGCCGCGGCCCCGAACCCTCCGAAGCCTCACGCGAGTGGCGCCCCGGCCGCCGACGCCGCCGCGTCGAGCGCCGTCGAGTCTCACGGGGTTGACGCCCTCACCGCTGAGACGCCCGTCGCCCCTGATGGCACTCGCGCCGGTGATGCCCCTGAATCTCCGGCCGCCTCCGTCAACCAAGCGCCTCAAGCCGCGGGCGTTCACAACGTCTCGGACCCCTCAGAGGCGAGCGACGATGATCTGCTCGACTACGTGCCGACGCCGACGCCGTTCATGATGTTCGAGGACGCGACGGGCGCGACGACGTCACTGCGACAGATTGGCGCGATGGGCCCAGCGATCTTTCTCTACGTCTCACCGTCGTGTGGGTCGTGTCTGCACGTCATGGACGCAGCGCCGGCGTGGCAGGAACAGCTCGGTGCCCTGCCGATCCACTACGTCGTCACGACGCAGCCGCAGGCGGACGTCATCGTCGAGCGCGGCACCGACCCGGCCCGTGTCATGATCGACGAGCCGCTCGCCATCTCACAGATGATGCGGGTCGGCACGCCGACGCTGTTCGCCGTCGGCCCGACGCAGGAACTCATCGCCGGCCCCGTCTCGGGATTCGATGCCATCGAGGCGACGATGCAGGACATCCTCACCGAGGTCGCCGCTGCCCGCCCGGCTCACTCCTGACGCACCCGTCCTGTCCCCTCGCAGCCGTCCCCATCGGCGATTTACGTCCACGTTCGCGATTCCCGTCCTCTTCTGCGAACGGCGTCCACCTTCGCGATTCCTGTCCACAACGGCGATTCTTGGCCACCTTCATGGAAGTGACCAAGAATCGCGAATGTGGACGGGAATCGCACATGTGGATGTGATTCGCCGATGGGGACGGGAATCGCAGATGAGGACGCGCCCGAGCCGCCGGCGGGCGGGTCAGCGGCGGGCGGACGAGCGGGTCAGCGGGCGTTGCTCGTGAGGTTCCAGGCGTCCTCAGAACCGTCGTCATCGGACGAGTCGTGCCCGTCGTAGTACTGCTCGCCCGGCTCGGCGAGGTCGGCCTGCGACTGCGCGACGAGGTCGATCGGCCCCGCTCCCATCGAACCGCCCGCACCCATCGAGCCGGGTGCACCCGTGGAACCCCCGGAGCCGCCCGAACCCCTACCGCCGAGGGCGTCGTCCTCGTCAGCATCCGCGAAACCGTCGCCACCCGACGCATCGGGCACGTCCTCGCCCTTGAGCAACGCGAGCGTCTGCGGCAAGTCGTCGGGCTTGACGAGCACGTCGCGCGCCTTCGACCCCTCGGACGGGCCGACGATGGCGCGCGATTCGAGCAGGTCCATGAGGCGCCCGGCCTTCGCGAATCCGACGCGCAGCTTGCGCTGCAGCATCGAGGTCGATCCGAACTGTGTCGTGACGACGAGTTCGGCGGCCTGCAGCAGCACGTCGAGGTCGTCGCCGATGTCGTCGTCGATCTCCTTCTTCGGCGCGACCTGCGCGACGTCCTCGCGGTAGTTCGGCGCGAGCTGGCTCTTGACGTGCGCGACGACGGCGTGGATCTCGGATTCGTTGACCCATGCGCCCTGCACGCGCATCGGCTTGCTCGCACCCATCGGCAGGAACAGCGCGTCACCCTGACCGAGCAGCTTCTCGGCACCGGGCTGGTCGAGCACGACGCGGCTGTCGGCGAGCGACGACGTCGCGAACGCCAGGCGCGACGGCACGTTGGCCTTGATGATGCCGGTGACGACGTCGACGGACGGGCGCTGCGTCGCGAGGATGAGGTGAATGCCCGCGGCACGCGCGAGCTGCGTGATGCGCTGAATCGACGCCTCGACGTCGCGCGGCGCGACGAGCATGAGGTCGGCGAGCTCGTCGACGACGACGAGCAGGTAGGGGTACGGCGCGAGCTTGCGCTTGCTGTCGGGCGGCAGCTGCACCTTGCCCGCGCGCACCGCCTTGTTGAACTCATCGATGTGCTTGTAGCCGAACGCGGCCAGGTCGTCATAGCGTGCGTCCATCTCGCGCACGACCCACTCGAGTGCCTCGGCGGCCTTCTTCGGGTTCGTGATGATCGGCGTGATGAGGTGCGGGATGCCCTCATACGCCGTCAGTTCGACGCGCTTGGGGTCGACGAGCACCATGCGCACCTCTTCGGGCGTGGCCCGCATGAGCAACGACGTGATCATCGAGTTGACGAAGCTCGACTTACCGGCGCCCGTCGCACCCGCGACGAGCATGTGCGGCATCTTCGCGAGGTTCGCGACGACGTAGCCGCCCTCGACGTCCTTGCCGACACCCATGACCATCGGGTGCGTGTTGTTGCGCGCCGCCTGGCTGCGCAGCACGTCGCCGAGGCTGACGAGTTCCTTGTCGGCGTTCGGGATCTCGATACCGATGGCCTTCTTGCCGGGGATCGGCGACAGGATGCGCACGTCGGCGCTCGCGACGGCGTACGAGATGTTCTTGCTCAACCCCGTCACACGGTCGACCTTGACGCCGGGGCCGAGTTCGACCTCGTAGCGCGTCACCGTCGGGCCGCGCGTGAACCCGCTGACGACGGCGTCGATACCGAACTGCTCGAGTACCTCGGTCAGCGCGTCGACGACGCGGTCGTTCGCGGCGGAACGCTCCTTGGGCGGGGTCCCCTGTTCGAGGACGTTCGAATCGGGCAGCGTGTACGTGACGTCGCCGCCCATTGCGAGCTGCTCGACACGAGGTGGAAGCTGTTCGGTGGGCTGAGCCTCCACCTGACGTTGAGGGACGGCTGCGGCCGGCGCAGCCTGCTCGACGCGCGTGGCACCGGCATCCTGACGGGCCGCCGCGGCCTTCGGCGACTCCCCCGGCCGCTGTGCCGACGCCGGGCGCG
Organism: Dermacoccus sp. MPR-E5; assembly: GCF_058809565.1. Classification (NCBI taxonomy): domain Bacteria; kingdom Bacillati; phylum Actinomycetota; class Actinomycetes; order Micrococcales; family Dermacoccaceae; genus Dermacoccus; species Dermacoccus sp. MPR-E5. The sequence goes on along the minus strand of NZ_JBXASS010000013.1, from coordinate 30,573 downwards.
ACGCCTGCGCCGCACGTGCGGAGGCCTGGTCGACGACGGCATCGTCGACGGAATCCATGGGTGCGGAGCGGCGCGCTGCCCCACCTGCCGCCTCCCCTGCCGGCGACGCTCCGGAGCGCGATGCCCGGGCTCGCGCGAGCGCAGCGGCGCTCGCGTCGCCGGCGCGCTCGTCGTCAGAGCCGCCGTCGGGCATCTCTCGCGTCTGATCGACGCCCGCCGGGGCGCCGTCGATCGTGTCGATGTCGTAGATCTGCTGCTCACCGCGACGGCGGTTGAGCGGGTTGCGTGATGTGCCACGGCCCTTGCCGCGCGGTCCCTTGCCGACGACCTCGGCGGCCTGCTCGTAGGGCTCATCGCCGCGCCGGGCGTCGTCACCCGCGCCGCGACGCGAGCCGCCCCGCGCGCGGTTGCCGATGTCGGCGCCGTGCAGGTCGTCGGCGACGGCGTCACGCTGAAGCAGCTCGCCCTCGTCGTCGCGTTCATCGAGGGGGTGGCCGAAGATCTGCGCCTCGACCTCGCGGATGCGCTGCGGGATGCGATTGACGGGCGTGCGCGTCAGCACGAGGAAACCGAAGAACGACACGAGCGCGAGGATGATGCCCGCGCCCCACACCGTGAGCGCGGCAGACAGCGGCCCTCCCGTGATGACGCCGAGGATGCCGCCTGCGCCGCGCACCGCGGTCGAATCCCCTGTCGACGGACGCCCGCCGACGAGGTGGGCGATCCCCGTCGAGCCGAGCGCGAGGATCGTCAGCCCGATCGTCATGCGGTTGGTCGGCTGGTGCCCCCGCGGGTGGCGGAACATGTGGATGGCCATGCCGGTGAGGACGACGGGCAGGACGTAGGCGATGACGCCGAACGTGCCGGCCGCGACGGCGTGGACGACGTCCCCGAACATGCCGGGCAGCCCCCACCACTCCCGCGCAGCGACGACGATGCCGAGGGCGAGGAGGGCGAAACCGAGCCCGTCGCGACGGTGTTCGGGTTCGAGGTCAGAAGCGGCGGCGCCGACGCGGCGGACGGTGCCGCCGGCGACGTGCGAAACACCCATCCACGCGCCACGAGCAGCGCGACCGGACGCGGAGGGACGCGCTTCAGCAGCCCCTCGCGACGAGCTCGACGAGCCGGTCTTGCGCGCGGGTGCATTCTTCGTCGTGCCGCCCGAACGTGGTGCGCTCGACTTCGGCGGGGTCGTGCGGGCGCGCGTCGTCGAGGCCGCAGATGCGCCGGCCGGGCGCGAGCTCTTGGCGCGCGGCTGCGAAGAGGCCTTCTTCGCGACGAGGACGCTGTCGTTCGCTGGTCTGTTTCGGGTCGCCACCCCGCAAGGCTAGTGGGGGTTCCGGCCGTTTTCGCGGACCCACGCCGTGACACGGGTCCAATGGTGACGGCGGGTCGGCTCGACACCTTCGAATCCGCGTCCCGATGCGCTGGCGCGTTGACGCGCTCGCATCCGACAGCGCCCTGACCCTTGTCGGAGGCGCCGCCAGCTGCCCGGGGACCACGGGCACACCTACCGCGAGACGCCGACTCTTGCGCGCGGCGCTCGCCATCCGCGATGCCACAGTTGATCTCACGATGCGAACCTCTGGCCGCACGTCGGTGGACGCGGCGGAGGGCCGGGTGCGAGCGTTCACGTAGGTCATGAGTTTCAGCGCACAGCCCCGGCTTGCTGGACGGCAACCCTCCACCGCGGTGGGGTGCTCCGGGTGACGACCTGGCCGCCACCAGCACCGGTGTCGGCAAGCGCGGGCCGAGCCATCTGGCGACGGCGAGGCCCCTGACTCGAGGAGCCTCGATGCCCCGTTCTGCCATTCTCTCGATCCTTGACTCCGACGCGCGCCGCCACGCTGCGAGCCACACGAGCCACACGAGCCGCCCCGCTCACGCCGTAACCCCCGGGGCTCCCGTCGCGGACCCCGAGCGTCACCACACCCAGCCCGCGCACCCCGGCGGGTCCCGTCGCGAGACGCCCGCAACTACCCATCATCGCGCGGACGCGCCGCAGCAGGCCAATGCCTCCCTGGCCACGATCGGCGCCGATCTCGGCGTCGCGACGCTCGACGGGCGCGTCGTCGAGCACGCGAACTTCGACCATGGCGCGACGGCTCCCGCGCTGCAGGCCGTCGCACGGGCCGTCGACACGACCCTGCGCACGTACGGTTCGGTGCATCGCGGTGCGGGACGGGCGTCGCAGCTGACGACCCGGTGGTACGAGGAGGCTCGGCAGGAGGTCGCCGCGTTCGTGGGCGCGCGCGAGGACGACGTCACCGTCTTCACGCGCAACACCTCGGACGCGCTCAACCTGTTGGCCCACTGTCTGCCGCAACAGACGCAGGTCTTCGTGTTCCGCTCGATGCACCACGCGGCGCTGCTGCCGTGGGCGGACGAGCGGACGACGCGGCTGCCGATCCCTCACTCTCACGCCGAGGCTGAGGGTTACCTCGACGTCGCTCTGGCGGAATTCCGCGCCCACAACGATGCTCCCGTGTTGGTCCTCATCACCGGCGCCTGCAACGTGACGGGCGAGGTGTGGCCCATCGAGCGCCTCGCCGCCGTCGCCCGCCGGCATGAGGCGCGGACGGCTCTCGACGCCGCGCAGCTCGCCCCGCACCGCCGCGTCGACATCGACGCCTGGGGCATCGACTACGTCGCTCTGTCCGGCCACAAGGCCTACGCGCCGTACGGTTCAGGAGCCCTCGTCGGGCGCCGCGACTGGCTCGACACCGCCCCTCCGTACTTCCGCGCCGGCGGCGCGAGCCACCGCGTCAGCGAAGATGCATCAGGCGCCGGCGACGTCGCTTGGGCGCCCGCGCCCGCACGCCACGAGGGCGGCACCCCGAACGCGGTCGGGGCCATCGCGCTCGCGGCCGCAGCCTCGACGCTGTCCGCGCAGCGCGGCGAAGCCGAGGCGCGCGAGGAGAAGATCCACGCCATCGTCCGCGACGGTCTCGCCTCGATCGACGGCGTGAGGATCGTCGAACTCTTCGACGAGCAGAATGCCGCGGACGCTCACCTCGACGATGGCGCGCCAAGGCGGAATGCGAGCGACAACGTCGGCGTCACGACGTTCACCGTCGCCGGGTACGACCCGACGCTCGTCGCTCAGGTGCTCGCAGACGAGCACGGCATCGCTGTGCGCGACGGGCGATTCTGCGCTCACCTGCTCTGCGACGCGCGCCTCGGCGAGGGCGCGACGGCAGTGCGCGCCTCGATCGGTCTCGCCACGACGACAGAGCACGCACGACGCCTCGTCGACGCCGTGCGTGCTCTCGTCACCCATGGGCCCGCCTTCGACTACACCCACACCCCGGGCCTCGGATGGAGCCCCGTCACCGACCGACGCGACCTCTCAGAGCCCCGCCCCTGGTGAGGAGAACGAGCGGCGGTGGGCCCCAGCGAGGGGCTCACCGCCGCATTTCGTCAGATACGGGATGCCGACGCGGTGGCTCCTGTCGAAGGGCCCGCTCGCGCGCTGATGCGAGTTTTTTGACCACGCTCAATAACAAACCTCGACGTCCATTTCGAATCCCGTTGCACCCCAACGGACGAAGGGTGGGACGCGTCACACGCGTCGCACCCTTCATTCATCCGAGATGGCAGCCAGAGGCGATCTCAGCCGCCTCACACAACCCCCTGACATACCCCCGAGGCGTCAGGCGTCGATGACCACCGGGATGATCATCGGTCGGCGGCGCAGCTTGCCGCCGACGAAACCGCCGACTGCGCGGCGGATGACCTGCTGCAGTTGGCGACTGTCCTTGACACCCTTGTTGCGCGCCTCGAGCAGCGCCTGCTCGATCTTCGGCCGGACGCGGTCGAACACCTCGTCGCCCTCGGCGAAGCCGCGCGTGCGGATGTCGGGGCCGGCGAGGATCGCGCCCGTCTTCGCGTCGCGCACGACGATGACGGTGACGAAGCCCTCGTCACGCAGGATGCGACGGTCCTTGAGCATGTCCTCGTCGGTCGTACCGACGAGCGAACCGTCGACGTAGACGTACCCGACCGGCACCGCGCCCGTGATGGCAGCCTTGCCGTTGACGAGGTCGACGACGACGCCGTTCTCCGCGAGCAGCACCTGGTCGCTCGGCACACCCGTCGCGGCGGCGAGCTTGCCGTTGGCGACGAGGTGACGCCACTCGCCGTGGATCGGCATGACGTTCTTCGGCTTGACGACGTTGTAGCAGTACAGCAGCTCGCCGGCGGAGGCGTGGCCCGAGACGTGCACCATCGCGTTGCCCTTGTGCACGACATTGGCGCCGAGACGCATGAGGCCGTTGATGAGGCCGTAGACGGCGTTCTCGTTGCCCGGGATGAGCGAGCTCGCCATGAGGATGGTGTCGCCCTCCCCCACGTCGATACGGTGGTCGCGGTTCGCCATGCGCGCGAGCGCCGCCATCGGCTCACCCTGCGAGCCGGTGCAGATGAGCACCTGCTTGTCCTCGGGCATCTGCTCGAGCTTCTTGATGTCGACGAGCACGTTGTCGGGCACCTTCAGGTAGCCGAGGTCGGCGGCGATCGTCATGTTGCGCACCATCGAGCGCCCGACCATCGCGACCTTGCGCCCGTGGGCCTCGGCGGCGTCGAGCACCTGCTGCACGCGGTGCACGTGCGAGGAGAAGCAGGCGACGATGATGCGTCGCTCCGCCTTCTCGAAGACGCGCTCGATCGCGGGCGTGATGTCCTTCTCCGGCGTCGTGAAGCCGGGCACCTCGGCGTTCGTCGAGTCGGTGAGGAACAGGTCGACGCCCTCCTCACCGAGCCGCGCGAACGCGCGCAGGTCGGTGATGCGGCCGTCGAGCGGAAGCTGGTCCATCTTGAAGTCGCCGGTGCACAGCAGGTTGCCTGCGGGCGTGCGGACGAAGACGGCGAGCGCGTCGGGGATCGAGTGGTTGACGGCGACGAACTCGCAGTCGAACGGGCCGATCTTCTCGAGCTGGCCCTCCTTCACCGCCATCGTGTACGGGCGGATGCGGTGCTCCTTGAGCTTCGCCTCGATGAGCGCGAGCGTCAGCGTCGAGCCGATGAGCGGGATGTCGTTCTTCATGCGCAGCAGGTACGGCACCGCGCCGATGTGGTCCTCGTGACCGTGCGTCAGGACGATGGCCTCGATGTCGTCGAGGCGATCCTTGAGGTAGTCGAAGTCGGGCAGGATGAGATCGACGCCCGGGTGATCCTCGGGGAAGAGGACACCACAGTCGATGATGAGCAGGCGTCCGCCGTACTCGACGACCGTCATGTTGCGGCCGACCTCGCCGAGACCGCCGAGCGCGATGACGCGCGCACCGTTCTTCGCCAGCGCGGGCGGCGGGCCGAGTTCGAGCGAACTCTCCATCACAGCAGCCCCGCCTTCGTCAGGCCGTCACGCAGGACGGCGTACATCGCCTCGTCCGCGGGCAGCAGCGGCAGGCGGATGGCGTCGGAGTCGATGACGCCCTGCTCCTTGAGGGCGGCCTTCACCATGATGGCGCCCTGGGAGGTGTTCATCAGCGCGTCGATCGCGGGGATGAGCTTGGTGTGGATGGCGCGCGCCGTCGCGAGGTCGCCCGCGTCGACGGCGTCGATCATCGCGCGGAACTCGTTGCCCGCCACGTGGCCGACGACGGAGACGACGCCGACGGCGCCGAGCGCGAGCCACGCGAGGTTGACGACGTCGTCGCCCGAGTACCACAGCAGGTCGGTCTCGTCCATGAGCTTCGTCGCCTCGAAGAAGTCGCCCTTGGCATCCTTGACCGCGCGCACCTGGTCGATCGTCGCGAGCTGACGGATCGTGTCGCTCGCGAGCGCCGTCCCCGAGCGCCCGGGGATGTCGTAGGCCATGGCCGGCAGGTCGGTGGCGCCGACGACGGCCTTGAAGTGCTCGACGATGCCCGCCTGCGTCGGCTTGTTGTAGTACGGCGTGACGACGAGGACGGCGTCCGCCCCAGCGTCCGCGAGTGCCTTGGCGGCGCGTACCGAGTGCGCGGTGTCGTTCGTACCGACCCCGGCGGTGATCGCTGTGCGGCCCTTGACGGCGTCGGCGACGGCGCGCACCGTCTCGATGTTCTCCTCGTCGGTCGTCGTCGCCGACTCCCCCGTCGTGCCGTTGACGACGAGGCCGTCGTGCCCGTTCGCGACGAGGTGCTCGGCGAGCTTCTTCACTCCGTCGTAGTCGATCGAGCCGTCCGGTTTCATGGGCGTCACCATGGCCGTGACCATGCGCCCGAAAGGTGTCGTCGTCGTCATGCGCCCAGGTTAGTGCACGAGCGTCCACGTGTGCGGACGCCCGCCGCGCGCGACGTCGCCACCACCAACTCGCCACCACGAAGCGGACGCCGCAGGCGCCTTGTCACCGGCGCGTCCTACAGTGAGGCGCGTGGAGCAATATCACGCACTGCTGAGGCGCATTCTCGACGAGGGCACCCGCAAGGACGACCGCACGGGCACGGGGACGCTCAGCGTCTTCGGTCATCAGATGCGCTTCGACCTGTCCCAGGGGTTTCCCGTTCTCACGACGAAGAAGCTGCACCTGCGCTCGATCTTCGGCGAACTGCTGTGGTTCCTGCGCGGCGACACGAACGTCGCATGGCTGCACGAGCGCAAGATCTCGATCTGGGACGAATGGGCCGACCCCGACGGTGACCTCGGGCCGATCTACGGCCACCAGTGGCGCTCGTGGCCGACGCCGAACGGCGAGACGATCGACCAGATCGCGCGCGTCGTCGAGTCGATTCGCACGAACCCCGACAGCCGTCGTCACATCGTCTCGGCGTGGAACGTCGCCGACGTCGACGACATGGCGCTGCCGCCGTGCCACACGATGTTCCAGTTCTACGTCGCCGACGGAAAGCTGTCGTGCCAGCTCTACCAGCGCAGTGGTGACGTCTTCCTCGGCGTCCCGTTCAACATCGCCTCGTATGCCCTCCTGACCCACATGGTCGCGCAGGTCACGGGCCTCGCGGTGGGCGATTTCGTCCACACGCTCGGCGATGCGCACCTCTACGTCAATCACCTCGACCAGGCGCGCCTCCAGCTGACACGTACGCCGAAGCAGCTGCCGACGCTCGTGCTCAACCCCGACGTGACGGCGCTCGACGCGTTCGAGCTCGACGACATCCGCCTCGACGGTTACGAGGCCGACCCCGCGATCAAGGCCCAGGTGGCGGTATGAGCGATGCGCCCCAGCTGACGAGCATCGCCGCTGTCGCCGAGAACGGCGTCATCGGCACGGGCGGCGACATGGCGTGGAACATCCCCGCCGACTTCGCGCACTTCAAGGCGACGACGATGGCTCACCCCATGATCATGGGGCGCACGACGTTCGCGACGATGGGCACCCTGCCCGGGCGCCGCTCGATCGTCGTGACGCACGATCCCGAGTTCGCCCCCGCACAGCCGGCGCGTGACGACACGTCCGTCACCGTCGTTCACTCTGTCGACGAAGCCCTCGAACAGGTCGCCGGCCAGGACGCGTTCGTCGTCGGCGGCGCGCAGATCTACGCCGCGACGATGGACCGCGTCACCCGTCTGCTCATCAGCGAGATCCCCCTCGCGCCTGAGGGCGACGCCCACTTCCCCACGATCGACCCGACCGTGTGGGTCGAGACGCAGCGCGCACCGCGCGACGGGTTCACGCTCGTCATGTACGAACGCCGCACCTCGTGAGCGACGCCCGGCGCGAGACGTCGGGAGGTGACGCGCCCGTCGACGTCCGTCATCACCGGACGGCGCACACCCCTGGCGACCACTCCGACCACGACCATCCCGACGCCCTCCACGAGGATGCCGCGGCCGTCAAGAAGGACTCGGTCTCCCTCGCGATCGCGACGGGCGTGTACGGCGTCAGCTTCGGCGCGCTCGCCATCGCTGCGGGCCTCACGACCTGGCAGACGATGGCGCTGTCGCTGCTGTTGTTCTCCGGCGGTTCGCAGTTCGCCGTCGTCGGGGTGCTCGGTGGCGGTGGGTCGGGAGCGTCGGCCGTCGCGACGTCGTCACTGCTCGGCGTGCGCAACGGCATCTATGGTCTGCAGATCAACCAGTTCCTGCGCCCGCGCGGGCTGCGACGCCTCCTCGCCGCGCAGGTGACGATCGACGAGTCGGCCACCATGTCGGTCGGGCGCCCCACCGAACAGTTGTCACGCACCGGATTCTGGTGGACGGGCCTGGGCGTCTACGTCATGTGGAACACGATGACGTTCGTCGGCACAGTCGCCGGCAACGCGATGGGCGACCCGAAGAAGTACGGCCTCGACGCCGCCGCCGTCGGCGCCTTCATGGCGCTGCTGTGGCCGCGCCTCGGCACGCTGCAGGGCAAGGTGACGGCGGCGCTCGCCGCGTGCATCGCGCTCGGGTTGTCGCCGCTCACGCAGGCCGGCGTGCCCGTTCTCGCGACGGTCGTCGCGGCCGTCGTCGTCGGCTGGTGGTACTCGACACGGCACGATTCCCCCTCGGCCGACTGCGAGTCGAGCGCCGACGTTCCCGGCGTCGAGACGTCTCGCGCCGATGCGCCCGGTGACGGCGCGACGCGCGGTGGCCCGTCCGACGCCGGCCGGATCGGATCGACGACATGAGCACATGGACGACGGTTCTGCTCGCGAGCGCGTTGTCGTTCGTGCTCAAGTTCATCGGCTATCTCGTGCCGCCGCGCTACCTCGAGGGCAAGCGGACGTCCAACATCGTCGCGCTGCTACCGGTGGCGTTGCTCACCGGCCTCGTGTGTGTCCAGGCGTTCGTCGGCGACGGCGGCCGGGTCGTCATCGACGCGCGCGCAGCGGCGGCCGTCGCAGCGATCATCGCCCTGGTTCTGCGCGCGCCATTCATCGTCGTCGTCATCGTCGTGGCCGCGACGGCCGCGATCATCCGGTTGTTCTGAGCCGACGCTCCTGGATTCATGTCTCGCTCCCTCTGGTGGAGTGAGACCTCAGGACGAGCTTTCGAGGGGATCGATGAGGCGCGGCCCGCCGACCCCGACGAAATCGTTCGCGTTGCGCGTGGCGAGTGCAGAGCCGGCGGCCAGAGCGATACCGGCGATCTGGGCATCCACCGTTCCCATGACCCGCCCGACCGACGTGCCACTCGCGAGAACGTGGGCGGTCGCGTGCGCTCACGCAGCGTCTGCAAGAAATTCTTCTCCGGCACGTGGGTCGCTGCCGCGAGAATCGCCCGCACCTCGGCCTCGACGGAACGTCCAGGCTCCGCAGCCTGACGGCGCAGGCGCTCGTGGACGACCTCATCGACATCTGGCATCCTCAGAGTGGCCAAGACGAGCACCTCCTCGGCAGCAAAGCGAGCAAGGAGGTGCTCGTCAGCCCATGGCGAGACTCAGGCGGCTTGGGGCTGCACCTGCCGCTGCACGAGCTGCGTGACGTTCTGGGGCTTCCGCTCGAGCTTCGCGGCGTACTCGTTCGGCAGCGACAGGCGGATGATCGCCCACCAGGCCGACGCGATCTGCTTCGGCAGCGGCCCCGTCACGTAGGACAACCCGTAGCGGCGAGCGATGTCCTGCACCTGCTCGCTGATCTCCGCGTACCGGTTGCTCGGCAGGTCGGGGAACATGTGGTGCTCGATCTGGTAGCTCAGGTTGCCCGTCGCGATGTGCATGGCCCGCGAACCGCTGATGTTCGCCGAACCGAGCATCTGGCGCAGGTACCAGTCGCCGCGCGTCTCCCCGACGATCGACTTCTTCGTGAACGTCTCGACACCACTCGGGAAGTGCCCGCACATGATGACCGAGTGTGTCCAGAGGTTGCGCGTGAGGTTCGCGATGAAGTTCGCCTTGATCGTCTGCTTGCCCGACCCCGTCAGCGCCGAGAGCAGCGGGTGCGCAATGTAGTCCTTCGTCACCTGCTCACGGATCTTGTGCAGCACCTTGCGACCGTCGCGGGCGAATACGTCCTTGTCCTTGCGCCCCTTGAGGTACTTGCCGATCTCCAGGTCGTACGCGGCGATGCCGTACTCGAAGAAGCACGCGTTGATGAAGTTCCACATCGGCTGTGCGAGGTAGAACGGCACCCACTTCTGATCCTCGTCGACGCGCATGATGCCGAACCCGAGGTCGTTGTCGCGCCCGATGACGTTCGTGTACGTGTGGTGCAGCTCGTTGTGGCTGTGCTTCCACAGGTCGGCGGGCGAGGCGTTGTCCCACTCCCACGTGCTCGAGTGGATCTTCGGGTCGCGCATCCAATCCCACTGGCCGTGCATGACGTTGTGGCCGATCTCCATGTTCTCTAGGATCTTCGCCACGGCGAGCCCCGCCGTCCCGATGACGAACGCCGGCTTCTTCTTCGAGAACAACAACAGTGCCCGCGACCCCATCTCGAGGCCACGCTGCACCTGGATGACACGACGGATGTACGCCGCGTCCTTCTCGCCCCGGCTCTCGACCACCCGTGCACGCACCGCGTCGAGCTCCTCACCGAGACGCTCGACGTCGGCGCGGCTCAGGTGAGCGATCGGGTTGTGGTCCTTCTTCTGCAGTGCGGTCATGCGACAACCATCCTTCTTCGTCGTTCTCGTCGTGCGGTTCGTCATGGTCGTGGTTCGTCGTGGTCGTGGTTCGTCGTGGTCGTGGTTCGTCGTGAGGCGCCCCGAGCCGATCTCGCGCCCGGCCGGCGCCCTGCACAGGCGTCGAGTTCAGCGTCCGATCGTGCAGTCCCCGGCGGCGGAGGAGATGCAGGTCTGCACCATGACGCCGTCGCCGTCAGTGCCGCTCGCCACCTCGCCGGTGCGCATGTCGCGCACCGCGCCGGAACGCAGCGGCAGCACGCAGCCGTAACAGATGCCCATGCGGCACCCGCTCGGCACGAGGATGTCGGCGGCCTCGGCCGCGTCGAGGATCGACGTCTCGCCGCTGACGGCGACCTCCCGCGTCGTCGTGCCCATGACGATGGTCGCGGTGCCGCCCTCCCCCGGTTCGGCGAGCTCGACGACGAAGTTCTCGGTGTGCAGCTTGTCCTCGACGCCATTGAGTTCGGCGAACTCGCGCAGCATCCGCAGCATCCCGGCGGGGCCGCACGCGTACACCTCACGATCGCGCCAGTCGGGTACGAGATGGTCGAGCTCGGCCGGTTCGAGCCGGCCCTCGAGGCGTGTGTGGCGCTCGACGAGGGTGATGGCGCCACGCTCGTGCAGCCCGCGCAGCTCGTCGGCGAAGATGACGTCCTCGGGGTGGCCGGCCGAGTGCACGACGACGATGTCGTGCGTGCGTTCGCCGTCGGAACGCTCGCCCTCGGCGGCGAGACGGTGGCGCAGCATGCCCATGACGGGGGTGATGCCGGAGCCGCCGGTGACGTACAGCGTCGGCTCGACACCTCCCGTCCAGACGAACTCGCCGCTCGCCTGTTCGAGGTGCACGATCTGGCCGGAGCGCAACGACTCGTGCAGGTGGGAGCTGACGAGCCCGCCGGAGAGCGACTTGACGGTGATCGTGATGCGCCCGTCGTCGCGCGGCCCCGACGTCACCGAGTACGCGCGCCACAGGCGCACCCCGTCGACGTCGACGCCGACGCGGATGAACTGCCCCGGCACGTGCCCTGCCCAACCGAGGCCCGGCTGCAGCGTGACGGTCGCGGCGTCCGCCGTCTCGGGGTGCACGTCGACGACGCGGGCGCGCAGGTAGCGGGGGCTGCGCAGCGGGTCGACGAGGTCGAGGTAGTCGTCGGGCAGCAGCGGCGTCGTCAGGGTGCGCACGGCGTTCCAGGCGAGATGCTTCAGGCGGGCGGAGGCCCGCCGCTCGTCCGACGAGCGGGCCATCGTGGTTGATGAGGAGACAGCGTGCGGCATGCGACCAGCGTATTTGGCGCACAGCTGATAATTCTTGACCGCGACCTCACATGATCTTTTCAGGATTTGTTCGTAGAGTGTGAACATGTCGACTCTGCGGCAAGACACCATTGCCACCCTGCGAGAGCACCTGCCGAACACGGCCAGCGGGTGCGTCGAGGCCATCATCCGAGAGGTGCCCGGCTACGACCGCGAGTTCGGCGACACACTGCGCGCGAACATCGAGGCGGCCGTCGCGATGGCCCTCGCGGCCTTCCTCGACACCCTCGGTGACGACGGCGACACGACGTCCGCCACGGCCATGCGCACCGGCGCCTACCGCCTCGGCCAGGGCGAGGCGGAGACGGGGCGCTCGAGCGACGCGCTGCTCACGGCCTACCGCGTCGGCGCCCGCGAGGCGTGGACGCACTTCGCCGAACGCGCCGTCGCGCAGGGCGAGTCGGCCGCGAGCATCGCGAGCCTCGCTGCGGGCACGTTCGCGTTCATCGACGAGTTGTCCGTCGAGAGCCTCGCCGGCCACACCGCGGCCATGACGGCCCGCACCCGTGAGCTCGCGCGCCGACGCGACCAGCTGGCGGCGGCACTCGTCGCGGGCGACCAGCCCGACACGCTCGAGCATCTCGCCGAACGGGCTCACTGGAACCCGCCGCGCACCCTCACGGCGCTGGCACTGACGGGCGACGCCCCGGCGGCCGTCGCGAGCGCCGTCGGTGAGAAGGCCCTGTGGTCGCGCACCCCGGACGGCTCGCCGCTCGTCCTCGTGCCCGACCTCCCACCCGGCAACCGCGCGCGCGTCCTCGCTGCCTGCGCTACGACCACAGCAGCCCTCGGGCCGACGCTCGCCTGGAGCCGCGCCGCCGAATCGGTGACGCGCGCCCGACGCGCGCTGCGATTCGCCCGGGTGAGTGAACCGGCGGACGCCGACACGCTGCTGCCCGAACTGATCCTCGACGCCGACCCGCTCATCGCGCAGATGCTGCGCGAGCGCGCCCTGGCGCCGCTTGCCGACGTCTCGGAGGCCAAGCGGGCCGTGCTCGCCGAGACGCTGCTCGCCTGGCTGCTGCACCACGGACGCCGCGAGGAGGTCGCCGAGGCCCTCCACGTCCACCCCCAGACGGTGCGCTACCGCCTGGGCACCCTGCGCGAACACTACGGTGACACGCTCACCGACGCCCGCACCGGCCTGGAGCTGACGCTCGGGCTGATCGCCGACCGATCGAGGACCCCGCAGTGAACACCCCCGCAACCGACCGTCCGCAACCCGCAGCAGCCGAACCGACGAACGCCGACAACACGAACCCCGACGCCATGACCCTCGACCCGATGATCCATGAACCCACACGGTCGGCTCTGCCTGACGGGCACGGCGAGTCCACTGGGCACGGCGAACATGGTGAGCACCCCGCGGGCGAGGCCCTGGCGGTGGCGATGAAACCCCTGCTGCGCGGGTGGCTGCACCTCGTCCTCGCGCCCCTGTGCCTCATCGGTTGTCTCGTGCTCGCCCTGCTCGCCGACACGACCCCGGCGCGCGTCGGGGCGCTCGTCCTCGGTGCTACGGCGACGATGCTGTTCGGCACGTCGGCGCTGTATCACCGCCGATACTGGAGCCCGCGCGCCGACACGATCCTGCGCCGCCTCGACCACTCGAACATCTACCTCATCATCGCCGGCACGTACACGCCGTTCGCGCTGACGCTGCTCGAGGGCCGGCAGCGGGTGAGTCTGCTCGTCATCGTGTGGGTCGGCGCGCTGCTCGGCGTCGCTTTCCGCACGTTCTGGGTGCATGCGCCGCGTTGGCTCTACACGCCGATCTACGTCGCGCTCGGCTGGGTCGCGATCTTCTACGCCGGGCCGTTGCACGCCGCGGGCGGCACGCTCGTCATGACGCTCATTGCCACCGGCGGCATCCTCTACACGCTCGGGGCCGTCGTCTACGGCTTCCAACGCCCTGATCCGTGGCCGCGCGTGTTCGGCTTCCACGAGATCTTCCACGCCTGCACCGTCGCCGCGTTCATCGCCCACTTCATCGCGGCGGCCATCGTCCTCACGCGCTGACGGCGGCCTCCCCGCGTGCGCTGCCCGCCTCGGCGTCGGCGCGGGCCACAGGATCGCCACCGTGGGCCTCGTCTCCGCCACGCAAGCACCGACCGGCGCAAGTCGTCCCGTCAGGCGGTGTCGCCGGCTGCCTGCGCGCCGTCCCCGAGGAGTTGCTCGCTCGCGCGTCGGATGTGCGCGTCGAGCAGATCGGCGGCGCGCGAGCCGTCGCCGTCCGCGAGCGCCGCGGCGATGGCCTCGTGCTCCTCGCGCAACCGCGCGCGCACAGCCGGCCAGTCGTCGACGCGGTTCATGCCATGACGGATGGGGCTGCGCATGGATTCGCGGATGGCGACGGTGAGGTCGGTGGCGAGCGCGTTGCCCGCGGCCCGCGCGATGGCGACGTGGAAATCGGTGTCGCACGCGTTGAAGACATCGGGCGGCAGGTCGTCGTCACGCATCGCGGTGATCAGGTCGGCGAGGCGCGCATGGTCGGCGTCGGTCGCGTTGCGCGCGGCCAGCCGCGCCGACAGGCCCTCGAGGCTGCAGCGCACGTCGACGACGTCGAGGAGGCTGAACTGCGCGAGCGCCACGTGCATGCGCAAGAACCGGTTGAGCGCCTCTGTCGGCACGGCCGTGATGACGGTGCCGCCGGCCGCACCGGCTCCGACGCGCGAGTCGACGACCCCGATGGCGTGCAAGGCGCGCACGCCCTCACGCACCACGGCACGGCTGACGGCGAGTTGCGCGGCAAGGTCACGCTCGGCGGGCAGCACGTCGCCGACACGCAGACGGCCCGAGACGATGCCGTCCTCGACCCACTGCACGACACCCTCGTAGGCACGCCCCGATCGTGACGCGACCGGGTTGGCACCCTGCGCGCCAGCCGGAGTCTCGACCTGGACGGGCGTCGCGTCCGGCGCGGGGGCCGGTTCCGACGCCGGCTGCCCCGGGTTCGACAGACCGGATTCCTCGGCTGCGGGCGGCGGGCCCGGTTCGGGCGAGGCGGGCGCGCAGGGGTGGGTCATGGGCGGCATGCTACGCGGCCTCGACTTCTTGACCGTCGGGGGTCATGCTTCTAGAGTGAGATGCAGCACATTGGTCAGACCATTAAGGATGCCGTCGTGACGATCGCCCCCACCCGCCCACGCGTCGCGATCTTCGCGACCTGCTTCAACGACACGATGTTTCCCAAGGCGCCGATCGCGACGGTGAAGCTCCTACGCCGCCTCGGGGTCGACGTCGAGTTCCCCACCGAGCAGACCTGCTGCGGCCAGATGTTCACCAACACCGGGTACGCGAACGACGCTAAGGGCCTCGTGCGCGGGTTCGTCGACACGTTCGACGCGTTCGACTACGTCGTCGCCCCCTCCGGCTCCTGCACCGGATCCGTCCGCGAGCAGCACGAGATGATCGCCGAGCGGGTCGGCGACCAGGGCCTCGCCCGCGAGGTCGACGCGCTCGCCCCGCGGGTGCTCGAACTGTCCGAATTCCTCGTCGACGTGCTCGGCGTCACTGACGTCGGCGCCTACTTCCCGCACCGCATCACCTACCACCCCACCTGCCACAGCTTGCGCATGCTCGGCGTCGGCGACCGTCCGCTGCAGCTGCTGCGCGCGGTCGCCGGTGCCGACCTGCGCGAGTTGCCCGACGCCGAGCAGTGCTGCGGTTTCGGGGGCACGTTCAGCGTCAAGAACCCCGACGTCTCCGTCGCCATGGGAAACGACAAGGCGCGCCACGTCGTCGAGACGGGCGCGGAGTACGTCGTCGCCGGCGACAACTCGTGCCTCGCCCACATCGGCGGTCTGCTGCACCGCGGACGCACCGGCGTCAAGACCATCCACCTCGCCGAAGTGCTCGCCTCGACCGAACAGGACCCCGCATGAGCTGCCAGCCCCGCACCGCCGCCGACGCGGGTCTGCCCGTCGGCACGACGACCGCGACGTTCGTCGGGATGCCGGCCTTCCCGCACGAGGCGAAGCACGCCCTCGACGACGCCCAACTGCGCGCCAACCTGCGTCACGCGACCGGCACGATCCGCGCCAAGCGCGCCGAGGTCGTCGGCGAGGTCGACGACTGGCAGCAACTGCGCACGCGCGGCGCCGCCGTCAAGGACGACGTGCTCGCCGACCTCGACACGCTGCTCGTCACGCTCGAGGAGTCGCTGACGCGCGCCGGCGCGACGGTCCACTGGGCGCGTGACGCCGAGGAGGCCAACCGCATCGTCGTCGACCTCGTCAAGGCGACAGGCACGCAGGAAGTCGTCAAGGTCAAGTCGATGGCGACGCAGGAGATCGAGCTCAACGAGGCCCTCGAAGCCGCGGGCATCGACGCGTGGGAGACCGACCTCGCCGAGCTCATCGTCCAGCTCGGCCACGACCGCCCGTCGCACATCCTCGTGCCCGCGATCCACAAGAACCGCAGCGAGATCCGCGACATCTTCCGCACCGAGATGGGCGAGGTCGGCCGCCCGGCCCCCGAGAACCTGAGCGACGATCCCGCCGCGCTCGCCGACGCTGCCCGTCGTCACCTGCGCGAGAAGTTCCTGCGCGCCAAGGTCGCGATCTCGGGCGCCAACTTCGCCGTCGCGGAGACGGGCACGCTCACCGTCGTCGAGTCCGAGGGCAACGGACGCATGTGCCTGACGCTGCCGGAGACGCTCATCTCCGTCGTCGGCATCGAGAAGGTGCTGCCGACGTGGGACGACCTCGCCGTCATGCTCGAACTGCTGCCACGTTCGTCGACCGGTGAGCGCATGAATCCCTACACGTCGATGTGGACGGGGTCGAGCGAGGCCGACGGCCCGCAGGACGTCCACGTCGTGCTCGTCGACAACGGCCGCACGCGCGTGTTGTCGGACACCGTCGGGCGCGAGGCGCTGCGCTGCATCCGCTGCTCGGCGTGCCTCAACGTCTGCCCCGTCTACGAACGCGCGGGCGGGCACGCCTACACGAGCGTCTACCCCGGACCGATCGGCGCCATCCTCACCCCGCAGATGCGCGGCCTCGACTCCGATCGCGACAAGGCGCTGCCCTTCGCGTCGTCACTGTGCGGCGCGTGCAGCGAGGTGTGCCCCGTCAAGATCGACTTTCCGAAGATCCTCGTCGAACTGCGCACGCAGGTCGTCGAGAAGAAGCGCGCCGCCTCGCGCGTCCCGAGCTTCGAGCGCACCGCCATCGCGGGCGCCGAATGGGCGCTCGCCTCCGGCAAGCGCATGGGGCGTCTGCAGACGCTCGCGACGGTGGCCGGCAAGGTCTTCAAGCGTGAGGACGTCTCCTACCTCGGCGCGATTCCCGGGCCCCTCGCGCCGTGGAGCGCAGCGCGTGACATCCCCGCTCCCCCGACCGAGACGTTCCGCGAGTGGTTCGCGCGCACCGACGGCGGCCGGCTCGACGAGAGCGGCCAGGCCGCAGCGGGGTCGCGTCCGAACCGCGCCGGAGTCGACGTCGAGGGCCACTACGGCACGAGCGCCCGCGACGCCGGGCTCCCCCACCCCACCAGCGACAGCGAGGACGAGGCATGAGCAGCGCACGCGAGGAGATCCTGCAGCGCATCCGGACGGCCAACGCGAACGCCGGGGTGACGAGCACGTCGTCGCAGCGGGCCGATTCGGCGACGACGCAGCGGGATTCGTCGTCGGGCAGCGCCGGCGCCCAGGCGACGTCACCTGATGCGGACGGTTCGCGTGCTGCGGCCGACGTCACCCCCGCGGCGGGGTCGCCCGACCTCGTCGACCTGTTCGTCGAGCGCACCGAGGACTACAAGGCGGTCGTCGAACGTGCCTCGGCAGCTGACGCCGGCGCGCGTGTCGCCGCGGCGCTCGAGGGCGCGAACGGCGTCCTGCTGCCGGCCGGGCTGCCCGAGGCAGTCGTCGGCGCGGTCGATGCGTCGATGGCGCGCGAAGACCCGGGCACGCCCGACGGTCTCGACGCCATCGAGGCGGTCGTCACGACGTGTGCCGCGGCCATCGCCGAGACGGGCACGATCGTCCTCGATCACACTGCGGGGCAGGGGCGTCGTGCGCTGACGCTCGTGCCCGATCTGCACGTCTGTCTCGTGCGGGCCGACCAGATCCACGCGGACGTGCCGGCCGCCGTCAGCGCCCTGCGCGCGAGCGTCGAGGCGGGGCATCCGCTGACGTGGATCTCCGGTCCGAGCGCGACGAGCGACATCGAGCTCGACCGCGTCGAAGGGGTGCACGGCCCGCGGCGCCTGCACGTCATCGTCACGACTGACTGACCTCGACGGACGACGCCGCGTCTCGGGTGGAATCACCACTCGCGGCGTGGCTTTCGCGCGTCATGCGGCGTTTCGTTCGGACGTGGCGCACGCCTTCGAGCAGCGCCGCGACCGCCATCGCGAGCCCCATGCCGGTGAGGATGCCCGCGAGGTGGTTGTCGCCGAACGCACGGCCGCCGATGTAGCCGATGAGGCAACCGTGCAGGGCCCACAGCAGCGTCGCGAGCAGGTCGTACGGCGTGAACTGCCGCAGGAGCGGGTAGCGTGCAGCGCCGAGCGACATCGTGCCGACGCTGCGTCCGCCCGGGATGAAGCGCACGACGAGCAACGCCCACGACCCTCGTTCGTGCAGCACGCGCGAGACCTTCTCGAACGTGCGAGCACGCCGCGAACCGTGCGCCCCGAGCGAGCGCGCACCGACGACCCGGCCGATGCCGTAGGAGAGGTGATCGCCCAGTGCCGCCCCCAGCGTGGCCACGAGCACGACGAGCACGAGCTGCGGCCCGTTCGGATCGGACGCGGCGTACACCCCGGCGAGGATGAGCGGGGCTTCGCTGGGAAAAACAGGCACGAACGCATCGAGCGTGCACAGGCCGAAGAGCGCCGGGTAGATCCACCACGACGTCATGAGGTGTTCGAGCGGCGCGAGCACGGCATCGAGCATTCCAGAACGCTAGCCGCGCGACGTGGCCCCGACCTGACGCCCAGGTGTCCGGCAGGCGACGCCAGCGCGACCGTCCGGGCCTTCGACGTTCACGCGGACGGACGCTGTCGGCGCACCGCCCGGGCGGACCTCAGGCCCAGACGGAGCATCCGAGCTCAGAGCCCGAGGAAGTTTTCCAGGCCCACCGTGAGCCCCGGGGTCGTGACGACGCCGCGCACGCCCGTCAGCACGCCCGGCATGAAGCTCACGCGCTCGAAGCTGTCGTGACGGATCGTCAGGGCCTCACCCTCGGCGCCGAACTGCACCTCCTGGTGCGCGACGCGCCCGCGCATGCGGATCGCGTGCACCGGGATGCCGTCGACGCGGGCGCCGCGCGCGCCGTCGGGGTCGGATTCCGTCGCGTCTGGCACCGGCCCCAGCCCCGCCTGCTCACGTGCCTCGGCGATGGCGCGCGCCGTGTGCGCGGCCGTGCCGGACGGCGCGTCGACCTTGTTCGGGTGGTGGATCTCGACGACCTCGACGCTCTCGTAGAACTTCGCCGCCTCGCGGGCGAACTTCATCATGAGCAGCGCACCGATCGAGAAGTTCGGCGCGATGAGCACACCGACGCCGGGCGCCGCGTCGAGCTGCGCCCGCAGCGTCGCGAGCTTCGCGTCGTCCCACCCCGTCGTGCCGACGACGACGCTGACGCCGCGCTCGATGCACTGCGCGACGTTCGTCGGGGACGAGGCGGGCACCGTCAGCTCGATCGCGACGTCGGCACCCCCGAGGTCGCCCAGGTCGTCCCCGGCGTCGAAGCCACCGACGAACGTCATGTCGTCCGCGGCCTCGACGGCCTTGACCGCCTCGCTGCCCATGCGCCCGGCGGCACCGATGACTGCAACCTTGATCGTCTCGCTCATGGACGCGACCCTATCGACGAAGGTGCGCCACGCGCGTCAGGATCCGAATGCCGAGTGGCTGCCACGTGTCGAGACGCTTCGACTCACCGTCACCCTCGATGCGGATGTCGCTGACGACCCGCGTGTGCGGGTGCTCGAGGTCGCCGTCGCGGATCTCGCCGGTCAGCCAGCGGAAGTCGAGACCGTCGCCCGTCACCTCGACGACTGCGAGGTTGTTGTCGAACCACGGCCCGTGCGTCGTGCGCCAGCGGAACGACGGCGTGCGCACGCTCGTGCGCTCGACGACGGCGCGCAGCGGGAACGCGAGGCCCTTGCCGATCATCGCCTGCAGCGCGCGCACGTGGCGCGGCAGCGGGTTACGGATCGGCGAGCAGACGGCCTGGAAGATGCGCGACGTCAGCTCCTCGCCGCCGTTGACCTCCGACAGGAACGAGTTGTGGATGTCGCCCGACAGGAACGTGATCGTCCTCGGCGCTCGGCCACGCTCACCACGCGCGACCTCGAACAGCATGTCGCTGACCTTGAAGAACGTGTCGCTGAACGCCGCCCAGTGCTCGAGGTCGACGACCTGACGCAGCTTCTCCCCCAAGAACGCCGCCGGACGGCCCCACGTCCCCTCGGCCGCGGCCTCGTCGAGCGCCTCGAGCATGTGCAGGCCCTCGGGCATGAAGAACGGCAGCGAGGTGCCGATGAACAGGTGCTCGACGTCGCCGCGCAACTCGTCATCGAGCCAGCGCAGTTCGTCCGCGTCGAGCATCGCGCGGTGATCGGGACGTAGGTCGCGCGCCGCCCGCGAGTCGACGACGATGAGCTTCGACTCGCCCAGATCACGGGTGTAGGAGAAGCGGTACGTCGTCGGGTCCTCGTCAACCCGCTCGGCAAACGCGTCGACGGCGGCGGTGATGTCGAGCTCGTCGTCCCCGGTGTGCGACGTGATGAGCTGCCACAGCTCGTCATCGGCGAGCGCCTCGGGCGAGAGGTTGCCACAGTGCTGATAGACCCAGTACGACCCGAGTGCGCCGACGATGCGCTCGTGCCACCAGGGCGTCGCGTTCATCTTCTCGTGCCACGTCTGCGACGTGTTCCAGTCGTCACGCACGTCGTGGTCGTCGAAGATCATCGCGCTCGGCAGCGTCGACAGCAGCCACCTCACCGCCGGTTCGCTGTAGGCGAGGCGGTACAGGTGCGCGTACTCGACGTAGTCCTTGAGCTCCTCGCCGGGCGGCGCGTCGAGCCCGCGGCGCGCCTCGATGTACTCCTGCATCGCCTCCGACGTCTCGTCGGCGTAGACCTGGTCGCCGAGCAGCACGACGAGGTCGGGCCACCGCTCGTCGTGAGGGTCGCGGGCGATCTCGTGCGCGACGGCGCGCAGCGAGTCGATGCCGTTCTTGCGGTTGCTCTTCGCATCGTGCGGTTCGCTCGTGCGGCAGCTGCCGAACGCCATCTTCGTGGGGCGTGAGTGCAGCAGCGTCTTGAAGAACGGGTCGGGGAACGGCGAGTCCGCCAGGGGCCACGCCTGTTCGCCGTTCACCTCGACGCGGTAGCCGTACGTCTGCCCCGGCTCGAGACCGTCCAGGATCACGAGGGCGTAGTGATGCCCGTGCGCGCCGAACGTGCGCGCGCTCCAGCGCCCACCGTCGGTGATGACGGCGACCTCCCCGGCGTCGCGGGTCTCGACCCACATCGACGCTTCGCATTCACTGGTGTAGCGCACCATCGGCCCCAGGACGATCGGCTCGTCGCTGGTCTGCATCACCGTGTCATTCTCGTTCGTCACCATGGTCTGCTCCCCCATCATTCGCTCCCGTCCGCGCTGCTGCGATCCTCGTTCTCGGCGTTCAGGCCCCACATGCCGCTCGGGCGCATCGGGTGGCGAGTCTGCAACCAGTCGTCGTGGGCCCGCACCGCGTCCTTCCATCGCACGTCGAGATCCGAGGGCTGATCGGCGAGACCGTCGCCGTCCTTGTCGAAGACCACGTCGATGGATTCGTAGTTCTTGAACCGTTGCATCTGCGCCTGCCCCGCGTACGCCTGCTGGTCGGCGAGCGTCAGCTCG
Organism: Dermacoccus sp. MPR-E5; assembly: GCF_058809565.1. NCBI lineage: Bacteria > Bacillati > Actinomycetota > Actinomycetes > Micrococcales > Dermacoccaceae > Dermacoccus > Dermacoccus sp. MPR-E5. The sequence goes on along the minus strand of NZ_JBXASS010000013.1, from coordinate 8,921 downwards.
ACGTCGTCGGTGAACTGTGTCATGAGGGAACGCGGGTACAGATGCTTGTGCAGCACGACGTTGATCTCGGTGCCGATGACGAACGACAACGACATGAGGTAACTGGCGAGCAGCAGCGTCAGGATGCCGCCATAGGTGCCGTACGTGCCTGTCGAACGGGCCCCGAAGATGTTCGTGAAGGTCGTGCTGTTCGCGACGAAGAACTGCCAGGCGAAACTGATGAAGAACGCGCCCGGCGCGAGACGCCCCCAGCCCTCTCCGCGCGCGTTCGTCATCTTCATGAGCAGCAGGAAGATGCCCGTGCCGAACACGACGTTGAGCAACCACGCCCAGCTCTGCAACGGCTTCCACAGCGTCGGCAGGATGCCGATGGCGATGAGCGCCGCCCCGAGGAACATGATGATGGCGCCACTGCGCACGCGCATGAGGATCGGGTTCGGGCGGCTGTTGCGCGGCACCGCCCAGCAGTGGTTGCTCGTGTGCTGGATCGCCTGCGCCACACCGAGGCCACCGTAGAGCGCCACGATCGCGCCGATGACGATGGCCGACACGCTGCCCGTCAGCGACTCGATCGACGCGGAGTGCAGCGACGGCCCGAGCACCGGGATCTGCGCGAGCACCGAGTCGAGGATCTGCTGACGCAACCGGTCGTCACCGTCGATGACGAAGCCGAGAACCGACTGCAGCAACAGCAGGAGCGGAAAGATCGACAGGAACCCGTAGTACGTGATCAGCGCCGCGAGGTAGGCGCCCTGGTCGTCGACGAACTTGTAGATGACACCGATCGGGTAGCCCAGCGCCGGATGTCGACGCTGGAACCCGTCGGCACGCTCCACTGAGTTCACCTGCGCATCATCCCATGCGCCCCACACGGGTGAGATGACGAACCCGCCCCCGAGCCGCGGGTCGCGGATCGGGGGCGGGTTCGTCGGACGGAGCAGCTCACCTCAACGGTGGGCGCGCTCCCTCACGTGAGCGGCTCAGGCGTCCTCGGACGTCGCGGATGCCGCCTGGTCGTCGTCACCGGCGTCGACGAGCTGGTCGGACGCGGCGTCACCGCGGCCCTCGGCAGCGTCGTTGCCGCGGCCACGGCCACGGCCGCCACGACGACGCTGACGCGGCTTGCGCTCGCCGTCCTCATCGCTCGCGTGACCGGAGTCCATGTGGCCCGCAGCGTCGGCGATCTTCGCGGCGGCGTCAGCGCTGTCGGCGTCGACGTCGGCCGGAGCGGCCGGCGTCGTCTCGTTCGGCGCCTCGGGCGCGTCGTCGGCCTTGGCCTCCTCGACGACACCGAGCGACAGCTTGCCGCGCGGGTCGATCTCCTTGAGCTCGACCTGGACCTTCCGGCCGATCTTGAGGACGTCCTCGACGGCGTCGATGCGCTTGCCGCCGATGAGCTTGCGCACCTCGGAGATGTGCAGCAGGCCGTCCTTGCCCGGCAGGAGCGAGACGAACGCGCCGAACGTCGTCGTCTTGACGACGGTGCCGAGGAAGCGCTCGCCGACCTCCGGCATCTGCGGGTTCGCGATGGCGTTGACGGCGTTGCGCGCAGCCTCGGCGCTCGGGCCGTCCGTCGCACCGATGTAGACCGTGCCGTCGTCCTCGATCGACAGGTCGGCGCCGGTGTCCTCCTGGATCTGGTTGATCATCTTGCCCTTCGGGCCGATGACCTCACCGATCTTGTCGACGGGGATCTTGACGGCGAGCACGCGCGGAGCGAACGGCGACATCTCGTCGGGAGCGTCGATCGCCTCGTTCATGACGTCGAGGATGTGCAGACGCGCGTCGCGGGCCTGCGTCAGCGCGCCGGCGAGCACCTGCGCGGGGATGCCGTCGAGCTTCGTGTCGAGCTGGATGGCCGTGACGAACTCGCGCGTACCGGCGACCTTGAAGTCCATGTCCCCGAACGCGTCCTCGGCGCCGAGGATGTCGGTGAGCGCGGCGTACTGCGTCTCACCGTCGATCTCGGCGGAGACGAGACCCATCGCGATACCGGCGACGGGCGCGCGCAGCGGCACACCGGCGTTGAGCAGCGACAGCGTCGAGGCGCAGACCGAACCCATCGACGTCGAACCGTTCGAGCCGAGTGCCTCGGAGACCTGACGGATGGCGTACGGGAACTCCTCACGCGTCGGCAGCACCGGCATGAGCGCACGCTCGGCGAGCGCGCCGTGGCCGATCTCGCGACGCTTCGGCGAACCGACGCGACCCGTCTCACCCGTCGAGAACGGCGGGAAGTTGTAGTGGTGCATGTAACGCTTGCGCGTCGTCGGCGACAGCGAGTCGATCTGCTGCTCCATGCGCAGCATGTTGAGCGTCGTGACGCCCATGATCTGCGTCTCGCCGCGCTCGAAGATCGCGGAACCGTGCACGCGCGGCAGCACCTCGACCTCGGCCGAGAGCGCGCGGATGTCGGCGAGGCCGCGGCCGTCGATACGGACCTTGTCGCGCAGGATGCGCTCGCGCACGAGCTGCTTCTGCAGCGAGCGGAACGCGGCGGAGACCTCGGACTCGCGGCCCTCGAACGGCTTGCCCTCGCCGGCCAGCTCGGCCTTGAGCGCGTCCTTGATCTCGTCGAGCTTGCTCTCGCGCTCGGCCTTGCCCGCGATCGTCATCGCGGCGGCCGTCTGGTCGGTGCCGTCCTTCGCGACGGCCTCGTACACGTCGTCCTGGTAGTCGAGGAAGACCGGGAAGTCCTGGACCTCCTTGGCCGCCTGCTTCGCGAGCTCCATCTGGGCCTCGCACAGGACGCGGATGAACTTCTTCGCGGCCTCGAGGCCCTCGGCGACGACCTCTTCGGTCGGGGCCTGTGTGCCGTTCTTCACGAGGTTCCACGTCGACTCCGTCGACTCCGCCTCGACCATCATGATGGCGACATCATCACCCACGATGCGGCCGGCGACGACCATGTCGAACGCCGAGCGCTCGATGTCGGAGAAGTTCGGGAAGGCGACCCACTGGCCGTCGATGAGGGAGACGCGGACGCCACCGATCGGGCCCGTGAACGGCAGACCGGAGATCTGCGTCGACGCGGACGCACCGTTGATCGCGAGGACGTCGTACTGCACGTCCGGGTTCTGCGCGAGCACGGTGATGACGACCTGGACCTCGTTGCGCAGACCCTTCTTGAAGGCCGGGCGCAGCGGGCGGTCGATGAGACGGCAGGTGAGGATGGCGTCCGTCGAGGGGCGACCCTCGCGGCGGAAGAACGAGCCGGGGATCTTGCCGGCGGCGTAGCTGCGCTCCTCGACATCGACCGTCAGCGGGAAGAAGTCGAAGTGCTCCTTCGGCTGCTTGCTGGCCGTCGTCGTCGACAGCAGGCACGTGTCGTCGTCGAGGTACGCCATGACGGCGCCATTGGCCTGCTTGGCCAGGCGGCCCGTCTCGAAGCGGACGGTGCGGGTGCCGAACGAGCCGTTGTCGATGACGGCTTCGGCGAACTGGATCTCGGGACCCTCCATGTGGGGCCTCCTTCTTGTTTCATCTTCGTCTCGGGACGCGCATCGTCGTTGTGCGCGGCCCGTTTCTTGCTGCTTCGAGGCGACGCGGCGCGTGCCTCGAAAACACCGAGAGGCGGCCACCCTTTCAGGGATGACCGCCACTCGGCGTCAGATCATGGTGATCAATGCGATCAACGGCGCAGGCCGAGACGCTTGATCAGCGAGCGGTAACGCTCGATGTCGACCGACTCGAGGTAACGCAGCATGCGCTTGCGCTGACCGACGAGCAGGAGCAGACCACGACGGCTGTGGTGGTCGTGCTTGTGCGTGCGCGAGTGCTCCGTCAGGTCCTTGATGCGCTGCGTCAGCAGGGCGATCTGAACCTCGGGCGAGCCGGTGTCGCCTTCGGACGTGCCGTACTCGGCGATGATCTTCTTCTTCGTTTCAACGTCCAGGGGCATACCTGACTCCTTTGAACTCTCGCTGCGCGGTGCTCCCAGGCCTGTTCACTGGGGCGCTCTCGATCCGCGGCCGGTCTACGGCTTCGTTCAGGCTATCAGCGGCAGGAGGTGGCGGCCTAATCGACGAACTCGCCCCGGGCCTCGAACGCGGCCCGGCGCGACGCGCGTCGCAGCGCCGTCATCACGGGCCGGCCGACGGCCAGGACGAGGGCGACGTTCGTGATGACGCGCCCCAGATCCCAGCCCAGCGACGTGGCGAGGCTGAACGCGACGAAGTGCGCGAGGTTTGTCGCAAGCTGCGCCCCGGGACGGGGCTGATGCCGGGGTCGCCGGTCGTCGAGAACGGCCAGAACGACATGTTGAGGACGAAGCCGTACGCGAGTGACGCGAACGCCGTGTAGCCGCACAGCAGCGCGAGCTCGGCGGGCCAGCGCAGCCCGCGCCGCCACGGCAACAGGCCGGCACCGAGCGCGACCCAGCTCGCACCGAGCATCTGGTAAGGCAGCCACGGGCCGATGCCGGCCGTCAGGATCGCCGAGGCGAACATGCTCGTCGCGCCGAGCGCGAAACCGAACCCCGCGCCCGCCTCAGGCGCCCCGACGTGCGATGGCATCCCACACAGCGCGCCCGATGGGTGCCGCCACGCGTCCGCCCTCGCCGCCCTGGTCGACGCGCACGACGACGACGTAGCGGTGCCCCGCGACTGGCTCGGGCATGTAAGAGGCGAACCACGCGGTCGCCTGCTTGCCGTACACCTCGGCGGTGCCGGTCTTGCCGCTGATCGGGAAGCGGGCGAGGTCGAACCCGGCGAAGGCGTCCGACGCCGTCCCCGAGCGCAGGACGCGGGCGAGACCGTCGCGCTCGACGGCCAGCATCGCGGGGTCGAGGTGCAGGCTCGTGGTCTCCGTCTGCGCGGACGTCGCGTTGGGCACGAGCGTCGGCGTCACGCGTGTGCCGCCCGTCGCCACCGCGGCGTACGTCGCCGCCATCTGCAGTGGCGTTGCGCTGACGTCGCCTTGACCGATCGCGAGGTTGACCGCGTCACCGGCGTGCAGCACGTACCCGCTCGTGCAGTTCTCCTGCGCCACCTGCTTCAGGTAAGCCGCCCGCGCCTTGTCCGTGACCTCGGGGTAGCCGCGCTTCGCGCGCTCGCAGCTCTGGGCGCGCGTCGCCTCCCAGTCGCGTCGCTTCTGCGCCCGGTCGGTGACGGCGCCGCTCGCCTCGCCGGGCAGGTCGACGCCGGTGCGGGCACCGAAGCCGAACGTGCGGGCGGCTGCGGCGAACGCGTCGGGTGCGTCGACGGAGGCTTTCGCCCCGCCTGCGTCGAGCCAGCTGCGGTAGGCCCAGCGGTAGAAGACGGTGTCGCAGGAAACCTCGAGGGCCGTCGGGATGTCGATGCGACCGTGCGCCTCCGACTCGAAGTTGGTGAACGTGCGGTTGCCGATGCGCAGCGAACTCGGGCAGTCGTACGTCCCCTTCGGGTCGACACCAGCCGCGGCCGCCCCGAACAGCGACACCGCCTTGAACGTCGACGCCGGCGGCCCTGCCACCGTCACCGCACGGTTCGAGAGCGGGTCGGAGCCGCCGCGCGTCAACGTGTCCCACTCGGCCTGGGTGATGCCGCCGTTCCAGACGCTCGGGTCGTAGGTGGGCTGGTTCGTCAGCGCCGCCACCTGACCCGAATCGGCATCCATGACGACGACGGAACCCGAATCGGCCTTCGACCCGCCCTTACGGGCCGCGGCGATCCCCTTCGTGAGCGCGTCGGCCGCGGACTTCTGCAGCCCGGGGTCGAGGCTCGTGCGCACATCGGCGCCGTTCGTCGGCGCCTCGTCCGCCACGACGCGCTCGGCCTCCCCCGTCGGCGTGATGCTCACGACGCGGCGTCCGTCGCGGCCGCGCAGTTGCGTGTCGTACTGCTGCTCCAGGCCCGCGCGCCCGAGCAGCGCCGTCGTCGCGGGAGCTTCGCGGCCGGCCTCGCGCGCGGCGGTGACGTCGTCCGCCGTCGTCGTCGTGAGATAGCCGAGCACCTGCGCGAGCGAGCTGCCGCTCGGGCCGTACGTGCGTGTGGGGCGGGTCGTCGCCGCGACGCCCGGGTAGCGCTCCGGCTGTTCGAGGATGCCGCTGACGGCCTCCGTCGGGACGTCCGAGGCGATCGGCACGGGCTCGAACGGCTGACCGGAGAAACACACCGGTGCCGGCGCGGCGCCTTTCGTGCCGCAGGTCGCGGTGCGCCGTTCGAGGTCGGCGACGGGGCGGTCGATGGCGTGCGCGACGCGGCTCAGGATGCGATGCGCGTTCTCCGGACGGCGCAGTTGGTCGGGCGTGATCGTCAGCGTCGTCGTGGAGCCGTTGCCGACGAGCACACTGCCGTCCGCGGCAAGGATGCGTCCGCGCACGGCGGGGACGACGACGGCCCGCGTCGTCATCGCATCGGCGGCCGCGCGGCTCGCCCGAGCGTCGACGAGCTGCAGTTGGGCCAGGCGTCCGACGAGCACGATCGCGGCGACGAACGTCAGGACGAGGTAGATCGCGAGGCGCCGTTGGGCCGCCGAGGTGCCACCCGTACCTCGCCGAGAACCGATGCGTTCCGGCAGGAGAAACGGCCCCAGCGTGGCGCGTCGGCCACCCGCGGCACGCGAACCGGTTCGTGGCCGGCTGGCCTGACGGCGGCGCCCGGGCTCGGCATGGCCACGAGAGGCACGTCGCTCCGGCCTCGAGCCGACGCGACGACGGAGCCGCGCGAGCCGCCTCATGCCCGGCCTCGCGCTCGTTCACGCGCAGCCCAGCGGTTCCAGCGCCCGACGACGGCGAGGCCGATGACGCCGCCGACTACCACACGCACGAGCAGCGGCAGGACGGCGACGCCGACGCGTCCGCTCTGGGCCGCGGCGAGCGCGACGAGCGTCAGGTCGTGCACGAGGACGGCGACAGCGGCTAGCGCCGCAGCCGACCAGGCACTCACCGTCGCGGCCACCCGCAGGCGTCGCAGGACGAGCACGGTCGCGATGATCGCCGCCGCATGCGCGACGATGTCGACGCCGCCGGGCGGCAGCACGACGGAGAGCACGAGCCCGGCGAGCAGCCAGCCGAGCGCGGCGAGCGCCCCCGCGTCGAGCACGACACTCACCGCGAGCGGCGCGCCCAGCCACGCCACCCATTGGCCCAGGTGCGGGGGCAGCAGGACGGCGACGACGCCCGCGCCGAGCGTCCACAGAGCCCGCGTCGCGGCGAGCGCGGACGGGCGCGCGAGGATCGTCGCGGGCTCGCGCAGCGGTTCGGGCGCGAAGAGGACGCGCTGTTCGGCGCTCGTCATCGCGACGCCCGCGGGCGCAGCACGCCGACGACGTCGAGGCTGCTGAGGTCGACGGCGGGGCGGACGGTGGCGCTGCGCTCCAGGCGGCCACGGTCGGGGTCGATCGAGGTGACCGTCCCGATGCGCAACCCCGCCGGGTACGGCCGGCCCTGGGGGCTGCCGGCGGTGACGACGCGGGCTCCCTTCGTCGCCGAACCGCCCGCCGCGAGAACGAGACTGACGGATCCCTCGGCGCGCGCGGCCACCCCGTCGGGCGCCGCTCCGCTGACGCGGGCCAGCGTGCCGCCCGGTTCGAGGCGCGCTCCGACGACGCTCGCCGGGTCAGTGATGAGCGTGACCGTCGCGGCGTGCTCGTCGACCGCCGTGACCCGTCCGACGAGCCCGCCGGCCGCGACGACGGCCTGCGCCGTCTCGAGCCCGGCGTCCCGGCCCGCGTCGATCTGGACGCGCCGGGCGTCACCGGCCGCCGTCGCGGGCGTGAACGCGACGACGCGCGCTGTCACGACGTCGCGTCCTGACGCGGCGAACGAGCGCGACAGCTTCGAAGCCTCGTCGACGACGTGGTCGGCGTCGCTGACGGCGGCGGCCCGCGCCTCGGCGCGGATGCGCGCTTCCTTCGCCTCGCGCAACGCGTCGTCGCGGGGGGTCACCCAGCCGGCGATCGCACCGAGCGCACCCGAGGTCAAGTGCTGACCCCGTGCGCGCAGCGCGGGTGAGGCGGTGAGCGCGAGCAGCAGGACGGCGAGCACGGCCACCGCGACGAGTCGGCCGCGGCGGTGCGGGTCGCGTCGCGGCGGGGCAGCACCGAATTCACCCGACGACCGCCGAACCGATCGCCCCCCGCGCCCGGATCTCGCCGTCGGTGACGACGTCGACCTTGTTCGCGCCCGGCGCGGGTTCTTCACCGCGTCACGGGCATGAGCAGCCCACGCATGAGGTCGTAGTTCTCGACGCACGCACCGGCGCCGAGGACGACGGCGTTCGCCGGGTCGGCGGCGACGCGGACGGGAACGGCGAGTTCGTGGTGCAGGCGCACGTCGAGCCCGCGCAGCTGCGCTCCCCCGCCGGTCAGGACGATGCCGGTGTCGAGGATGTCGCCGGCCAGCTCCGGCGGGCATGCGTCGAGGGTGGCGCGGACGGTGTCGCAGATCGCGAGCAGGGTCGGTTCCAGCGCGCGCCGGATCTCGACGCTCGTCACGGTGACGCTGCGCGGCAGCCCACCGATGAGGTCGCGTCCGCGCACCTCGCACGTCAGTTCCTCGGTGAGCGGGAAGGCGCTGCCGACGTCGAGCTTGATGCGTTCGGCGGTGCGTTCGCCGAGCAGCAGCGCGTATTCGTTCTTCAGGTGGGCTGCGATCGCGTCGTCGAGTTCGTGGCCGCCGAGGCGGACGGAGCGTGAGCGCACGACCCCGCCGAGGCTCGTGACGGCGACGTCGCTCGTGCCGCCGCCGATGTCGACGACCATCGACGCCTGCGTGGCCTGCACGTTGAGCCCGGCGCCGACTGCGGCGGCGACGGCTTCTTCGATGACGTCGACGTGGCGCGCGCCGGCGCGCATCGCGGCGTCCTCGAGGGCGCGGCGTTCGACGCCGGTCACCTCCGAGGGGACGCAGACGACGACGCGTGGGCGGATGAAGAACGCGGACGACCCGCTCGAGATCGTCATCGTCAAGGACATGATGCTCACCGGCTTCGACGCGCCGG
>NZ_JBXASS010000012.1:0-111656 GCF_058809565.1 Dermacoccus sp. MPR-E5 | reverse complement strand
CCCCCCCCCCCCCCCCCCCGCTCGGCGCGACGATGCTTCGGGCGGGATTCGTCTGTCACGGGTCCATGTCGCGCCGCGGTGCGGTGGCGAGAGCGTGCGGTGTTGTTCAGACGCCGGCGTCGCGCCGCGGTGCGATGGTGGGAGCGTGGGGCGTTGTTCGCCCGGGGGGCTCGCGTCGTCGGGTGGTGGCGGGAACGCGCGAGGTTGTTCCGGAGCCGGCTTCGCGCCGGGGGTGCGGAGCGGGCGTCAGTTCGTGACGCGCACGCACTCGTCCTCGAGGCACACGACGCTGCCGACCTTGATCTGCGCGCTACGACGCGTGTCGACCTCGCCATCCACCGTCACGAGACCCTCCGTGATGACCACGCGCGCCTCCGCACCGTCCTCCACGAGATTCGCGAGCTTGAGCAACTGACCGAGCTTGATCGACTCGTCACGGATCTGAACATCGGCGTGTGCGCTCATGACGCACTCCTTTCTGAGACTGCCCCCATTGTCCCATCGCGGGCGGCGCTGAGGTGGCGCCGCGGCCCCAGCTTCGTTAGCGTGGAGCGTCGATCTACAGCCCCACACACCGTTCGAGCGCGACAGGCAGTACCGTCGGATCGGAACACTGAAGCGCGACCGCACGCCCAGAAACGAGCAGGCAGAACCCCGTCCGACAGCACGCAGCAGCCCCTTGGAGAGGCCCGCATGACGAGCGAGACCGGATACTCCTCACCCGAGGCCGAATGGCCCCGGGTGAGTTCCGCGCGCCGCCATGTAACGCTCACGACCCCAACAGCGATGGAGGAAGTGAACGGGGAAGCCTCGTCCATCGCCGCGCTGGTCTCAGCAGCGCGATCCGGTGACGACGCGGCACGGGAGACACTTCTCGACGACGTGCACCAACGTGCACTTCGCTATGCCTCGGCAAGGTTGGGGGCCTTCAGTGGCTCCCGCGAACTCGCAGCGGATGCGGCTCAGGAGGTGTGCGTGGCTGTGCTCAAGGCTCTGCCCCGCTACGTCGAGCGCGGTGTCCCCTTCGAAGCGTTCGTGTATTCGATCTGCTCGCGCAAGGTGGCCGACGTCCAGCGCGGCGCCTTCCGCTCCGCCGTGCCGACGGACGAGATGCCCGACACGATTGACCCCGGCCTCACCCCCGAGGACGCGGCGCTCAACCTCGACACCGCGCGGCGGCTGTCCGTGCTCATGGAGAAATTGACGCCGCAGCAGCGCGAGATCCTGACGCTGCGCGTCGCCGTCGGCCTCAGCGCCGAGGAGACGGGCGCGAGCCTCGGCATGTCGCCGGGCGCCGTCCGTGTCGCCCAGCACCGCGCGCTCGCGCGACTGCGCACCCTGCACGAGACCTCGGGGGAGGAGCTTCGATGACACCGCCCGCCACCCGCTTCGACGTCGAGGCCAACCTGCGTGACATCGCCGAGGACGACGCCCTGCTCGACGCTCTCGGAGCCCGCTCCGTCGTCGAGTCGTCGTGCTCACGCGGCACGACGGTTCCCCCCTCGGAGGCGCGCTGCGTCTCCGCCCGGTTGCGGCCCGTTGTCGAGCCCCCGGCCCGCGAAGGTGACGACGACCTGGAGCGCAGCCCCGGCGAGCAGGCATTGAGCGACCTGTTCACCGCCTGGACACGTGAGATCGACGCGACCTGCGAGGCCGTGACGCGGCCGCTGCGTCCCGAGGTGACGCGCCGGCCCGAGGTACACGACAAGGATGTGTCGGCCCACCCCGTCATCGACACCAACATCACAGCTTCGCGCGAGAACGAGTTCGCCGGCGGTGGCCGCTACCTCGCGACCGGACGACCTACCTCGAAGCGCCGTACGCGGCGTGCTTGGAGTGGACGCGCCAGTCTCACGGCCGTCTCCGCCGGCGCCGTCGTCGCGCTGTCCAGCGTCGCCGCTGCCGTCAACGGCGGAAGCCTGTCGACCGTTCTCGCGCCGCTGCACCTCGACTGGAGCAATGCGCGCGCCGTCGCCGAACCAGACGTCCCCCGAGTGCAGGCCACGGCCGTTCCTACCCCGACGACACTGCCCGGACCGATGGCCGCCGCGCCGGGTGCACCGGCGCGATCGAGTGCGCATGGTGGACCGAGTCAGGGCCAGAGTGCCGGTCGTGAGGCAGCCCGACCCGAAACCGGCCCGCAATCGGGCGCCGAGCGTTCGGGTGAGGGTTCAGTCGCCGGTTCGATGATTCCCGAGCAGGTTCCCTCGAGCGTGGCGATGACGACCACGACTCGCGGCGACGCGCCGCAGCGCACGACGCCGGGAACGCGCGGCCAGCGCTCGTCCCAGTCGACGACGCAGCGCCCGTCGACGGGTTCGGCGTCCAGCTCACGGCCCAGCACTTCGCGTCCGACGGGCTCGTCCGGATCGACCTTGCCCGGTTCGTCCTCGAGCACGTCCAAGCCGAGCAGCTCGAGCACATCCAAGCCGAGCAGTTCGCGTCCGGCGCCGTCGCACTCGCAGCCCACGTCGCCGACCAGCCCGACGTCGTCTTCGTCCGGCACTGCGACGACGACGAGTCCGGCCACGCCGCCTGCCACGCCGTCGGCGTCGAGCACGCCGACGCCCTCCGACACGGTTTCGGACCCGGGCGCCGCGCAGACGAGCGCCGGCGCCACCGCGACGGGAAGCCCGTCGGCCGAATCCGACTGACGGTAGCTGCGGCGCGGTTCGTCATGGAGCCCGGTAGCGGCTCGCACTGACCGGAGCTGCGGCGCTCGTCGTGCAGCCACCTGTGCCGTCGTCACGCGCGGTGAGGGCAGGGGCCGGAGTGTCCTAGACTTGGTGAATGGCTTTCGGTTCTGACCATGTCACTGACGTTCCCCCGAAGTTCGCGACGCTGGGCCTCACCTATGACGACGTTCTGCTGCTGCCCGGCGAGACCGACGTCATCCCGTCCGAGGTCGACACGACGGCGCAGCTGACGCGCGAGATCACCCTGAACATTCCGCTCGTTTCGGCGGCGATGGATACCGTCACCGAAGCGCGCATGGCGATTGCCATGGCGCGCGAGGGTGGCATGGGTGTGCTGCACCGCAACCTGTCGATCGAGGATCAGGCCTACCAGGTCGACCTCGTCAAGCGCACGCAGACGGGGCGCATCACGAACCCCGTGACGATCGGGCCCGACAAGACGCTCGAAGAGCTCGACGCGATCTGCGGCCAGTACCGCGTCTCCGGGCTGCCCGTCGTCGTCGAGGACGACAAGCTCGTCGGCATGATCACCAACCGCGACCTGCGCTTCACGCCCGTCGCGGAATGGGCGACGACGAAGGTGCGCGACGTCATGACGCCGCAGCCGCTCGTCACCGCTCCCGTCGACATCTCGAACGACGACGCGACGGCGATCCTGCGTCAGCACAAGCGTGAGCGCCTGCCGCTCGTCGACGACGACGGGCGTCTCGTCGCGCTCATCACCGTCAAGGACTTCGTGAAGTCCGAGCAGTTCCCGAACGCCTCGAAGGACGCCGAGGGCCGCCTGCTCGTCGGCGCCGCCGTCGGCTACTTCGGTGAGGCCTGGCAGCGCGCGACGACGCTCATCGAAGCGGGCGTCGACGTGCTCGTCGTCGACACCGCGCACGGCCACGCCAAGCTGCTGCTCGACATGATCCGCAAGCTGAAGGCCGACCCCGTGACGAAACACGTGCAGATCGTCGGCGGCAACGTCGCGACCCGCGCGGGCGCGCAGGCACTCGTCGATGCCGGCGTCGACGCCGTCAAGGTCGGTGTCGGCCCCGGCTCCATCTGCACGACGCGCATCGTCGCCGGCGTCGGCGTCCCGCAGGTCAGCGCCGTCTATGAAGCCGCGCAGGCATGCCAGCCCGCAGGCGTGCCCGTCATCGCCGACGGCGGCCTGCAGTACTCCGGCGACATCGCGAAGGCCCTCGTCGCCGGCGCCTCCACCGTCATGGTCGGCTCACTGCTCGCCGGCACCGAAGAATCACCCGGCGAAGTCGTCCTCATCAACGGCAAGCAGTTCAAGGCCTACCGCGGCATGGGCTCACTCGGAGCGATGAGCTCACGCGGCAAGAAGTCCTATTCCAAGGACCGCTACTTCCAGGCCGACGTCATCAGCGACGACCAACTCGTCCCCGAAGGCATCGAAGGCCGCGTCTCCTACAAGGGCCCCGTCAGCAACGCCGTCCGCCAACTCGTCGGCGGCCTGCACCAGTCGATGTTCTACGTCGGCGGCTCGACGATCCCCGAACTGCAGAAGCGCGGCCAATTCGTGCGCATCACCTCCGCCGGGCTCAAAGAAAGTCACCCCCACGACGTCCAAGGCATCGTCGAAGCGCCGAATTACTCCATTCGCTGACTTGTGCCGTCCGGATCCGGGAGCGGCAACGTCATGCGCCACGAAGGCGACCCCGGTCACTCGCAAGCTCGCGACGGGGTCGCCTTCGTGCGTCTGCGTCGTCGGGTGCTGCGGTCGTGGGAGGGTTCGGCCACCGCTTGCGGAGTTCGGGGCCTCGCTGACGTCCGTGTCGGTCGTGGTGCGGTCGTGGGAGGGAGCGGCTGGTACGGGTGGCCACGGACGTCGCCCGAAAACGCCTCATGGATGACGCCATTCCGGGCAACGATCAGTTCAGCTGGCCTCGCTGGTGCGCGTTGGATGGAGTCACCGGTGAAGCACCTCGGATCAGTCACGAAGCCTCTTCGTCGCGACGACGCCCACATCAGGACGCGCGGGCAGAACTGCCTCGAGCGCACAGAGGTATGAGTCGCCCCAGGTGACGCGGGTGATGCTGGTCGTGCGGTAGGCCAGAGGCTCCTCGCGCCAAGCGGCATCGGCATCGACCTCGTGCATCCACGTCCAACGCTTGTCGATCAGAACCGGGACGCCCACCCACATGGCGTCCTCGAGCTTCCGCTCGCGTTCGATCGCGATGAGCCGACCCCGCGTCGGCGCCGATTCCAGGAGACCCCTCGTCGAGTCCAGATCGAGATGGAGCGGCGACTCAGGCCAGTCGGTCCGCGTCTTGGCGAACGCGTCCTCGAAGCCTGCGCGTCTGCGCACCGCGATCACGTCCTTCAGACCAATAGCGGTGAACCCGTCGGGGTACCCGCCGTCGCGCGCGTTCGCGATGAGAGCCCACTTCGTGCCGACGGCGCTCACGTAGCCCCGGACGGTCTCAGAAGAGCGAGGGTTGCGATGGACGTCCACGAGGCTCCGATCGATACGGGCCTTGTCGAGCTTCTTCGCGGCATCCACGCGAAGAGCGTAGCCACGCAGAGGAAGGCACTGCAGGTTTTCATCATCGAGTACCGGTGATACTCATGACCCGTGCGCTTCATCACCAAGTACCTCGACGGATACGTCCTCGCCCTGCTCGGAATGGTCGCCCTGGCATGCCTGCTGCCGGCACGCGGCGGTGCCGTCGCGCCCGTCGAATGGGCGACGAACATCGCAATCGGGCTGCTGTTCTTCCTCTACGGTGCACGCCTGTCGACCGACGAGACCAAAGAGGGCTTCCGCCACTGGCGCCTCCACCTGCTCGTCCTCGCGTGCACGTTCGTCGCGTTCCCACTGCTGGGCCTCATCATCCGGCCCATCGCCGACATCTTCCTGCCCCACACCCTCAGCCTCGGACTGCTGTACCTGACGCTACTGCCGTCGACCGTGCAGTCGTCCGTCACGTTCACCTCACTCGCGCGCGGCAACGTCGCCGCGTCGATCTGCGCCGCCTCGTTCTCCAACATGCTCGGCGTCGTGCTCACACCCCTGCTCGTCATCGGTGTCATGGGCGGGCAGGCCGCGTTCAGCCTCGACTCGGCGGAGAAACTCGTCGTCCAACTGCTGCTGCCGTTCATCCTCGGCCAGTTCTGCCACAAGCGCCTCGGCGGCTTCCTCGCCGAACACAAGCAGGGCCTGACGTACCTCGACCGCGGCGGCATCATGCTCGTCGTCTACTCCGCATTCAGCGCAGGCATGCGCGAACACATGTGGAGTCACGTCACCGTGTGGCAGGTCGTGGCGCTGCTTCTCATCTGCGCGGTGCTGCTCGCCGTCGTCATGCTCGGCTCGTACGTGACGGCCCGCCGCCTCGGCTTCTCGCGGGCCGACCAGGTCGCCATCGTGTTCTGCGGATCGAAGAAGTCGATGGCGTCCGGCTTGCCGATGGCGACGGTGCTGTTCCCCTCTGGCGTCGGACTGCTCGTGCTGCCCCTCATGATGTTCCACCAGCTGCAACTCATCGTCTGCGCGCAGGTCGCGCGCCGGTGGCCCGACGAACCCGCCCCCGGGCGGGCGCCGGAAGACGGCGCGAGGGAATAGGATCGACGCGTGACTGAGATCGAGATCGGCAAGGGCAAGCGCGGTCGCCGCGCGTATTCACTCGACGACATCGCGATCGTCCCGTCGCGCCGCACGCGCGACCCGCGGGAGGTGTCGACGTCGTGGCAGATCGACGCCTATCACTTCGACCTGCCCGTCATGGCGGCGCCGATGGACTCGCTCATGTCGCCCGCGACGGCCATCGCGTTCGGCAAGCTCGGCGGCCTGCCGGTGCTCGACCTCGAAGGCCTGTGGACGCGCTACGAGGAGCCCGAGAAGCAGCTCGCGCAGATCGCGACGTGCAGCCCTGACGAGGCCACCGCCCGCATGCGCGAGATCTACGCCGAGCCCATCAAGCCCGAACTCATCACCGCACGCCTCAAGGAGATCCGTGACGCGGGCGTCACCGTCGCCGGCGCCCTGACACCGCAGCGCACGCAGGAGCATTGGCGCACCGTCGTCGCGGCGGGCGTCGACCTGTTCGTCATCCGCGGCACGACCGTCTCGGCCGAGCACGTCTCCGGCGCGTCCGAACCGCTCAACCTCAAGCGCTTCATCTACGAGCTCGACGTCCCCGTCATCGTCGGCGGCGCGGGCACCTACACCGCTGCGCTGCACCTCATGCGCACCGGCGCGGCCGGCGTCCTCGTCGGCTTCGGCGGCGGCGCCGCGCACACGACGCGCCGCACGCTCGGCATCCACGCGCCCATGGCGACGGCGATCTCCGACGTCGCTGCGGCGCGCCGCGACTACCTCGACGAGTCGGGCGGGCGTTACGTCCACGTCATCGCGGACGGCGGCGTCGGCACGTCCGGCGACATCGTCAAGGCCGTCGCGTGCGGCGCTGACGCCGTCATGCTCGGCGCAGCCCTCGCGCGTGCCGAGGAGGCGCCGGGCCGCGGGTTCCACTGGGGCCCCGAGGCGCACCACAGCCAGCTGCCGCGCGGTGAGCGCGTCGAGGTCGGCACCGTCGGTTCGCTCGAGCAGATCCTCGACGGCCCCGGCCAGAGCGCCGACGGCACGACCAACATCATGGGCGCCCTCAAGCGCGCGATGGCGACGACCGGTTACTCCGACCTCAAGGAGTTCCAGCGCGTCGAACTCGTCGTCGCGCCCTACCAGCGCAGCTGACCCGCACGCCACCCAGCACGCCCTCGCTCTTTCGAAGAGCGGGGGGCGTGCTGCGTCGAGGGACGCATCGCGTCGGCAGAGCGCACGACGGCGCCCGCCATGTGCACGGTGTACGCGAAAGTAACGACGGTGTCGGAGGTCACATCTACAGTGGGGGGATGACGCCTTCACTGCACACCCAGCCTCGCCCGCAGCGTCCGCTCGCTCTCGACGAGGCGACCGTCCGACGCATGAGCGCCCGCGTCGTCGCGAGCGGTCCGGCGCAGGAACGCATGACGCCGCTGACGGGGGAGACGATCGGCGCGCTGCCCACATCGACGCCCGACGACGTCGTCACCGCCTACGAACGGGCGCGCGCAGCGCAGCAGGAATGGGCACAGCGCGACGTCCGCGAACGCGTCGAGTTCCTCACGAGGCTGCACGACCTCGTGCTCGATCGCCAGGACGAGCTGCTCGACCTCATCCAGATCGAGTCGGGCAAGGCGCGCATCCAGGCGTTCGAGGAGGTGCTCGACACCGCGGGCGTGTGCCGTCACTACGCCAAGAAGGCGCCGAGCTATCTCGCCGAGCGCAAGGCCCTCGGCGCGCTTCCGGTGCTGACGCAGGCGCGCACGCACTATCTGCCTAAGGGCGTCGTCGGCATCGTCGCGCCGTGGAACTACCCGCTGTCGATGTCGATCACGGACGCGCTGCCGGCGCTCGCGGCGGGCAACGCCGTCGTCCTGCGCCCGGACGAGAAGTCGAGCTTCACGTGCCTGCGCGCCGTCGAACTGTGTGACGAGGCGGGCCTGCCCGAGGGGCTGCTCCAGGTCGTCCTCGGCGACGGGCCGAACGTCGGCGGGGCGGTGCTCGAGCACGCGGACTCGGTGATGTTCACCGGTTCGACGAAGACGGGCCGCATCGTCGCGCGCGACGCGGGGGAGCGGCTCAAGAGCGCGTCACTCGAACTCGGTGGCAAGAACGCCATGTATATCGCCGATGACGCCGACCTGACGCGCGCCGCCGAGTGCGCGCAGCGCGCCGTCTTCGCGAGCGCGGGCCAGCTGTGCATCTCGATCGAGCGTCTCGTCGTGCACGAGAAGATCGCCGACGAGTTCCTGCGACGCTTCCTCGAACGCGTCGCAGCGATGAAGATCGGCGTGGCGCTCGACTGGGGCTACGACATGGGCAGCCTCATCTCGGCCGACCAGCTCGAACGCGTCACGCAGCACGTCGACGACGCCGTCGCGAAGGGCGCGACGGTGCTGGCCGGAGGCAAGGCTCGCCCCGACATCGGCCCGTACTGCTACGAACCGACCGTCCTCGACGGCGTCGCGGACGGCATGCTGTGCCGCGACGAGGAGACATTCGGGCCCGTCGTCAGCGTGTACCGCGTGAGCAGCGATGACGAGGCCGTCGCCCTCGCCAATGACACCGACTTCGGCCTCAACGCCTCCGTCTGGACGAAAGATGTCGCGCGCGGGCGCGCCATTGCCGCCCGCATCCGCACCGGAACCGTCAACGTCAACGAGGGCTACGCGGCCGCTTACGCGAGCAACGGTGCGCCGATGGGCGGCATGAAGGCCTCCGGCCTCGGGCGGCGTCACGGCGCGGAGGGCATCACGAAGTACACCGACATCCAGAACGTCAGCGTGCAGCGCTTGCAGGGCTTCGGCGTGCCGAAGGGCGCGTCGCAGCGACAGTTCGCCCGCGCCCTGAGCACGGGTCTGCGCGTCATGAAGAAGGCGGGCCTGTCATGAACACCACCTCGCGCGATCAGGCGATGGAAGTCGACGTCGCCGTCATCGGCTCCGGCTTCGGCGGCTCGGTCGCGGCGCTGCGGTTGGCTGAGAAGGGCTATGACGTCGTCGTGCTCGAAGCCGGCCCGCGGCGGCGTGACGACGAGTTCGCCAAGACGAGCTGGGACGTGCGCAACTACGTCTGGGCGCCCAAGCTCAAGTGCTTCGGCGTACAGCGCATCCACAAGCTGCCGCACGCCGTCATCCTCGCCGGCGCGGGCGTGGGCGGCGGCAGCCTCAACTACGCGAACACGCTCTACGTGCCGCCGAAGACGTTCTTCGACGACCCGCAGTGGGCGCACATCACCGACTGGCAGGAAGAACTCGCGCCGCACTACACCGTGGCGAAGAAGATGCTCGGCGTCGTCGACGCCAACCCGTGCGAGGGCGTCGTCGAGAACGTCATGCGCGACGCAGCCCGCAGCCTCGGCGTCGAGAACACGTTCCGCAAGACGCCGGTCGGCGTGTACTTCGGACGCGCCGGCGAGCGCGTCGACGACCCCTACTTCGGGGGCGAGGGCCCGGCGCGCACCGGCTGCACCGAGTGCGGCAACTGCATGGTCGGCTGCCGCGTCGGCGCGAAGAACACGCTGCTCAAGAACTACCTGCCCCTCGCCGAACGGGCCGGCGCACGCATCGAGGCGATGCGCACCGTCGTCGATCTCGAACCGATCGGTGAGCACGGCGAAGGCGGCTGGCGCGTGACGAGTGAGCGCACCGGCGCGTGGCTGCGTCGGGATCGCCGGACGATGACGGCCCGCCACGTCGTCCTCGCCGCCGGGACGTGGGGGACGCAGTCGTTGCTGCACACGCTGCGGGCCGAGGGGCGCCTGCGGCACCTGTCGCCGCGGCTGGGCAAGCTGACGCGTACCAACTCCGAAGAACTCGGTGGTGCGGCCCTCGTCGACGTACCGCGCGGCGCGGACCTGACGAAGGGCGTCGCCATCACCTCGAGCTTCCACGTCGACGCCACGACGCACGTCGAGAACTGCCGTTACGGCAAGGGCTCGAACGCGATGGGCTTCTTCTCCACCCTGCTCATCCCCGGCGACGTGCCGAGCCGCACGCGTGCCTTCGCGCGCGAGTTCCTCAAGCGCCCAGGCACGCTGCTCAAGACCGTCGTGCCGCGAAGATGGAGTGAGCGCACCGTCATCGCCCTCGTCATGCAGACGCTCGACAACTCCATCGACGTCTCACCGCAGCGCACGCGCCGCGGATGGAAGCTGACGTCCGCGCAGGGCCACGGCGAACCCAATCCGTCGTGGATTGCTGGCGGGCACAAGGCGATTCACGCGATGGCGAGCGAGCTGCAGAAGGCCGTCAAGGGCACCGCGGTGCCGGGCGGCACATGGAACGAGCTGTTCGAGGTGCCGATGACGGCGCACTTCCTCGGCGGCGCACCGATCAGCGACGGGCCGGGCACGGGCGTCATCGACGCGTATCACCGCGTCCACGGCTACCCGACTCTGTCGATCGTCGACGGTTCGGCTGTCTCCGCGAACCTGGGCGTCAATCCTTCGCTGACGATCACCGCCCAGGCCGAACGTGCGATGAGTGCGTGGCCGGCCAAGGGGGAGCGGGACGAGCGCCCGGCGCCGAGTGAGGAGTACGTCAGGCTCGACATGGCGCCGGGTCGTGTGCCCGGGCAGGTCGTCGACGTCGGAATGCCGCGCATCGGTGGGCTTGCCGGTGGTGAAAGGGGCGCCGTCGACGTGACGCCATGACGCTCCACAATGCAGAGCGACCCGTCTGAGGCAACGTTCAGTTCGACCCCGTAGGCTGAGTCGGTGCTGCGAACCGCGATGAAACCCCGCCTCCTGCGGTTGTTCGTCGTCATGCTCGTTCTGACGGCAGCCTTCGTCTGGTTGGGCAACTGGCAGTGGCAGACGGCCCACAACAGGGCCAACCAGCAGGTCCTCGAGGAGAGCAACGGGCGCGCTGTGGAACCACTCGACGACGTCCTGAAACCGCAGACGACGTTCGACAACGGGCGCTCCTTGCAGCCGATTCGTGCGACCGGCCACTATGACGCCGCGAAGACCGAACTGGTCGCCGGCCGCGTGCTCGACGGCAAGAACGGCTACTGGCTCATGACACCGCTCGTCGTCGACGCGACGGGCGCGCGCATCCCGGTGGTGCGCGGGTTCGTCACGCAGACGACGAAGCTGCCCGCGCCGACGTCAGGCACGGTGACGATCGAGGGCGCGCTCGCGCCCGGTGAGTCGGTCTCGACGCTCGGTGAACTTCCCGAGGGTCAGATCGGCACAATCGACATGGGCCGGCTGCTCAACGAGTGGGGCGGCAAGGTCTACAACGGCTTCGTCTTCTCGACGAAGCAGGCGCCGGCCGCGGCGCCGCAGCCGGGAACCGCTGTCGTGCAGCACATTCCGCCGCCGGTGCCGAAGGCCACGAAGGTCGATCTGCGCAACGCGGCCTATGCGTGGCAGTGGTGGATCTTCGCGATCTTCGCCGTCTTCATGTGGCTGCGAATCCTGCATGAGGAATACCTCGACGACCGGGCGGCCGCCGAAGCCGCGATCTCCGACGGGCCGCAGTCAACAGATGCGCCCGACGTGCGCGCCGCACGCAGCGAGGGCGACGCCGCTGACGATCTCGACCAGCCCGACGACGGTGCCGCCCGGGCTTCGTCGGCTCCCGAAACCCTCGCCGAACAGGGCGCGATGCGCCCGGCGACACGAAAGGAAACGCCGTGACCAAGCCTGCTCCCACCCCCGGCCGCCCCATGGTGCGCATCGACGCACTCAAGGCTCGCTCTGCCCTCAAGTTCTTCAAGGTCGCCGCGTTCATCGTCGGTGTCGGCCTGCTCGTTCTCGTGCTCGAGATGGTGCTGCACTACGGTTTCGACAACCACGCCCTCGACTGGTGGCCGCAACCGCATGGTCTGCTCTTCCTCGTCTATGTCGCCGCGACGGCGAATCTGGGTTTCGCCATGCGCTGGGGGATCGGCAAGATGGTGCTCGTCATCCTGGCCGGCTGCGTCCCGTTCCTGTCCTTCTGGGTGGAGCGCCGCATCAGCGGTGAGGTCGAGCGCGATCTGGAGGCACTCCCCACCCGCTGAGCGGCTGGCAGCGTCCGATAACCGCGTGATTCCGGGGTTGTCGCCCCGGCCGATAGGATGAGTGACGTGACCGAAAATCTGCAGGATCATCCCGTCCTCGTCGTCGACTTCGGCGCGCAGTACGCGCAGCTGATCGCGCGACGCGTGCGTGAGTGCGCCCTCTACTCCGAGGTCGTGCCGCACACGATGAGTGCCGCCGAGATGCTGGCCAAGGAGCCCGCGGCCATCGTGCTGTCGGGCGGGCCGTCGTCGGTGTACGCCGAGGGGGCGCCGTCGCTCGACGTCGCGCTGCTCGAGGCCGGCGTGCCCGTGTTCGGCATCTGCTACGGCTTCCAGGCGATGGCTGACGCTCTGGGCGGCACCGTCGGCCACACGGGTGGTCGTGAGTACGGCAACACGACGGCGACGATCACGCACACCGAGTCCGTCCTGTTCGCGGGGCAGCCCGCCGAGCAGAACGTGTGGATGTCGCACGGTGACGGCGTGACCGAGGCTCCCGCGGGCATGACGGTGTGTGCCCGCACACCCGGCGCGCCCGTCGCGGCGTTCGAGGATCCGGCGCGCAAGCTGTTCGGCGTCCAGTGGCACCCCGAGGTGTTGCACTCCGCCCATGGCCAGGAGGTGCTTCGTAACTTCCTGCTCAAGGGCGCCGGCCTCGAGGCGACGTGGACGGCCGCCAACATGGCCGAGGAGCTCGTCGAGCAGGTGCGGGAGCAGATCGGTGAGGGCCGCGCGATCTGTGGCCTCTCCGGTGGTGTCGACTCCTCGGTCGCCGCGGCGATGGTGCAGAAGGCGATCGGCGACCGACTGACGTGCGTCTTCGTCGACCACGGCCTGCTGCGCGCCGGTGAGGCCGAGCAGGTCAAGGAGGACTTCGTCGCCGCCACCGGCGTCGACCTCGTCGTCGTCGATGCGTCGCAGCAGTTCCTCGACGCGCTCGAGGGTCAGAGCGACCCGGAGACGAAGCGCAAGATCATCGGTCGCGAGTTCATCCGCGTCTTCGAGCAGGCCGCGCGCGACATCGTCGGCGCTGAGTCGAGCAGCGAGCACCCCGTCGAGTTCCTCGTCCAGGGCACGCTGTACCCCGATGTCGTCGAATCCGGCGGCGGCACGGGCGCGGCCAACATCAAGAGCCACCACAACGTCGGCGGCCTGCCCGACGACCTGCAGTTCACGCTTGTCGAGCCGCTGCGTTCGCTGTTCAAGGACGAGGTGCGTCAGGTCGGTCTCGAGCTCGGTGTGCCCGAGGCGATCGTGTGGCGCCAGCCGTTCCCGGGCCCCGGCCTCGGCATCCGCATCATCGGCGAGGTGACGGCCGAGCGCCTCGAGATCCTGCGCGCTGCCGACCTCATCGCCCGCGAAGAACTGACGGCCGCCGGTCTCGACCGCGACATCTGGCAGTGCCCCGTCGTGTTGCTCGCCGACGTGCGCTCAGTCGGCGTGCAGGGCGACGGCCGTACGTACGGTCACCCCATCGTCCTGCGCCCCGTATCGAGCGAGGACGCGATGACGGCCGACTGGACGCGCCTGCCCTACGACGTGCTCGCCAAGATCTCGAACCGCATCACGAACGAGGTCGCCGACGTCAACCGCGTCGTGCTCGACGTGACGAGCAAGCCGCCGGGCACCATCGAGTGGGAGTGAGTTCGAAGGTGACGGCATGATGCCTCCTGAGCTCACGCACGACGACGGCGCAGCCCGCACGGCTGCGCCGTCGGCGCATCCCGGTGGTCCTCGACGCGGTCACGACGATCGGCCCGGCGGGTCGGCACGCCCCGGCGGCGGTGCGCGATGAGCGCCGATGACCTCGTGGGCGCGACGCGCGCTGGCGACGACGCCGAGCCGGCCGGCGACATCCCGGAGCCCGTGCGTCGTCTCGTCTGCTCGGTGACGACGATGGCGCTCGTGTCGCTCACCGGGTTCCTTCTGGTGCTGTGGGTGTTCACGCGCACGGCACGCGGCCAGATGTGGGGCGAACGGGCGCGCCTGAGCACCGGCTCCAGCGCGCGAGCCTGGGCGCACATCGTCGACCCCCTGACGTACATCACGATCGCGAGCACGGGCGCGTTCCTGCTCGCGTTCGTCGCGATCGCATTCGTGCGACGCCGTTTCGCTCTCGCGGCGGCGGCCGTCTTCGTCGTCTCTGTGGCGAACGTGACGACGCAGCTGTTCAAGGCCTATTGGCCCACGCAACCGCACTGGTGGTCGAACTCGTTGCCAAGTGGGCACTCGACGGTGGCGATGAGCATCGCCACGGCTGCCCTCATCGTCGCGCCCGTGGGCGCCAGGCGATGGCTGCTGCCGTTCGCCGGTTTCGGGGTGACGTTCGTCGGCGCGGGCACGCTCGTCGGACACTGGCACCGGCCCGCCGACGTCATCGCGGCCTTTCTGCTGACCACGTTCCTCGCCGCGATCGCGCTGGGCGTCGTGCAGCGCGTCCAGCACGGCCGCCATCCGCGCGACACGTCGTACGCGGTGCGACCCGTGCTCAGCCTGGCGGGCAGCATCGGCGTCGGCCTCATCTTCGTCGCGCTCGGGGTGCGTCCGCTCGATCACGACGTCTCGCTCGTCCTGGCGTTCGTCTCCCTGGTGAGCATCGCCGTGACGGCGGCGCTCACGCTGGCGTGGATCAGCGCCGCCGCCGACGACGCCGTCGGCTGAGGTCTCGAGCAGACCATGGTGGCCCGTGTGACGCGCGACGCGGTGCGGTCGTGGGGTCGGCGCTTCGTGCCGGCCGCGTTCATGATGCTGCTCGCAGCCGTCGTGGTCGGCATCGTGGCGATGGCGCGTGATCTCCCGGGCGGGGTCAGCAGGGCCCGGGACGGCATGCACGCGTTGAGTGGTACGGGCCGCACGTTCGAGACGATCGCGGCCTGCGTCGGGTGGGTACCGCGCGGGGCGCTCGTGGTCGCTGTCGTGGCGGTCGTGGCGCTCCCGGTTTCGCTGCTGCGCCGCGGCGGCGCATGGGCCGTGACGCCCCCGCGCGCCGCCGCCGCTCTGCTCGTCATCGCCGGCGCCAATCTGAGCACGCAGGCGGCCAAGTTGCTGCTCGCCCGGGCGCTCACGCCTGAGGTCGCGACGCTGCCCAGTGGGCACGCCACGCTCGCGCTGACGAGCGCTGCCGCCGTCGTCCTCCTCGCGCCCCCGCGATGGCGGCGTGCGGCGCTCGTCGGCGCCGGAGCCTGGGGAACGCTGGGGTGTCTCGGCGTCATTGCGGCGTACTGGCACGCGCTGGGCGACGTCGTCGCCGCGATCGCCGTCGTCGCGGCCTGGCTGGGCGTTGCGCATCTGCTGCTGGCGCCTCGAGGCGGTGGGGGTGGGCCGCACCCGTTCTTGGGCGACCTGGCGATCCCTGACGAAGGTGTCGATGCTGAGGAAGCCGCCGGCGTCCGCCTTGGACAGCGCAGGGAGGGCTGCACCCCAGCGCACCCCGATGGCGCCACCGTCAGCCGGCCGGCCTCGGGTGGCACGTTGGGTGCCTGGCCCCGCCCGGCGCCCCACGACTTGCTCGCGGCGGCTTCGGGCGCCGCGTGCGTCGTCGTCACGTTCCTCGGGTGGGGCACGGACGTCAACGCCTTCGGTGCGTGGTGGGTGGGCGCGGCTGCGCTCGAACTCGTCGCCGTCCCGCTGGGTGTCACGATGATCGTCGCCTCCGCCGCGCGTGCCGTCCGGGAGGTCGCGCGGACCACGCACTAGGCTGGCCGGGTGTTGAGAACTGCTGCTGCCGTGCTCGCGGGCAAGTCCGCGCGAGTCGCGACGAGGCTGCGTGGGGGCGGAAGCGCCCTGCCCGGTCTCGTCGTCGAGAAGATCGATCCGCGTTTCCTCTCCCAGGCGCTCGCGGACCTGCCGCAGGGCATCGTCGTCGTCACCGGCACGAACGGCAAGACGACGACGACGAAGATGCTCGTCGCACTGCTGCGCGCGCATGGTCTGCGCGTGTTCACGAACCCGACGGGCTCGAACTTCACGCGCGGCGTCATCTCGTCGGTGCTCGGAGAGATCTCCCTCAAGGGTGGTCTCGACGCCGACATCGCGGTGCTCGAGCTGGACGAGGCGCACTCGCTGCACTTCGCGAAGGTCGTCAAGCCCACGCATGCGCTGCTGCTCAACGTCGCACGCGACCAGCTCGACCGATTCGCCGAGATCGACTACACGGCGAAACTGCTCGCACAGCTGGCGGAACAGACCACGCAGGGCGTCGTCCTCAACCGCGACGACTCGTTCGTCGCGCGCATCGCGGGGCGCCTGGCCGATGGCGTCGAGGTGTCGTACTTCGGTGTCGACGAGACGATCGCCGACCGCCTCGGCGAGCTCATGGAGCAGGACGTGCGCAGCGACGACGACTTCGTCGCGCCGCTCGTCGGCCCGGGTGACGGTCTGCTCAAGCCGCTCGACGAACGTCGCTTCCTCGTGACGTTCGCCGACCGTGCCGACGGCAGCGGCAACGTCGGGCCCATGCAGATGCGTCAGCACGGTCTGGCCGCGATGATCAACGCGACCGCGGCGACGTCGATGGCGCGCCGCCTGCTCGGCGACGCGTTCCGCGGTGAGACGGCGGTGACGGCACTCGAAGCCGTGCAGCCGCCGTTCGGGCGCGGAGAGGTGATCGACGCCGGCGGCACCGAACTCGAGCTCGTGCTCGTCAAGAACCCAGCCGGATTCACCGTCGCGCTGTCGACGTACGGGGGCCGGCCGGTCGCGAGCATGGTCGCGATCAACGACAACTACGCCGACGGACGCGACGTCTCATGGCTCTACGACGTCAACTTCGCGTCGCTGCGCGAGCGCGGCGTCGAACTGACGAGTGGGGTGCGCGCCTATGACATGGCCTTGCGGCTCGCCTATGACGGCGTCGAGGTGCGCGCGGTCGAACCCGACCTGCACGCCGCTCTTGATCGGTTCCTCGCCGAGCACGCCGACGAACCGAAGCGCATCTTCTGCACGTACACCGCCATGATGACGCTGCGTCGCACGCTCGCCGAGCGCTACGACCTGCCCGACTTCGGAGAGGACGCCGCCGAATGAGCGAGCAGACGAACCCCCAGCCGACGGCTGCCCCTCGGATCGACGACGACCCCGCGGCGATGGGCGGGGTGCCCACGGATGCTGGGCGAGTCGACTCGTCGACGTCGGGTGAGGTGCAGGCGCGGGTCAACGAGGACCCGGCGGCGATGGATGTCGTCCCGACGACACTGGGCGATCCGAGTGGCCCGAGCAAGGGCCGCGTCACGCTCGTGCACCTGTACCCGCGGGAGATGTCGATCTACGGCGACCTCGGCAACACGCGCTGCCTCGAGGCACGCCTGCGCTGGCACGGTTACGAACCGAACGTCGTGAGCCACAACCCCGGCGACGAACTGCCCGACGGCATCCACCTCGTCGTCGGCGGTGGCGGCCAGGATTCGGGGCAGGCGCGTGTCGAGGCCGATCTCGAACGCATCGGCCCGCGCCTCGTCAGCATGGCTGAGGACGGCGTCCCGATGCTCATGATCTGCGGCATGTACCAGTTGTTCGGCAAGGCGTTCCGCACCGTCGAGGGCGAAACGCTGCCCGGTCTCGGCATCCTCGACGTCACGACGCAGGGCAACGCGAAGCGCATGATCGGGCCCGTCGTGCTGTCGACCGAGTTCGGCGACGTCGTCGGGTACGAGAATCACTCGGGTTCGACGGTTCTCGGCGACGGCCAGCGTGCGTTCGGTGACGTGCGTTCCGGTTTTGGCAACAATGGCGAGGACGGCAAGGAGGGCGCGCGCACGCGCAACGTCATCGGGTCGTATCTGCACGGCCCGATCCTGCCGTCGAACCCGAAGCTCGCGGACTTCCTCATCGCCGTCGCCGCCGAGCGCGCCACGGGCCGTCCGTTCGAGCCGGGCGAGATCGACGACCACCTCGCCGACGAAGCCCGCGCCCGCCAGGTCGCACGTCTGACGAAGAAGAACTGACCCCGCCACGTCGGGTGTACCTCAGCCGTGAAGGCCGACGAGATTCGCGAATGAGGTCGAGAATCGCAGGTGGGGTGGGGCCCTGACGCAACCGCGAATCCTGTCCACATTCGCGATTCTTGGTCATATCAGGTCGGCGATGACGACCTGGGCGACGTCGCGGCATCGAGGACGGCTTGCTTCGGCATGAGCCACCACGCCAGCCAGCCCAGTGCGCCAAGAGGCACCTCGAGCAGGTGTGTGAACAAGGCGAAGACGAGGACGCCCGCAGCTGCGGCGGGTTTGTCAGCGCCCCATGCGACGAGGACGGCGAGGGTGCCGGCCTCCGTCACGCCGAGGCCGCCTGGCGTCACGCCGACGGTCGTCAGCAGGCGCCCGACGGCGTATGCCGCGAACAACTTGCTCAGGGGCATGTCGACGCCGACCGCCTCCATCGTCCGCCAGAACAGCACGAAATAGACGGCGAGGTACCCGACGACGCCCACCGTCATCGGCGCCCACCCGTGCGCCGTCACGCCCGCCAGACGGCGTCGTTGATCGACGAGCGTGGCCTCGATCTCGAAACCGGGCCGGCGACGTCGCACACGTCCACCGACGCGGCGATCGAGCCACGCGCCGAACCGCTGCGTCAGACCGGGGGAGAGCAGCACGCCGACGAACGCGGCGATGATGACGAGCCCGACGATTCCGCCGGTCAGCGCGCCGCGACGCACTCCCTTCGGCAGTGCGTCCGTCGAGCTGAGCAGCGCGACGCCGAGCAGCGGCATCGCGAGGCGCGCCACGAGGTTCCACACGCCGGTGACGATGACCGACGTCGAGATCGCTGCGGCCTGAAACCCCCAGGAGCGCAGCATCAGGTAGGTCGCGGCGACGCCGGCCGCGCCACCGCCGGGCAGGAGGTTGCCGGCCGCGGACCCTGCGACGTTGACGATGAGCGCCTTGACGTGTCCCAGCCCGGGTATGGAGCCGGTCAGCGCGAAGGTGTAGAGCCACAGCCCGAACGCGACGAGCGCGAACAGTTCGAGGCTGCTCGCCCACCCGAGCAGTTGCAGATGCCGCCCGATCTCGGGCCATGTCGTCTCGCCGAACCACGGCACGCCCCAGTACAGGATCGCCGCGGCCAGGCCGATGCCGACGACGGCCTGCGCGCTCTGCCACGCGTTGGGACGCGGCATCGCGGGCGACAGAGGTGAATCCTCGGAACGGGATCCATGGCCGGACGAGGCGTCAGGCGAGGTGCTCCCGGGCTGACGGGACGACGAGGGCGAACTCACTCGGCGCGGTCCTCGTGCTCGGTCAGCCCCGCGAAGATGTCGTGGCTGACGGGGCCGACGTGGGCGGGGTCGCGGAACCATTCGCGTCCGAAGACGATGTCGTACAGCGGCCGCGGGATGCGCAGGAACGCGGCGAGGGTGCGGTCGGCGTCACCGTCAGCACTCGCCTGTGACGCGTGCGCCGCCATCGACGCTCGCTTCGCGCCCGCCTGACGCAGGACGTTGACGCGATGAGTGATGTCCTTGCGGGCCGAGTAGGCGCGTTCGAAGCCGGCCATGTCGAAGTCGTTGGGGAAACGGTAGAAACGCGCCACGAGGTGCAGCGCGCGCACGAGCAGGTCGCGGGGCACCGTCGCCTCGAGTACGCGCGGCGTGCCCGCCAACTCAGCCGCGCGCGCGCCGACCTCATGGACGCGCACGTGGTCGCGGTGTCCGTAGCCGCCGGCCGCGTCGTAGGTGAGCAGGACGTCGGCGTCCTCCTCGCGCAGGATGACGGCGAGCGCCTCGGCTGCTTCCTCGACGGGCACCGTGACGAAGCGCCGCTTGCCCGGCGGGTCTGGAAACACCTGCGGGCCCATGCCCGAATCGGCGTAGCCGAGCGTCTCGAGCCGGGCGACGCCGAGCCCGCGGGCACTAGCCGATACTTCGTCCCAACGTCGCGCCGCGAGCTCGTCAGCCGTGCCGTATTCCGACCCGGCGAGGCCGAGCGCGCCGTCCGTCGCCACGACGAGGACGACGCGATGCCCCTGCGCCGCGGCCTTCGCCATCGTGCCGGAGGTGAGCAGCGCCTCGTCGTCGGGGTGGGCATGGAATGCGACGAGGGTGCGTCGCGGCTGGCCGTCTGGGGTGGTGATCATCGTCTTCATCCTCTCGCATGAAAGACTCGTGCCGTGAAGATCGCCCTCGTGTCCGACTGCTATCTGCCGCGTCTGGGCGGCATCGAGGTGCAGGTGCACGACCTCGCGCAGCGCCTGGTGGCGCAGGGGCACGAGGTCGTTGCGTACACCGTCACCCCGGCTCACCGTGAGCAGCACAGCGGCCTCGAGATCGTCGACGGCATCCCGGTGCATCGGTTTTCGCTCGGGTTGCCGCACGATGTCGCGCTCAATCCGATGGCCGTCTCGCAGCTTCGCCTGGCGTTGTCGAAAGGCGGTTTCGACGTCGTCCACGCGCACATCGGCGTCATCAGCGTGTTCTCCTTCGACGCCGTCCGCCTCGCCCTCGATCTGGGCCTGCCGACGGCGGTGACGTGGCACTCCGTCATGGCGTGGGCCGGTCCGCTGCTCAAGCCGCTCGGTTTCGTACGCCGCTGGGCCAAGGGCGGCGCTGCGTTGTCGGCGGTCTCGCAGGTCGCGGCGCGCCCGATCCGCGACATGGCCGGCCGCGGCCACGAGGTCGTCGTGCTGCCGAACGGCATCGACGCCGACGCGTGGACGCCCGGCGAGCCGCGCACGGGCGACGAGGTGCGTGTCATCTCGGCGATGCGGCTGGCCACGCGCAAGCGTCCGCTCGAGTTCTTCTCGGTGATGAAGGCGGTGCACCGCGAGGCACCGAACGTCCGGCTCGAGATCGCGGGGGAGGGCGACCTGCGCCCGAAGCTCGTGCGCGCCGTCGACCTCGCCGACGCCCACGAGTGGGTCTCCTTGCCAGGACGCATGACGCGCGCGCAACTGCACGACCGCTACCGCGCCTCAGACCTGTACGTCGCGCCGGCGCGGCTCGAGTCGTTCGGCATCGCGGCGCTCGAGGCGCGCTCGTCAGGGCTGCCCGTCGTCGCGCCGTCGACGAGCGGCGTCTCGGAGTTTGTCACCTCGGGCGTCAACGGGCTGCTCGCGGGCGATGACGACGACCTCGCGCAGGCCATCATCCGCCTCGCTCTCGACACCGACCTGCGCCGGACGATGGCCGAGTACAACCGCACGCATCGCCCGGCGCAGACGTGGGATCAGGTCGTCCGTCTCGCCGAGGCCGAGTACGCACGGGCCGCGGCACTGCGAGCGGCGCGATGAAGGGCGACGGCGTCCCCGACATCCCGATCTTCGTGCGGGGTCTGGAGGACGGTCGCGAGGTGCTGCGTGCCCGGTTGGCGCAGGGCATCGCGCCGCGGCGTCAGGTGCGCGACGCGGGGTTCAAACCGGTCGCCCTACGCACGGCGACACTCGTGCATGACGGCGTCGAGCTGACGTTCGAGGTCGCGCGCATGCATGCGGCTCATCATCGCCTCGCGGGTGTCGCGCGCGCCGCCGGCCCGGTCGACCTGGTGCGCCAACGCCTGGCTGCGTACGCGGTCGTGACGAGCGAGAGGGGCGTGCTGCTGACGCAGCTGTCGCGCGAGACGGGGCGTCCGGGGCTGTGGATCCTGCCCGGGGGCGGGGTCGAGGCCGGCGAGGCGCCCGAGGCGGCCGCCGCGCGCGAGGTCTGGGAGGAGGCCGGGCAGCGCATCAGCGACGCGCGGTTGTGGGACGTCTCGTCCTCGCACCGCGTCGGCGATGGCAGGGAGGGGATGGTCGAGGACTTCCACGCCGTCCGCCTCATCTACTCGGCCCGCTGCGACGAGCCCAGCGAACCCACCGTCCACGACGTCGGGGGCTCGACGCAGCACGCGGCGTGGTTCGCGGCGGCCGACGTGGTCGACCCCACCTCCGACGGCTACCCGAGCGGCGGCATGGCTCCCTGGGCGCTCGAATCGGTGCGGCAGGTGCTCGGCTCCTCAGGTTGACGCCGAGCCACCCACGAGCCATCCACGAGCCCAGCCGGCGACCGGATGCGTCGACGGGGCGTGGCCACCGACGGCGAAGCGGGTGCGTCGACGCCTCATGCGTCGTCGCACCCGCTCGTCATGCGGGGTGGCCGGTCAGTGCCAAAAGATCGCGACGACCACGTTGATGACGGCGAGCGCAGCGGCGGCCTGGACGAGCGGCGCGGCGCTGTCGCCCTTCTTCTCCTTCGACGAGGAGACTTCGAGCAGACCTGCGACGATGAGGGCGATGACGAGCTTCACCGCGACCCACGTGTGGTCGAGCGACCAATGCTGCGACTCGGCGACGCCGACCATCGCGAGCCCGCTGAGCAGCTGCAGGCGCGCGCCCCACACCATCGCGGGGATGGCGCGCGGCGCCTTGAGGACAGCGAGGAAGCCACCGACGATGGCGGCCATGCCGAGCAGGTGGACGAGCAGGAGGATTTCGTTGAGCGTGGACATGCCACAAGGGTAGGCGTTCGTCGCTCCAGCCATGCTCGGGTGAGCGTCCGTCAGCTCACCGCGCGCGGATCGGCGGGGTTGATCTCTTCACCGGCGGCGCGCTTGCGTTCGGCGTACTCGGCGACGTTGGCGCTGATGCGCTTGCGGGCGACCGTCGTCAACACGATGCCGAGGACGACGGCGGCGCCGAGCCCGATGTAGGAGAAGTTCTTCATCCACTTCTCGGCGATCTTGCCGAGGAAGTGGACGCCGTAGGCGGTGCCGCCGGCCCAGCAGATGGCGCCGAGCACGTTGGCGGCCAGGAAGCGCGCATACTTCATGTGCAGCGAGCCGGCGAGCGGGCCGGCGAAGATGCGCAGCAGCGCGACGAAGCGTCCGAAGAACACCGCCCAGATGCCGTGGGTGTGGAAGGCGTGCTTGGCGTACCCGATCGTCTCGTCGTTGACGTGATGGGGGAAGCGTGTGCCGAGCCACGCGAACAGGCGCTCACCGAAGTGTCGACCGACGTAGTAGCCGATCGAGTCGCCGATGACGGCGCCGAGGATGGCGGCCAGTGCGACGAGGTGGATGCTGACGTGCGGGTGCGGCCCTGAGGCGAACAGCGACGCGGTGACGAGCATGATCTCGCCGGGCAGGGGGATGCCGACGCTCTCGAGCAGGATGATGAGACCGGTCAGAACGTAGACGGCCGGGGCCGGAATCGCATCGAGAATCGCCTGAACATCCACGCCCCAAGGGTAGGCGACGATGCCGCCCGCCCCTGCCGCCTCGAGCCCGATGCCCGCAGCCGTCCTCGGCCGCGCGGCCGCCGCGCTCGTCGACTGAGCGGTTGTCGCTTCTCACTCCTAGACTGGCCTCATCATGAGTGGCCTCTTCGACGACCTTCCGCTGACCGCTGCCGACGCCTCCCGTCCCTCCTCCAGGAGCGGTACCGGCGCGTCGCTGTCGCGTACCCCGAGCACGGAGCCTCCTGGGGCCGCCGCGGTCGATCCGGGGGCGGTCGACGCGTCCGGCATCCCGTTGTGGGCCCTGCAGGAACCGCCTCCCGACGAGGCCCCCACCGACGCCGGCACATGGGGCGACGACGCGCCGATGCTGGGTCGCGGATCGCACTGGGGTCGCCCCGATTCGGGGCGCGGCACGCGACGTTTCGAGGCCGATCCTGCGAGCCTGCTCGAGGGGATGAACCCGCAGCAGGCGCAGGCCGTCGAGCACTTCGGGACGCCGTTGCTCATCGTCGCGGGCGCCGGTTCGGGCAAGACGCGCGTGCTGACGCACCGCATCGCCTACCTGATGGCGGCGCGTGGCGCGCAGCCCGGCCAGATCCTCGCGATCACCTTCACGAACAAGGCGGCCGCCGAGATGCGTGAGCGCGTGGAGCAGCTCGTCGGGGGTGCGGCGAACGCGATGTGGGTGAGCACGTTCCACTCCGCGTGCGTGCGCATCCTGCGCCGTGAAGCCAAGCATGTGGGGTTGCGCTCGACGTTCTCGATCTACGACGCGGCCGACAGTCAGCGCCTCATGGCGATGGTGACGCGCGATCTCGACCTCGATCCGAAGCGCTACCCGCCGAGGTCGTTCAGTTTCCAGGTGAGCAACCTGAAGAACGAGCTGATCGACGCCGAGGAGGCCGCGAAGCGCGCCGAGACGGATCAGGAGCGCAAGGTCGCCGAGGCCTACCGTCTCTACCAGCAGCGCCTGCGGCAGGCGAACGCGCTCGACTTCGACGACATCATCATGACGACGGTCACCATCCTGCAGGCGTTCCCGCAGGTGGCCGAGCACTACCGGCGCCGCTTCCGGCACATCCTCGTCGACGAGTACCAGGACACGAACCACGCGCAGTACGTCCTCGTGCGCGAGCTCGCCGGCGGTGAGCACGCCTCGAGCGGCATGGCGAGCCAGGACGCCGAGGGCGATTCGCGCGCCACGAGCGCGGTCCCCATGGCCGACCTGTGCGTCGTCGGTGACGCCGATCAGTCGATCTACGCCTTCCGTGGGGCGACGATCCGCAACATCGTCGAGTTCGAGGAGGACTACCCGAACGCGACGACGATCCTGCTCGAGCAGAACTACCGTTCGACGCAGAACATCCTCGGCGCGGCGAACTCCGTCATCGAGCGCAACCCGGAGCGTCGCAAGAAGAACCTGTGGTCCGATCAGGGCGACGGCGAGAAGATCGTCGGGTACGTCGCCGATTCCGAGCATGACGAGGCCGCGTTCGTCGCGCGCACGATCGACAAGCTCGGCGACGATCACGGCGTCAAGCCCAAGGACGTCGCGGTGTTCTACCGGACGAACGCGCAATCGCGCGCGCTCGAAGAGGTGTTCGTCCGTGTCGGCCTGCCGTACAAGGTCGTCGGTGGCACGCGGTTCTACGAGCGCAAGGAGATCAAGGACGCGCTCGCATACCTGCGCGTCATCTCGAACCCGGCCGACACCGTCAACCTGCGCCGCATCCTCAACACGCCGAAGCGCGGCATCGGTGACCGCGCCGAGGCATGCCTCGGCGCGCTCGCGGAGCGGGAGCGCATCTCGTTCATCGAGGCGCTCGCGCGGGCCGACGAGGCGCCGGGCATCGCGACGCGGTCGGTGAGCGCCGTCAAGGGCTTCACCGAGATCCTCGAGAGCCTGCGGCAGACGCGCGAGTCCGGTAGCGGCGTCGGCCCCCTCATCGAGGCGATCCTCGAGCGCACGGGGTATCTGAAGGAGCTGCGCACGAGCAAGGATCCTCAGGACGAGACGCGCATCGAGAACCTCGCCGAGCTCGTCGCCGTCGCCAACGAGTTCGACGACAACTACCCGGGCGCGACGCTCGAGGACTTCCTCGAGCAGGTCTCCCTCGTCGCCGACGCGGACGAGATACCGAAGGACGCCGAGGATCAGGGCGTCGTCACCCTCATGACGTTGCACACCGCGAAGGGCCTCGAGTTTCCGGTCGTATTCCTCACCGGCATGGAGGACGGCACGTTCCCACACATGCGCGCTCTCGGCGACACGAAGGAGCTCGAGGAGGAGCGGCGCCTCGCCTACGTCGGCATCACCCGGGCGCGCGAGCGCCTGCACCTGTCACGCGCTGCCGTGCGCAGCGCGTGGGGTGCGCCGCAGTACAACCCGCCGTCGCGCTTCCTCGGCGAGATCCCGGAGGAGTTCGTCCACTGGGAGCGCGAGGCCACGGCGTTCGCGTCGTCCCAGCCGCGCGGGTACGCCGCGTTCGGCAGCGGGGGCGGTTCGCCCTACGGCTCGGGTGGCAGCAGGCACGACGATGACGGCCCCGTCATCGGGCGCGGCTCCGCGCCGGTGGCGCGGATGTCGTCGAGCGGTCGCAGCTCCGGGGCCGGTTCGTTCTCGACCACGAAGAACTCCGCCGTCGGCCGCGGCATGCGCGAGATCCCGAACCTCGACGCCGGCGACAAGGTGACGCACGACAGCTTCGGCCTCGGCACCGTCGTGCGCGTCGAGGGTCAGGGCGACCGAGCGATGGCTCACATCGACTTCGGCGACGGCCCACCCAAGCGCCTGCTCCTGCGCTACGCGCCCGTCACGAAGCTGTGACACGCATGAGTTGAGGATCATCAACTGAGCGGAGGGTGTGGCGGGCGTTACAGTGCGAGTAACCGCCCGAGAGGATTGAGTCATGGTCCAGCACGCGCCTGCCACGAACGCCACCCCTACGAATGCCGCCACGAACGGCTCCGATCGACTCCGCGTCGTCGTCGCGAAGCCGGGCCTCGACGGCCACGACCGTGGTGCGAAGGTCATCGCGCGGGCGTTGCGCGACGCCGGCATGGAGGTCATCTACACGGGCCTGCACCAGACGCCGGAGCAGATCGTCACGGCTGCGGTGCAGGAGGACGCCGACGCGATCGGCCTGTCGATCCTGTCCGGTTCGCACATGACGCAGTTCGAGCGCCTGATGACGTTGCTGCGCGAGCAGGGCATCGACGACGTCGTCGTCTTCGGTGGCGGAATCATCCCCGAGGGCGACATCAAGCCGCTGCTCGACATGGGTGTCGCGCGCATCTTCACGCCCGGTGCGCCGACGCACGAGGTCGTCGCGTGGGTGCGCGAGAACGTCGGGGACGCGGCGTCCGCACACGCCTGAGAGCACCGGCGCGAACCCCTGGTTACCCCCGCACGGCAAAGCGCGTTAAAGTCACAAGAGGAACACTCCTTTCAACGATGAGGATGGATTCGCGTGGATCTCTTCGAGTACCAGGCGCGCGACATGTTCGAGGCGCACGGCGTTCCGGTGCTGGCCGGCCAGACGGCCACCACCCCGGAAGAAGCCAAGGCAGCCGCCGAGCAGATCGGTGCGAAGTCGGGCGGTGTCACCGTCGTCAAGGCCCAGGTCAAGACCGGTGGTCGCGGCAAGGCCGGCGGCGTCAAGGTAGCCAAGTCGGCTGACGAGGCCGAGCAGTACGCCAAGGACATCCTGGGCATGGACATCAAGGGCCACACCGTGGGCACCGTGATGATCGCCCAGGGCGCCAAGATCGCCGAGGAGTACTACTTCTCGATCCT
This sequence comes from Dermacoccus sp. MPR-E5, assembly GCF_058809565.1. Taxonomy (NCBI): domain Bacteria; kingdom Bacillati; phylum Actinomycetota; class Actinomycetes; order Micrococcales; family Dermacoccaceae; genus Dermacoccus; species Dermacoccus sp. MPR-E5. Next base: position 84,450 of record NZ_JBXASS010000012.1, on the reverse strand, counting down.
GCTCGACCGAGCGAACCGCAGCTACCTCGCGATGTGCTCGAAGGAGGGCGGCGTCGAGATCGAGCAGCTCGCCGTCGAGCGTCCCGAGGCACTCGCGCGCATCGAGGTCGACCCGAACGTCGGCATCGACGGCGCGAAGGCTGACGAGATCGTCAAGGCCGCCGGGTTCGACGACGAGACGGCCGCGAAGGTCGCTCCCGTGCTCGTCAAGCTGTGGGAGACCTACCGCGACGAGGACGCGACGCTGGTCGAGGTGAACCCGCTCGTCAAGACCGAGGATGGCGACATCATTGCGCTCGACGGCAAGGTGACGCTCGACGAGAACGCTGGCTTCCGTCACCCCGACCACGAGGCTCTCGAGGACAAGGCCGCGGCCGACCCGCTGGAGGCCAAGGCCAAGGCGCTCGACCTCAACTACGTGAAGCTCGACGGCAACGTCGGCATCATCGGCAACGGTGCCGGCCTCGTCATGAGCACGCTCGACGTCGTCGCCTACGCCGGTGAGGACTTCACCGGCGGCAAGGCCAAGCCCGCCAACTTCCTCGACATCGGTGGCGGCGCCTCGGCGGAGGTCATGGCCAACGGTCTCGACGTCATCCTGAACGACGAGCAGGTCAAGAGCGTCTTCGTCAACGTCTTCGGTGGCATCACGGCGTGCGACGCCGTCGCCAACGGCATCGTCGGCGCCCTGAAGAAGCTCGGCGACGCGGCGACGAAGCCGCTCGTCGTGCGCCTCGACGGCAACAACGTCGAAGAGGGCCGTGCGATCCTCTCCGACTTCAACCACCCGCTCGTGACGGTCGTGGACACCATGGACGGCGCAGCCCGCAAGGCTGCCGAGCTGGCCGCGGCCAACTGAAAGGGATCTGACTTCCATGTCGATTTTTCTCAACGCTGACTCCAAGGTCATCGTTCAGGGCATGACCGGCTCCGAGGGCATGAAGCACACGGCGCGCATGCTCGCCTCGGGCACGAACGTCGTCGGTGGCGTCAACCCGAAGAAGGCCGGCCAGACGGTTGACTTCGACGTCAACGGCGAGACCAAGCAGGTTCCGGTCTTCGGCTCCGTCAAGGACGCCATGGCCGAGACGGGCGCCAACGTCTCCGTGATCTTCGTGCCGCCGCCCTTCGCAAAGAGCGCCGCGGTCGAGGCCATCGAGGCCGAGATGCCGCTGGCGGTCGTCATCACCGAGGGCATCCCGGTGAGGGACTCGGCCGAGTTCTACAACCTGAGCAAGGGTTCGAAGACGCGCCTGCTCGGCCCGAACTGTCCGGGCATCATCAGCCCCGGTGAGTCGAACGCCGGCATCATCCCGGCGAACATCGCCGGCAAGGGCCGCATCGGCCTCGTCTCGAAGTCGGGCACGCTGACGTACCAGATGATGTACGAACTGCGTGACTTCGGTTTCTCGACGGCCATCGGCATCGGCGGCGACCCGGTCATCGGCACGACGCACATCGACGCGCTCGAGGCGTTCCAGAACGACCCCGACACCGACGCGATCGTCATGATCGGTGAGATCGGCGGCGACGCCGAGGAGCGCGCTGCGGCGTACATCAAGGAGAACGTGACGAAGCCGGTTGTCGGTTACGTCGCGGGCTTCACCGCTCCCGAGGGCAAGACGATGGGCCACGCCGGCGCCATCGTGTCCGGCTCCGCGGGCACGGCTGCCGCGAAGAAGGAGGCCCTCGAGGCCGCCGGCGTCAAGGTCGGCAAGACGCCGTCCGAGACGGCCGCTCTCATGACGGAGATCATGAACAACCTCAGCAAGTGAGGCGGATTCACCGAACGTCGCTTCGGTGATCTCGACGAACGCCCCCGCATCGGCTCGCGCTGGTGCGGGGGCGTTCGTCGTGTCGCCGAGGTTGCCGGTGACATGGCCGCGAGAAGTCGGCGCACGGATGGAACCAATGATGATGCAGCGGCGTCCCAGTGACGGTTAAGTTATGAATGATGACGCGGGCGAGAGTCCGTCGACCTGGGAGGGATCGTCATGGACTTGAAGCGAGGGTTCGGTCTCGTCGGAGCTGTGGGCGTGACGTTGTCGGTGGGTGCGTGCACGAGCGTCGACGGTTCGTCGCCGGCGTCGAGCGCGTCTGCGCCGCCGAGTGCCGCCGTGTCTTCGAACGCGGCCGCGCAGACTCCGAGCGCGGCGACGTCTGCTGCCGCGCCCGTGTCGTCGTCGGCGCCCGCCACGTCCGCTGGTGCCGCGTCGAGCGAGGCGGCCGCGTCGTCCGCGCCGGCATCCGATCCGCTCGGCTCCGGCCAGCAGGGGCTCGTCACCACGAAGGTCGGTGCGGAGGCGAAGACCTCGAAGTTGTCGGTGAAGGTGACCAAGGTCGTCGACCCGGTGCCGGTCGGCGATTCGGCGGTCTTCAAGCCGGGGGCCGGCAAGAAGTGGGCGGCCGTGTCGATGACGGTGACGAACGTCGGCGGCGCACCGATCAACTTCAGCCCGTCGATGTGCATCGACGCCAAGACGACGACGAACGGGTCGGCGTCGGCGTCACTGTTCGCCGATCACGGTTCGCCGATGGATTCGTCCACCCTGCACAAGGGTGACACCGCGAGCGGGGACGTGACGTTCGAGCTGCCGAAGAACCAGAAACTCAAGTCCGTCGACGTGCGATGCTCCCTCGACTTCGCCGGGGATCAGCGCACCATCCGCGTCGATCTCGCCCACTGACCACTTCACTCTCAGCCCGGGCCCGCCGCGGCTCGGACGCACCGAAAGGAACACCCAGATGAAGACCACCGCACGCACGATGGGCCTGGCCCTGCTGGCCGGCACGATGACGCTCGGCATGAGCGCCTGCACCCAGGTCGAGGGCGGCGCGTCCCAGGCCACGTCGGCCGCGAACAGCGCGGCGCCGTCCGTGGCCTCGGCTGCGTCGTCGGCTGCGGGCGAGGCCACCTCGGCGGCCCCGAGTGCCACGTCACCGGCCTCCACGCCGGATCAGAGCTCGAGCGCGGCTGCACCCACGACGAGCGAGTCCCCGTCCTCCGACACCGGTACGGGCGACTCGGGAGACGCGTCGGGCCCCAAGACCGGCAAGGTCGGTGAGGAGGTCAAGACGAAGGAGATGTCGGCCAAGGTCAACAAGATCGCCGACCCGGTCGCCCCCGAGAACGACTTCGACAAGCCGGGCAACGGCAACCACTTCGTCGCCGTCAACATCACGATGACGAACCTCGGCGACAAGAACCTCAACGCCGGCACGACGTGCCTCAAGGTGAAGCTCGACGACAACACGTCCGCTCGCGAGGACTTCGCCTCGTACGGGCAGCGTCTCGACTACGGCACCCTCTACAAGGGCGACACGACGACGGGTGACGTCGTCTACAAGGTGCCGAACGGCAAGAAGATCAAGACGATCGACGTCAAGTGCGGTTACGGCGACGCGCAGGCCATCCGCATCCAGGCCAAGTGACGTTAGCGTTCCGTCAGGTCTGAGCGCTCTCGGCGCCACACGGCTTCGACCCGCGCGCCCGAGGCCCGCGCCTCTCGCTGATCCCGCCACCTGCTCCAGGTGGCGGGATCACTCGTTCCTGCGGCGAGCCTCGAGCATCGGCCCCGCGCGGCCTGAGAGGATGGCCGGGCCATGAGTGATCGTCGCCCCCGCAGTTCCTCGTCCGCCTCGTCTCCGGCGAACAAACGCCCTCGACCGCAGCGCCCGCAGCGTGCGGGCGGCAGTTCACCCGCGCGCGCGGGTGCCCGTGACGGCGTGGGTGGCGGCTCCCGCCCGCCGCGACAGAGCGCAGCGTCTCGTGACTCGGCGTCACGAGGTTCGACAGGACCGTCTCAGCGAGATGCGGCGCGCACCGGGGCGAATGGTCGCTCGACGAACGAATCGCGACCGGCCGGGCGCCCGCACGTCCCGCTCGCCTTCGGGTACGGCATCGTCGCGGCGCTCGCGTCACTCGTCGTCCTCATGGTCCCGGTCTTCGCCGCATGGACGCTCGATGCACAGTCGACGTCGTCGTGGAACGACACACTCGGCGTCGCCATCGACCTGTGGGCGCTCGCACATCGCGGGCACGTCGTCGTCGACGGCATCACGGTCGTCTTCAGCCCGCTGCTGCTGACGCTCGGTTGCGTGCTCGCCGCTTGCTTCGGCGCGCGCGCGGCGTTCCCCGACGAGCGGCTGCGCGCCGCGGACCTGCGCGCCATCATGCTCGCGTACGTCGGGGGATACGTGGTCGCGGCGCAGGTGCTCGGCATCGTCGCGGGGCTCGGCCACAGCCACATCCACTGGTGGTCGCTCATCGTGGGCCCGGCGCTCGTGGCCGCGCTCGGCGTGGCGTGGACGGCCTGGCACGAACGCAAGCACTCGCCCGAACTCGCGGCGCTCGACGAGGTCGTCGTCGAGGCCACCCCGCTGCTGTTGCGCCGTTCGCTGTCTGCGGGCCTGCGCGGCGCCGGCCTGTTCGCCGCGCTGTCGCTGCTGCTGCTCGTCGTGCTCATCGCCTGGCACGCGCCGCGTGTGTGGGCGGTTCACCAAGCGCTCGCGCCCGGCGTCGTTGGCGGCTGCCTGCTCGTGCTGGCGCAGGTGATGGCCCTGCCCAATCTTCTCGCCCACATGGCGGGGTGGACGACGGGCGCGCCGTTCGAGGCGGGTGCCGTCAGCATCGGCCACTCCGGGATGACGCCCGGCACCCTGCCGATGGTCCCCGTCCTCGGGGCGCTGCCCGACCACGTCGGTCCGTGGGCCTGGGCGGCGCTCGCCGTGCCCATCTGCGTCGGCGTCTTCATCGGCTGGGCCTCGGGCCGGGCACTCACCCGGTTCGCGAGTCTGCGTGCGAAGCTGACGGTCGCGGCGAGCGCCGCCGCCGTCACGACGGTGACGATGTGGCTGCTGTGGTGGTTCTCGACGGCGTCGGTGTCGCGGGGGCTGCTCGAGTACGCCGGCCCCTCGTGGCAGGCGTGGCTCGTCGCGCCGCTACTGCTCGTGCTGCCGGCGCTCGCGACGGCGGCGGCGCGTCACTGGCGTTCGAGCCACCAGAAGTGACGCGATGCACGTGGCCCGCGCGGCGGGATCAAATCGTCGTCCTCGATCGTTGGGAGTGCTGTGAGTGAGATGCCCCAGCTGCCGCCCGGTCTGCGCAACAACGTCCTGTCGCTGCGGTATCTGCTGCTCGGGTTCCTGCTGTCGTGGCTGCCGCTGCCCGCGTCGGGTCTGGCCGCCATCCCGTTGGCGTTGTCGCTCTTCTACGGCATCCGCTACCTGCGCGACGTGCGCCGCGCCGGCGTCCCGGGCGCGCTCGGGCCCAACCTCGTCGGCCTCGCGCTGACAGCGCTGCTGCTCGGGATGACGGCCGCGCCGCTCGTGCACTACGAACGCACGAAGAGCTATCAGGAGTGCCTGTGGGGCGCCAACACCAACCAGGCGCGCGAATCCTGCGAGAGCTCCTACAGCCAGAACCCCAACGAGGTCGAGAAGTTCTTCTTCAACTGAGCCCCGCGTGGCGTCCTCGGCGTCATCGCTGGTCACGTGAGGGCCAGAGCCACCTCGAGGGCAGCATCGACGCGCCGCATGATGTGCGGTCGTAACCCACCCCCGGGGCGCACGTGGTCGTCGTCGCAGAGCACCTCGATGTCGTCGCAGAGGACGCTGCCGATGAGTTCTTGGCCCGCGCGATTCGCGCCGCTGAGCTAGATCGGGACGATGCTCGGCAGCGGCGGCTTCGCCGAGGTCGTGACGCGCACGACGAGAGCACTGCGCAGATGGGTGTTACGGGCGTTGTTCGAGACGACGAGCCAGGGTTTCTCCCCGTGGCCGAGGTCGCACCAGGAGATCTGGCCCCGGTGCATCGTCACCGCTGTGAGCCTGCCGCGTGTTCGTCGTTCGACCGACGCCGTTCGCGCTGCTCGCGGCGCGCCCGATTGCTCCGAACATGCTCGAGGTCGTCTCCTGTCTCGTGCGATGCGTACTCCGCATAGGCCGGGTCGAGCCGATATGAAGCATGAAATGCTGCGCCCGTCGCAGCAGGTCGCAGCCGTGCCTCACGAGCGAGCGCGTGCAGCTTTCCACCCCTCAGGATTAGCGGGTTCGCAGTCGCTGCTTCGTCAAGCGCGGTCGGTAGGGTTACGCACGTGAGTGCCACGCCGCAGCTGCGCCCCGACACCCGACCGCTCGAGGTCGTCGTCCTCGTCTCCGGCAGCGGTTCGCTGCTGCAGGCGCTCATCGACGCAGAGGCCGACGCGGCCGCTCGCGGTCAGCGCTCGCCGTTCACGATCGTCGCCGTCGGTGCCGACCGCGAGTGCGCCGGTCTCGAGCGCGCGATGCTCGCAGGCATCCCGACATTCGTCGTCGACACCGCCCATTTCGCCGACCGCGACGCCTGGGACAAGGCGCTCGCCGACGCCATCGAGCGCAGCTTCGACGACGACTCGGGCGACCCCGATGCGCCGCCGCACCTCGTCGTCTCGGCCGGCTTCATGAAGATCTTGGGTGCGACGACGCTCGCGCGCCACACCGTCATCAACACGCATCCGGCGCTGCTGCCGAGCTTCCCCGGCGCGCACGGTGTGCGGGATGCCCTCGCCCACGGCGTCAAGATCACGGGTACGACGTGTCACGTCGTCGACGCCGGCGTCGACACGGGCCCGATCATCGCGCAGCGCGCCGTCGAGGTGCGAGCCGATGACGACGAAGACTCGCTCCACGAACGCATCAAGGTCGAGGAGCGCGACATGCTTGTGGACGTCGTCCGCAGGTTCGCACGTGGTTGGTCCATCAACGGCAGGACGGTTTTGATCAATGAGTGACGGTTTGCGCCCCATCAAGCGGGCCCTCGTCTCGGTGTACGACAAGACGGGTCTGGAGGAGTTGGCACGCGCCCTGGCCGACGCCGGCATCGAGATCGTCTCGACCGGTGGTTCGAGCAAGCTCATCGCCGGTCTCGGCATCCCGGTGACGCCCGTCGAGGAGCTGACCGGTTTCCCCGAGTGCCTCGAGGGTCGCGTCAAGACGCTGCACCCCAAGGTGCACGCGGGCATCCTCGCCGACTCGCGCAAGGACGACCACCTGGCGCAGCTGCGTGAGCTCGGCGTCGCACCGTTCGACCTCGTCGTCGTCAACCTGTACCCGTTCGCCGAGACCGTCGCGTCCGGTGCGAGCATCGACGAGTGCGTCGAACAGATCGACATCGGCGGCCCGACGATGGTGCGCGCGGCCGCGAAGAACCACCCCACCGTCGCGATCGTCACCGACCCGTCGCGCTACGACGACGTCATCACCGCCGTCAACGGTGGCGGCTTCACGCTGCAGCAGCGCACCGAGCTCGCGCGTGAGGCGTTCGTCCACACCGCGTCGTACGACGTCGCCGTCGCGACGTGGATGGGGGAGAACCTCGCCGGTTCGGACGACGAGGCGACGGGCGATCAGTTCCCCGACTGGATGGGCGCGACGTTCACGAAGGCTGCGAGCCTGCGCTACGGCGAGAACCCGCACCAGGCGGCGGCCCTCTACACGTCGGCCGACGCGAGCGGCCTCGCCCAGGGCGAGCAGCTGCACGGCAAGGAGATGTCGTACAACAACTACGTCGACGCCGACGCCGCCTACCGCGCCGCGTACGACCACGGTGACGTGCCGACGGTCGCCATCATCAAGCACGCCAACCCGTGCGGCATCGCCGTCGGCGCTCCCGACGAGGACATCGCCGCCGTGCACCAGCGCGCCCACGAGTGCGACTCGACGAGCGCGTTCGGCGGCATCATCGCGACCAACCGCCCGGTGACGAAGGCCATGGCGGACACGGTGAAGGACATCTTCACCGAGGTCGTCGTCGCGCCGGCGTTCGACGACGACGCCCTCGAGGTACTCACCGCGAAGAAGAACCTGCGCCTCGTCACCGTGCCCGCGCCCACTGCGGGTGGTTTCGACATGCGCCCGATCAGCGGTGGTCTGCTCGTGCAGGAGCGCGACATGATCGACGCAGAGGGCGAGGACAAGGACGGTCGCACCACGGGTGACGACCCCGAGCGCTGGCAGCTCGTCGCCGGCGAGGCCGCGGACGAGGCCACGATGCGTGACCTCGAGTTCGCGTGGCGTGCGGTGCGCGCGGTGAAGTCGAACGCGATTCTGCTCGCCAAGGACGGTGCGTCGGTCGGTATCGGCATGGGCCAGGTCAACCGCGTCGACTCGTGCAACCTCGCCGTGACGCGTGCGGGCGCCGAGCGGGCCCGTGGTTCGGTGGCGTCGTCGGACGCGTTCTTCCCGTTCGCCGACGGCCTGCAGATCCTGCTCGACGCGGGCGTCCAGGCCGTTGTCGCGCCGGGTGGGTCCATTCGTGACGCCGAGGTCATCGACGCCGCGAACAAGGCCGGCGTCACCCTGTACTTCACCGGTACGCGTCACTTCGCGCACTGAATGACACCTCTGATCGACAACCCCCAGATGGCGGGTTTGGCTCAAGATGGCCTGAACGTCGGCCACATCTTCGGCCAAACCTGCCATCGTCGCGGTGCCCTGCGATGAAGCGTGACGCCAGAGCCTCCTCCGAGGCGCTTGCCCTCACTGCCGCGTTCTTCGGTGGGGCGTGCCTGTCGTTGCAGGCGCGCTTCAACGGGACGCTCGGTGAGCCGTTGTCCGAGCCGCTCGTCGCGGCGGTGTGGAGCTTCGGTTCGGGGCTCGCGCTGCTCGTGCTGACGCTCGTCGTGCCGAGCCTGCGCCGCGGCGCGGGTCGGCTCGTCGACGCGATTCGGGCGGGGCGTCTGCGCTGGTGGGAGTGCCTCGGCGGCGTTCTCGGCGGTGCGTTCGTGGCGGTGCAGACGAGCACGGTCGCCATCCTCGGGGTAGCGGTCTTCATCGTCGCGAGCGTCGGTGGCCGGGCACTCGGCGGGCTGCTCGCCGATCACGTCGGTGCCGGCCCCAAGGGGCGCACGCCGATCACCCCCGCTCGCGCGCTCGCCGGAGCGTTCGCCGTCGTCGGGGTCGGCATCACGGTGAGCGGCCAGCACGTCCCGGGTGGCATCGCGATCCTGCCGGCCCTCGCCGTCATCATCGCGGGCGTCATGACGCAGTTCCAGCAGGGTCTCAACGGGCGCGTCAGTGCGCGGGCAGGTAGTTCGTACGCGACGACGCTGCAGAACTTCCTCGTCGGCGTGATCGCTCTCGTGGTGTTCGCCGGTGCGCGCGTGCTCCTCGGCTTCACGCAGTGGCAGTGGCCGCACGACGCTCCCTGGTGGGCGTGGCTCGGTGCGCCGCTGGGCATCGCGTTCATCGGGTTGTCGGCGTGGGCGACGGAGCACATCAGCGTGCTCGTGCTCGGGCTCATGGGCATCATGGGGCAGCTCGTCGCGGCGCTCGTCATCGACCTGCTCGACCCGGTGGCGCGCGAAGGTGTCGATGTGCGCACCGTCGTCGGCATGGTCGTCACCGCTGCGGCGGCAGCGGTGGCGGCACGCTCCGGTGGCCGACGGGCTACTTCAGACGCGCGTTCGTGAGCTCGGCGAGGCGCTCGTAGCCCGCGTCGTTGGGGTGCAGGCCGTCAGGGCTGATCCACTCAGGGTGACCGGTGAGCGGGAAGTCGAGATCCAGCCACGTCGCACCTGAGCTGCGCACCACGGGTGCGGCGGCATCGCGCAGCCGTACGAGGTCGGGTGGGGGAGAACTCGCCGGTCCGATCGGTGCGATGATGACGACGCGCGCCTCGGGGACGTGCTTCGTCACCGCCGCGAGCGTCTCGCGCAGGCCCTCGACGATGGTCGCCGTCGGCACGCCGCGGGCGACGTCGTTCCATCCGCCGGAGATGATGACCGTGCCCGGCTTCGACGCTGCGGCTCGTGCGACCTGGGAAGCGTAGTGCTGCGTCGGACGCCCCACGTCGTAGCCCATGCCAGGCACGGCGGCGTTGATCTCGTTCCACCCGCGCTCAGCGCTCAGGACGGTGGTCCATCGCTTGTCCGGTGAGCTCGCCTCCGAGCCGGCGGAGTAGCTGTCGCCGACGAAGGCCACCACGGGGCGTCCGCTCAGGCTGGGTGAGGGCGCGTCGGCGACCGGGGCTGACGAACGGCGGTCGACGACGAGGAACAACGCCACGACGAGCACCCCGACGACGAGTGCCACGAGCGCGGGAACGCGCCACGCCACTTTCCGCTCGGCACGCTCGTGTCATACGACGACCGTACGCGTGAGCCCAGGTCGATCACGAGCGTCCCGTCACACCCCGGTGTGAGCGCCGACCGCGCGCCCGGGGCGTCTGGCAGGATTGGGGCCATGACTGCGACGACGCTCGACGGCAAGGCCACCCTCGCGACGATCAAGGGCGAACTGCGTGAGCGCATCGCTGCGTTGAAGGCGCGCGGCATCACGCCGGGCCTCGGCACGGTGCTCGTCGGCGATGACCCAGGCTCGCAGTGGTACGTCAACGCCAAGCACAAGGACTGCGCGGAGGTCGGCATCACCTCGATCCGCAAGGATCTGCCGGCCACCGCGACACAGGCCGAGGTCGAGGCCGTCATCGACGAGCTCAACGACGACGAGAACTGCACGGGCTTCCTCATCCAGCAGCCGACGGGTCTCGACGAGGTCGCGCTGCTCTCACGCGTCAAGCCGGAGAAGGACGTCGACGGTCTGCACCCGGTCAACCTCGGCAAGCTCGTGCTCGGCGAGGAGGCGCCGCTGCCGTGCACGCCGATGGGCGTCATCGAACTGCTGCGCCGTTACGACGTGCCGCTGAACGGCGCGGAGGTCGTCGTCGTCGGGCGTGGGCTGACGGTGGGGCGCCCGCTCGGTCTCATCCTCACACGTCGCAGCGAGAACGCGACGGCCATCCTGTGCCACACCGGCACGAAGGATCTCGCAGCTCACACGAAGAACGCGGACGTCATCGTCGCCGCCGCCGGTGTGCCGGGGCTCATCACGAAGGACATGGTCAAGCAGGGTGCCGCAGTGCTCGACGTCGGAGTCAGCCGCGTCGACGGCAAGGTGGCCGGTGACATCGCACCGGACGTGGCGCAGGTCGCCGGATTCATGTCGCCGAACCCCGGCGGCGTCGGCCCGATGACGCGTGCGCTGCTGCTGACGAACGTCGTGGAGGCCGCCGAGCGTGAGGCCGAGGCTCGGGGTCGGTGAGTCACTTCAAGCTCGGCGTCCCGTGGCTCGTCGTCGTGTTGCCGGTCGCGTTGGGCCTCGCCGTCGTCTTCGGCGGGCATGTGCGCGTCGGAGGCATCCTCATGGCCGTGGGTCCGCTGCTGGGGGCGATCATGCGCGCCGTCTTCCCCGAGCGTGTCGTGCCGGATCTCAAGGTGCGTTCGCGGGGCACGGACGTCGCGTTGTACGCGCTCGGTGCGATCGTCACCTTCGTCGCCTTCACGGGCGTCAAGCTCGGTTAGGTCGCAGCCGATGACACGTCCCTCGGAGGTCGAGGTGAGCGTGATCATCCCCGTCCGAGGGCGAGCGCGAGCCTGGCCGTGCAGCTGAGCGTGCTCGGCGCGCCGCCGTTCGTCCTCGTCCTTGTCGACAACGGGCGCAACGGCGACCTGCGTGGGGCCTGTCTCCGTCGTGTCAGGGACGGTGGGTGCTGCGGCCTCTCAGGGAAGCGGCGCGTGGTCACGGCATCCTCGGGCCCGCGTGCGGACGCGGTGGGGCGCCTGTTCGGACTCGTCGTCGGGCGCGTGTGGTTCAGGGCACATCGTCGACGGCGGCCGGCGCCGTCAGCCGTCGTACCCGAGATGCCGAAGCGCACCGACGAGTGCGTGAGCGCGACTCCGGTGAACGCGCGACGAACAACGCCGCGGTGACGGGTGCCGCGCGCGGCAAATGAGCGTCGCAGCAGGGGCGGCACCCTAGAATCTGCGGCATGGGTTTGAAGATCTCGGTCATCGGCACGGGCTATCTGGGCGCGGTGCATGCGGCGTGCATGGCTGAGTTGGGTCATGACGTGGTGGGTGTCGACACGGATGTGTTGAAGATCGAGGCGTTGGCGGCGGGGCGTAGTCCGATCTTCGAGCCGGGGTTGCCGGAGTTGTTGGTGAGTGCGCAGGCGTCGGGTCGGTTGCGGTGGTCGACGGACATGGCTGATGTGGCGGATGCTGATGTGCATTTCGTGTGTGTGGGGACGCCGCAGAAGCCGGGGGAGTATGCGGCGAACACGGATTATGTGTTCGGTGCGTTCGCGTCGTTGGCGCCGCACATGAAGGCGGGGTCAGTGGCTGTGGGTAAGTCGACGGTGCCGGTGGGGACGGTGCCGCGCGTGCTGGAGGTGCTGCAGGCCGGCGTGTGTGAGGGGGTGGATGCGCGTCTGATCTGGAATCCGGAGTTCTTGCGTGAGGGATTCGCGGTGAAGGACACGTTGACGCCGGATCGGTTCGTGTACGGCGTGGAGGGGGAGTTCGCGGAGGCGAATGTCGCGCGTCTGGATGAGGTGTATGCGCGGGCGTTGGCGGCGGGTACGCCGCGGTTGGTGACGAATTTCGCGACGGCTGAGTTGGTCAAGGTGAGCGCGAATGCGTTCCTCGCGACGAAGATCTCGTTCATCAATGCGATGGCTGAGGTGTGTGAGGCGAGCGGCGGTGATGTCGTCGCGCTCGCGGATGCGATCGGGCATGACGAGCGCATCGGCCGCAAGTTCTTGGGTGCGGGTGTCGGGTTCGGTGGGGGGTGCTTACCGAAGGACATTCGTGCGTTCATGGCACGTGGTGAGGAGCTCGGCCTGGCGGAGTCGGTGGAGTTCTTGCGGACGGTGGATGCGACGAACGTGCGTCGTCGTTCGCGGGTGGTGGAGCTCGTGCGTGACGTGCTGGGTGAGGACGTCGTGGGGGCGCCGGTGGCGGTGTTGGGGGCGGCGTTCAAGCCGAATTCGGACGATATTCGGGATAGTCCGGCGTTGGACGTGGCTGAGCGTCTGGTGGCGTTGGGTGTGGATGTGCGGGTGCATGATCCGGAGGCACTGGCTGTGGCGCGGGCTCAGCGTCCGGGGCCGGGTTATGTCGACACGGTTGATGAGGCGTTGGTGGGGGCGCGGGTGGTCGTGTTGTTGACGGAGTGGCAGGTGTACCGCGATCTCGACCCGGCCGATGTTGCTGAGCAGGTCGCGGGTCGTGTGCTCATCGATGGGCGGAATGCGTTGGATCGGCAGCGGTGGGCTGAGGCGGGTTTCACCGTCCACGCCCTCGGCCGCCCGACGATCACCCCCGCGAGCTGACCTCTTCCCCGCGTCCAGATGCACGCGGGTGCACTTGGACGCAGGGTTTCGGGCTGGGCGCGGTTGTGGTCGGTGGGTTCGACACGATCATGCGGCCTTGAAACGATGAGCCCATGCGAGTGATCACGGCGAACGTCAACGGCATCAGGGCAGCGCGGCGTCGCGGGGGTCTGGAGTGGTTGGCGCAGCAGGAGCCGGACGTCGTCGCCATGCAGGAGGTGCGCGCGTCGGCGAAGCAGTTCGCGACCGCACTCGACGGTTCGGCTCTCGCCGAGTACGAACTCGCGCACGCCGAGTCGGCCGCTGCGGGCCGTGAGGGCGTCGCCATCCTGACGAAGCATGCGCTCGCGTCGTCGAGCAGCGTCATCGACGGCTTCGACGAGATCGGCCGCTGGGTGGAGGCTGACGTCGTCGTCGGCGGTCGCGCCGTCACGATCGCGAGCGTCTACGTGCATACCGGCGAGGCGGGCACCGACAAGCAGACTGCGAAGTACGCCTTCCTCGACGCGCTCGAGGCGCGGATGGCGCAGCTCGTCGATCGTCCGGCGCTCGTCATGGGCGATTTCAACGTCGCGCACACGGCGAACGACCTCAAGAACTGGAAGGGAAACCGTGGCAAGGCCGGGTTTCTCGAGGACGAGCAGGCGTACCTGACGCGGCTCACCCAGAACGGCTGGGTCGACGTCGTGCGCGCCAGTCACGGCGACGTGCCGGGCCCGTACTCGTGGTGGTCGTGGCGGGGAAAGGCGTTCGACAACGACTCCGGATGGCGCATCGACTACCAGTTCGCGAGCCCGGCGCTCGCCGCTGTCGCCCGCGAACCGTGGATCGGGCGCGCCGCAGCCTACGATCAGCGGTGGAGCGACCACGCGGCGGTCGTCGTCGACTACGACCTCGCCGCGCTCCAGACGACGGGGGAGTGACGTGAGAGAACCGCGCGACGCCGCGCCGTCGGGCAAACCGGCTCAGGCTGAGGAGGCCGTCGAGCCCGTCACGCCCGGGCAGTGGGGCACGTTCCGCACGCGCGCCGATCAGCGACGGCTCGCGCAGGTGCAGACCGCGAAGCGCGAGCGTGAGGCAGCGCGAGTCCGCCCGGACGTTTCGCTCAGCCTCGATGCCGGGCCGGCGCCGGTTCGCCCTCAGCAGGCGGGCCATGAGGTCGACAGCCTGGCCACCGGGGATGATCGCGAGACCTTTACCATCCTCGTCGTGTGCACGGGAAACGTCTGTCGCTCACCGTATTTCGAGCGGGTGCTGGCCGCCGACCTGGCTCGCCTGCCGGTGCGCGTCGAGGGCGCGGGAACGGGTGCGTTGCTCATCGACCGAATGTCGTCGGGATCGCAGGCCCTCCTGCGCGAGCGCGGCCTCGACGGTGCGCGCTATCGTCCGCGTCAGGTGACGCCCGCACTCGTGCGTGAGGCGGACCTCGTGCTGACGGCGTCGCGCGAGCATCGGCGCGTCCTCGTCGAAGAGGCGCCGACGGCGGCGTCGCGCATCTTCGCGTTGCTCGACTTCGCCGACGTCTGCGCCGAGGCGCCCCTACCCCGAACCAAGGGCGTCGACGGGCTGCGCGAGTTCGTCGCCAATTCGACGGCGGGCAGCGTCGAGCGTCACAGCACTCGATCCGATGTCGAGGCGGAGATTCTCGACCCGTTCCGTCAGGGCCCAGAGGTCTTTGCGAGGATGGCGACGCAGGCCGATCCGGCGCTCGCGACGGTGGCGGCGGCCGTTCGTCGCATCATGGGTTGAACGATTCGGCACGACAGTGAGGATGAGCGGATGAGCAACCACCATGCAGTGGAGTGTTGGCTGACGGACATGGATGGCGTTCTCGTGCACGAGGAACGCGCCATTCCGGGGGCTGCGGAGTTCTTGCAGGCGTTGCAGGAGACGGGGCGTCGCTTCCTCGTCCTGACGAACAACTCGATCTACACGCCGCGCGATCTGCGCGCGCGGTTGCTCGCGTCGGGCATCGACGTGCCGGAGGAGGCGATCTGGACGTCGGCGCTCGCGACGGCGCAGTTCCTCGCCGATCAGCGCGCCGGTGGCAGCGCGTACGTCGTCGGTGAGGCGGGGCTGACGACGGCGCTCTACAACGTCGGCTACACGATGACGGAGCGCGAGCCCGACTACGTCGTGCTGGGGGAGACGCGCACGTATTCGTTCACGGCGATCACGCGCGCGATCCGTCTCATCGAGGGTGGCGCGCGGTTCATCGCGACGAACCCGGACGTCACGGGCCCGAGCACGGAGGGGCCGTTGCCGGCGACGGGGTCGATCGCGGCGCTCATCACGGCGGCGACGGGCGTCAAGCCGTACTACGTCGGCAAGCCGAATCCGCTCATGATGCGCAGCGCGCTCAACCGCATCGACGCGCACTCGGAGTCGACGGTGATGATCGGTGATCGTCTCGACACGGACGTGCGCAGCGGCCTCGAGGCGGGGTTGCGCAGCATCCTCGTGTTGACCGGGTCGACGAAGCCCGACCAGGTCGACCGCTACCCATTCGTACCGACGCGCATCTGCGACTCGATCGCCGACGTCGTGCCGCTCGTCCACGAGCTGGCGCCGCACGACCATGAGTGACTTCGACCCCTGGGCCGACGAACGCGACACGCCGCCGGCCCCGAGCAGCACGGCGCAGCGGCCAGGCGACTCGCCGACCGCGGAGCCCGATTCCTGGTGGGGCGACGCCAACGCCGGAGGCGCGACGCTGCGGCCCGCGCGCCGCACGCAGCCGGCATCGGGGGCGCAGCAGGCGCCGCGTGAGCCGAGCATCCTGACAGTCTGCACGGGCAACATCTGTCGTTCCCCGTACATGGAGCGTGTGTTGGCGTATGAGTTGGCGCCGATCGGGGTGCGTGTCAGCAGTGCGGGCACGGGTGCGCTCGTGGGGCAACCGATCGAGCCGGGCAGTGCGCGGTTGCTGGAGGCGCGGGGCGTCGACACGTCGAACTATGCGGCGCATCAGATCACCCAGGAGATGGTGGCCGGGGCCGATCTCGTGCTGACGGCGACGCGTGAGCATCGTCGTCTCGTCGTGCAGGTGGCGCCGTTCGCGCTGCGCAGGGTGTTCGCCGTCCTCGACTTCGCGGATCTGTGCGACGGGCTCACGCCCGCTGACGTGGCCCGCGCGCCGGGCGACAACGTCGTCGCGCAGCTCGTCGCCGCAGCGGGTGCTCGGCGTGCTCAGGTGCCGGCACGTCAGGACGACGCGGCGGACGTCGTCGACCCATACATGCGTGGTGACGCGGTGTTCCGCCAGATGCAGGCGCAGCTCGACGGCCCGATGGCGACGATCTCCAGGGTGCTCAGCCCGTCGGTGTGACGCATCACGAGTCATGGGGATGCCGCGTTCACGCGCATCCTCCACCGTTGGTGTGCTCAGGGCACTCAGGTCGCGTGGTTGTGTGCTGCCGCCACGATTTCTGACAGCCATTGGGCGAAGGTCGGGCAGCGCTCCAGGATGTCGTCGAACGGCACCTCATCGAGCAAGCTGATGCCGGTCGCGGTCTTCACGTAGGTCCGGCATGCCGCGGTGAGACGGTGCGACGGGCTCGTTGCAATGCTTCCGTTGATGGCTTCGATGTCCCCACCAAAATTGCGGATGACGTCTCGCAGCGCGCCGAGTTCGGCATCGGTCAGGCTGGACCGCGCGCCCGCGTCGATGGCGGCGAAGACCAGCGTCTCGAACTCGTGCATGATGAGGTGCGGCTGAACGCGGTAGGAGTTCACTTTCTCGCGCATACGGCCCAGGAGAACCTCGCGGTATTCCGCGCCGGAGCGTTCAGCGTCGAAGCCGGGTGTGTCACGGGGAACCCCGTAGAAGTCCATGAGGATGCCCACCGCAGCCTTGTCGGGCTGCGCGGCCAGGGCGCAGGCCAGGGGCACATACTTGTGCCAGGGCGCGCCGCCCTTGTGGCTGCCTGTCGGCGTCGATTTGGTCTTGGCGATCGTGGGGATCGCGAACATGTCGTGCCGCGAGAGATATGGATTGAGGATCTGCGTGACGAAGGCTTCCTCCGTCTGCCCTTCCACCACCAGCGCGATGTATTTCATGACGCGCTGACGTTGTCGGCCGTCGGGCGCCCGCCGAGGAGGTTCATCTCCCACATCTCGGGTACGGAGTGGGTGTGGAGGGAGCCGTCGAGTTGCCCGCGGTCGGGTCTGGAGACGTGGGTCGACCCGTCGCGGCGTTCGACGACTGCGATGTCCTCGAGGTCGAACTCACCGAGCAGATCCGTGGACTGGGTTGCGAGGATGACGCGGTGGCTGTCGCGTGCTGCAGCCCGCAGAAGTTCGCTCAAGAGGTGAATGGCGAACGGGTGCGACCCTAGTTCGGGCTCGTCGAGGACGATCGTGGCGGGACGGTTCGGCAGGCGCCCTCGGTGTGCTGAGGCCCAAATCTGTCCCGGGTGAGGGCGTTCTGGGCTGCGCAGGTACGCTTTTCACAAAGTACGATGTGGCGGGCCCCACACGGAGGAGAAATACGTGACTCACAAGATCATGACCGTCTACGGCACAAGACCCGAAGCGATCAAGATGGCCCCATTGGTTCTGGCCCTTCGCGAGGATCAGCGGTTTGATCCGATTGTCGCGGTAACTGGGCAACATCGCGAAATGCTGGACCAGGTCAACAGTCTCTTCGGGATCAGGCCCAACGTGGACATGAACCTCATGGCTCACGGCGCGAGTCTCGAACAAATCACCTCACGTACCCTCGAGGCGGTCGCCAAGTGCATCGCCGAGGAGAAGCCGGACGCCGTGGTCGTGCAAGGCGACACGACAAGTGCGCTCGCGGGGGCCCTCGCGGCGTTCTATCATCGTGTTCCCGTGGTACACCTGGAAGCCGGGTTGCGTACCGGAAACATGAGTTCTCCATTCCCCGAAGAAGCGAATCGTCGGCTGGTCGCTCCACTCGCGGCGCTGCACTTGGCTCCGACATCTACTTCTCGCGCCAACCTCCAGCGTGAGGGTATCGCTGCAGAGGACATCGTGGTGACGGGTAACACGGTCATCGACGCGCTCAAGACCACGACCGGCATCGACACAGACTTCACCGATCCGCAGGTGGCGGACGCGTTGAACAGCGGGCGACGGATCTTGCTCGTGACCGCGCACCGCCGCGAGTCATGGGGGAACCGGATGACTGCCGCAATGTCTGCCGTCGCGGACCTGGCAACCGGGAACCCAGATCTGCTAGTGCTTCTCCCTATGCACAAGAATCCGGTCGTGCGAACGGCGATCGAACCCATCCTCTCGGCGGCCAAGAACGTGGTTCTCACCGAGCCGCTGAGCTACCACCAGTTCGCGCACGTGCTCGCGGCAGCCGACATCGTGCTCACCGATTCCGGCGGGGTGCAGGAGGAAGCTCCATCTCTGGGCAAGCCCGTTCTCGTCATGCGTGACACGACGGAACGCCCGGAGGCTGTGGAGGCCGGGACTGTGCGTTTGGTGGGCACGGACCGTGCACGGATCCATACCGAGGTCCAACTGCTCCTTGACAACACCGCGGCCTACGATTCGATGGCTACGGCCGTGAACCCCTACGGCGACGGCCACGCAGCGGAACGCTGCGTGGCCGCCATGGCGGAGCTTCTCGGGGTGGGTCGGAGGGTGGCCGAGTTCACTCCCTGATTACCTGATTACTCTCGCCAGATTCCCCGTGTGTCGACATGGGGAATCTGGCGGATGTGGTCTTTGTCGATCGCCTTGAACTGGTCGTGATCGACGAGCAGGACTACCGCGTCGGCTGATCCGAGGGCAGCGTCGAGGCTCTCGAGTCGAACGTTCTCCAACGACTCGAGGGACGCAGGTAGCTGCTCGACGTGTGGCTCCACCGCAAGAAGCTGCCACGTCGGGTCAGCCTTGCTCAGACGTGAAACAACGGTGACAGCCGGGCTCTCGCGCAGGTCGTCGATGTTCGCCTTGAATGCGAGCCCGAGGCACGCGATGACAGCGCCGGAGGGCGCGATGCGCGCCACGTCGGCGACCACGGTGTCTGGACGTGCGTCGTTCGTCTCGCGGGCAGTGCGAATGAGGTTTGCCTGGTCAGGTGCAGCATCCACGATGAACCATGGGTCGACCGCGATGCAGTGGCCGCCCACGCCAGGGCCGGGGTTGAGGATGTTCACACGAGGGTGGCGGTTCGCGAGGCGGATGACCTCCCACACATCGACTCCGATGTGGCGGCAGATTTCCGCCAGCTCATTGGCAAAGGCAATGTTCACGTCGCGGAAGGCGTTCTCGGTGAGCTTGGCCATCTCCGCAGAGGTCGCGTCTGTCAAGAGGATCTCCCCCTGGCAAAAGATCCGGTAGATCTCGGCGGCCTTCTGGGCGCAATGAGACGAGATACCACCGACAACGCGGTCGTTGCTGACCATCTCGATCATGATGCGGCCGGGCAGTACGCGCTCGGGGCAGTGCGCGACGAACACGTCCGGCGACTCGTGGTCGTGAGGGAACGTGAGGTCCGGGCGCGCCTGCGCGAGCCACTCAGCGATCTTCCGGGTCGTGCCGGCCGGGCTCGTGGACTCGAGGATCACGATGTTGCCGGGCTGGAGCACGGGTGCGATGGAGGAAACCGCCGACTCGATGTACGACAGGTCGGGTTCGTGCTCACCCTTGAAAGGGGTGGGCACGGCGATAAGGAACGCGTCGGCCGCCTCGACATGGGTGGAGGCGGTGAGCATTCCGTCCGCTACGGCCTTCTCGACCGCGGCGTCGAGATCTGGCTCGACGATCGGAACGCGGCCCGCGTTGATCTCGTCGACGAAGTGAGTATTTAGGTCGACGCCAAGCACGCGGGTGCCTCGAGAGGCCAAAGCGGCACTCGTGGGCAAGCCGATGTAGCCAAGGCCAATAACACTGATCTTCACTGCGTTTCCGTTTCGTCGTCGGTGAGGTGAGCGGAACCCGTGATCCACGCCACGACAGGCGCGGATTCCGTTTCCCATGAGAAGGCGCGGGACACTTCGTGAACCGCCCGAGCGAGCTCTGGCAGTTCATCGCGTCGCGCATAGATGTCGAGGAGGGCGTTGGTCAGGCCCTCCTGCGTCACGTCGGTCAACCACCCAAGCCCGTGTTCCGAGACGAACCGGCGGTTCTCGGGAAGGTCACCGGCGAGAACCGGCCGGCCGCTCACGACGGACTCGAAGATCTTGTTCGATAGGGAGTCATTGGCCTCATCGACGGCTTCGTACAGCGCTGTGCCGACGTGCACGCGGTGGTAGGCCGCCGGAACCTCATCCGGAGCGCAGGGCTCGTGGAAGACGATAGCTTCGGGATGGCGGCAAGAGGCCGCCAGATTCTTCAGCGCGGTCACGTACTCGGCGCCTCCGCGGCCGGTGATCTCCAGAACCACCCGAGCGCCGGTCGACCGCGCTGCGTCGGTTGCCTTGATGAGAAGCTCGATCGCGCGTCCCTCGTAGAGGCTGCCTACGCACGCGACGCGGACCACGTCCTCGTCGGGGGTCGGCACGAAGTCGCTGCGAAACTCTGCAGCCGGGGCGTTACGCGCCACGAATGTCTGAACGCCTAGGGCACGGAAGTCGTCGGCATGGCCGTCGCACACCGCCACGACGGCAAGATCCTCGGCGCCTGCCAGCCGCTTCAGTACGGCCGGCTCTACGCGGGAGAACGCTGTGCCCAGCGAGCCCTTGGTATTAATCCCTCCAGGGCGCTCGCGCCCATTAAGGAGGATCTTGGAACCATAGCGCTTCTGGTGGGCGAGCCCGATCCAGAAGAGGGACATGTGCCCCACGACGATGGCTTCGGCCGGTGTGCGGATCGCTCGCCAGGCGAGCGTGGCCACGGCCTTGGGATATGTCCTCGCTAAGTTGATGATCGCCGTTCGCGTCGAGGCGCCCTCAGCGGGCGCGGGGGTCGCGATCTTGCGCACCGTGACTCCGTCCACGACCGCGTCGCCCTCGCTCCCTGCGATGCCCACGCGCCCCACCTGCGACAGCGTGATCGCCTCGCACGCGACGCCGGCGGCGGTAAGACGTTCGCCGAGCTTCCTCGTCCGTGTCGAGTGTTCGTAGGGCAGTAGGTCGATCAATAGGGTCTTCATCATGGTTCTCCATGGGTTTTGTGATGCCAACGAACCCTGCGAAACGCGCGACGAGGGCGAAGAAGGCGCAAGCGAGGGCATGAAGCGTGAGCATGCGCAGGAACGAGTCGCTTCCGGATTTGACGAGCACGATTGTGTCAGTTGTGAGCATGATCCCGGCGAGTCGCGCGAACGCCGAGGTCGATTGCCACACATGCTTACCGGCCCATCCGAGCAGGAGTGCGGTAACTGCGAGGTAGGGAACGGCGCCCAACTTGCCGAAAAGATATGGGCCCTCCGCAAGGATAGAGGGGGGAACACCCGTGCCGTCGGCCCATCTCACGGGGAAATACTCTTGGGAGAAGGAAATGGAGAGACCGTCCGGTTTTCCGGGCCAGATGAAACGCGGGACGAGGGTGAACGGGCCACCCAGAAACTGGAGAAATCCATTTGCGATCATCGGCTCTCCGTGAGCGATCACGGCACCGAGCGTGCGCAGCACATCCAAGCCGCCGAAAACAAACGGATCCATCAGGGACTTCAAGAACCCGCGCATTCCTTCACCCCCGAATACAGAGCTCCCCGTCGCGCCTTTGCTCGTTTGGCGGATAGCTACCGCGTACCACACGCTAAAGGGAACGGCGAGGGTGCCGAGGAGGCCGAAGGACGCGAGCGAGATACGCCGGTGATGTGCCCGGGCGACAAGAATGGCTAGGAGGAACGCGATGAGGGGAAATCGAGATCCACTGACAAACAAATACAGGATGAACTGTAAGGCACAAGCGAGCGCCAGGATCTTTTGAAAAGGCGTTACCCGGGCGCACATCATGGTGAAGAGGGCGGCGACACCCGGCACGGCGGCCACGGCGTTGAGAAGACCGAGCCCAGCGAGTGCGTCTCGCCGTGTGCTTAGCGATGACAAGAGCGCGCCGAAGCCGCCAACGGCCAGGTACAGAACCCCCAAGGCCACAACGCCGGCCGAGAACGCGACCAGGAGGGGTGCCGTCAACGCCGAACGGGACGGGGCTTGAAAAGTGACCCTTGCCGGTCGACGCGCGCCAAGTGCTATGGCACTAGCCGCGGTCATGACCGTGAGTAGTGCGACAGCGATCCAGATGACGTCGTCGGGCTCAGCATTGAAGTCATCCCAGGGTGTTGCCAGCCCGATGCGCCACAGCACGGGCACGACGAGGACGGAGGACCATAGAAACGCCAAGGCCATTCCCGTCGGACTCAACCAGAAGCTTTCTGGCGAGCGCCCAGCCAAGAGGCGCATCGCAAGAAACACCCACGGAATGGCAAGCGCACAGAGGATCCATGATGTCGAGTCGGGTGTCTCCGTCGCCTCCGCGGGCGTCGTCATTACCAGGACTGCGATGCTGACTATGGAAAGGATGGATGCCGAGAGGGTGCGCGTGAAGGCGGAGCTGCTGGGAGCGCCCTGCGTTGTCCCCCGGCGACGTCGTGAACGCGCGGGCATGGGGCTCGCTTGGGTCCGCACGAGCCGTTGTGGCACGGTCCTGACAGTACGGAGGGGATACAACTCCTCGTTGGGGGAAAGCGCCTTACTCGTGGTGGTTTCGTCGTCAACGTGCTGAGCAACGCCAGTCGCGCGGCTCACCGATCTCGCCGCAAACCAGACCGCGACCGCAAAGCGGAAACAGGTAGCGCTGAAGATGGCAATCGAGCCGAGAAGGACCGGATCCTCGATGGGGAGCGTGAACAGAAGCGTGGCTAGGAGCGGAATGGCCAGCAAGCCCACGAACGCAGCTTTGAGGATGGCCCGGCTCGTTCCAACCGATCCTAGAACCGCACTGGGTACGACATAGGCCAGTCGGGTGGCCCCGGTGAGGGCCAGGAGATATACCGATAGGAGACTCGGTTGCACTTGTATGAAAGCGGTGCCTGACCAGTGCAAAAGCGATCCAAGGACAACGGCGAACGCTAGGGAAAGCACCCCCGCAGCGGCCAGCATGCGGAAGAACAGATCACTCGTCAGGGAGGACGCTCGCCGGACCAGTTCCGGAAGTGCTACGAAGCCCAGTACCGAGGCCAGCGTGATGGCGGGGTATACGGTTACGAGTTTGTTGGCCGCGTAAGCTCCGCCTGCGGCCAGGGTGTCGAACCTATAGGACAGAAAAGCCTGGTCGGCCCAGTCCAACCCTGCGAAAGTGAGCATGGAGACACCGAAACCTACGCCGATTCGGTGCAGTTCGCGCTGTCGGCGCGCACCGGTGTCTGGCGTGCGGGCGATCACAGGTAACGCGACGAGACCACAGACGAGGGCGGAGGCGAGCAGGATTCCGTTAGCCACTGTTGTCGACACGGGGCCCCGCAGCACGGCGACGACGAGCAAGAACGCGGTGAGGAGCCGGTACCCTTGCTGCAGGGCAGCGGAGGCCACATACGAACCGCGGGCGCGCAGAAGGGCCGCGGACAGCTCGCTCGCCACGACGAAAAGCGGCGCCAATGCAGCAGCTACGGTCGTGACTAGCGAAACGTGATACATCACCGCGATCACGGCAGCGCTGGCGGCTCCGAGGACGGCGGCGGCAACCAAGGACCGAAGCACGTATGGGCGGAACAGTCCATCGTCGCCCGTTTCGATGGTCCGCCGCATGAGCGCTTGATCAATACCCATGAGTGCAAGGGCCACCACGAGGGGAACAAGCTGCCTGACAATTTGATACTCACCGAAGGTCGCTGCGCTTTGAGAACGGCTTAGAAGCAACTCGGCCAAAAACAGACCACCGACCGCCGCTCCGTAGGCCATGCCCGCGCGGACGGCCGAGGACCGTGCGCTCAGATTCACTGCTGCTCTCGTGCGCTCGTGCGGTAACGACGGACGGTCGCGGGTGCACCCATGGCGAGCGCCATGCGCTCGATCGGTTTCGTCACGAGCGAGCAAGCGCCCACGACGGCACCCTCGCCGATCGACTGCGTCGCGCCGAGCACGGTGCTCCGGGCGCCGATCCACGCCCCGTGCCCGATCACTAGCGGGCGGGCCACCTTCCCCTGGACACGCCAATGGGTGTCGGCGTCCTGAAAATTATGGTCATGACTGAGTAGCAGAGAGTCCTCTGAGACGGTGACCCCGTCCTCGATGGTGATACCACCCGAGATGTCGAGGATGCAGCGCGGTCCGATCTCGACATCTCGGCCGAGGACTAGCCGGCCGCCGAGCTCCGGGTGGGAGCGGTCGAGGCGGACGTTACTCGACATGCGAAGACCCGGTGCGTCGAGGAGACGCTCTAGGCCCTTGCGGCGCACGGTGCGCCACACGGGGATGTCGTTGGTCGACGCTGCGAGGAGGCGTGCCACGCGCAATCGGGTGAGAAAGGATTTCAGGTCTTTGTCTTTGTCGGTCATCGCGATTCTCCGGTTCGAATCCCCGCCCACTGGTGGTGACGGTGTGCCGTGGAGAGGATGAAGTTCACCGCTCGCTGGCTGCAGTTGTCGATGAGGTAGTCCTCCGGTGTGATGTCGCTGACGCCGGCGCGCTGGTAGCCCGATTCCATGGCGACGCGCACGGCCGTCACCATGTCGTCGGCGTGCAGGCCGGTCATGATGATGGCGCCCGTGTCGAGCGCCTCGGGGCGTTCGATCGAGTCGCGCAGCGTGACGGCGGGGAAGCCCATGAGTGAGCTCTCCTCGGCGATCGTGCCCGAGTCCGACAGCACGCACGCGGCCGAGAGCTGCAGCTTGTTGTAGTCGTGGAAGCCCAGCGGCTCGCTGAACGTGATGCCCTCCGGTTCCGCCCACCCCGGCAGCGCCTCGAGACGTTTGCGCGTGCGCGGGTGCGTCGAGACGAACACGGGCATGTCGAAGGCGTCGTGGACGGCGATCAACCCGTCGAGCAGGGCGCGCAGGCGCTCAGGGTTGTCCACGTTCTCCTCGCGGTGGGCGCTGACGAGGAAGTACTTGCCCTCCTCGAGCCCGCGCTGCGCGAGGATGTCGGAGGCCTTGATCTGCTCGGTGTACGCCTCGACGACCTCACGGATGGGGGAGCCCGTCTTGATGATGCGGCGCGGGTGCAGGCCCTCGGCGAGCAGGTTGCGGCGCGCATGCTCGGTGTAGACGAGGTTGAAGTCGGCGACGTGATCGACGAGGCGTCGGTTCGTCTCCTCCGGCACGTTCTCGTCGAAGCAGCGGTTGCCCGCCTCCATGTGATACGTCGGGATCCGCAGGCGCTTGGCCATGACGGCCGCGATGCACGAGTTCGTGTCGCCGAGCACGAGCACGGCATCGGGCTGCTCGGCGCGCATCACCTCCTCGCTCTTCATGAGCGTGCCACCGAGCACCGCCCCGAGGCTCGAGGTGTCGACGGCGAGGAAGTGATCGGGCTTGCGCACGCCCAGGTCGTCGAAGAAGACGCCGTTCAGCTCGTAGTCGTAGTTCTGCCCCGTGTGCACGATGACGTGCTCGACGCCCGGGGTGTTGTCCAGCTGGTTCATCACGCGCGCGAGCCGAATGATCTCCGGGCGCGTGCCGACGATGGTCATGACCTTCATCGCTCAGGCCTCCTTGGCTTCGGCGGGGCGCACGGGCTCCCAGTACGTGTCCGGCGCGGCCGGGTTGAACAGTTGGTCGGCCCAGAACATCGTGATGAGGTCCTCGTCACCGATGTTCGTTATGTTGTGCACCCACAGCGTCGGCATGTCGATGACGGCCGGCTTCGTGCCGTCGACGTCGAAGTCGACGACCTCGTCGGTCAGCACCTTGCGCAGCGAGATGCGCGCCTTGCCACTGATGACGACGAAACGCTCGATCTTGCTCAGGTGGTAGTGCTCACCGCGCGTCTTGCCCGGCTTCGTGTACGACACGAACGACTGGCCGCCGCTGCCGTGAGCGCGCACCGTCTCGATCAGCTCCCCGCGCTGGTCGGCGTTGACCATGAGCGAGAACGGGTACTTGTTCGGGAACGTCGCCGCGCGGTAGGTGTTGAACAGGTTCGTGTGGAAACGCGTCGGCAGCTTCGGAATCTCGCCGCGGCTGTAGACGTCGTGGAACTGCTCGAGCAACGACAGCACCTCCGGCACACGCGTGTCGTGGCCGTGGGGGCGGATGAGGCGGTCGCGCGAAGACAGGGCCTCGATGAGCGAGGCCGCGGCATCCTGCACGTGCAGCAGCTCGACGGGGTTGTCGTTGACCGTCGGGGTCTCGCCCTCGAGCAGCTTGTCGACGAACGTCGCGACGAACGTGTTGTAGTACGGGCGAGCATGCTCGCCGAAGATGTTGGGCAGGCGTACCTCGACGTATGCGGCGCCGCTCGCGGTGGCAGCGTCGGCGAGGATCTCGCCAGCGCGCTCCTTGCCGCGGCCGTAGGGAGAGCCGTTGCCGACCTGCGTGGAACTCGAGTAGACGATGCGCACGGGCTTGTCGGCCGCGCGCACGGCGTCGGCGATGTCCTGCGCGAGGTCGACGTTGCCCTGCTCGACGGCGGCGTCCGTCTCCGCACGGTTGATGCCGGCCAGATGCATGACGGCGTCGGCGTCCGCGACGTGCGCCTGAAGTTCGTCCCAGTTGTCGCGGCCGATGGCGACGACGTCATGGTCGGTCAGCGTGTGCAGTCGTGCGCGCGTGTGCCAGCCGAGGAAACCATGTGCTCCGGTGATGACGATCTTCATGCGCGGGCCTCAACAATCTGCTGGATCTCGGGCAGGGTCATGAGCAGGTCGACGGCACCGTCGACGTCGAGCTGCTCGGTGTTGGCGGAGGTGTAGTCCGTCGCGTCCTTGAGTTCGGTCTCGCCCTCGGACGTGAACAGTTCGTACTCGAGCGAACGCGCGTCGAGCGGAACGCGGTAGTAGTCGCCCTGGTCGGTGGCCTTCACCATCTCCTCGCTCGACAGGAGCGTCTCGTGCATCTTCTCGCCGTGACGGGCCCCGATGACCTTGATCTGCGGGTCGTCGACGCCGAGGACCTTGGCCGTCGCCCGCGCGAGCGTCTCCACGGTGCATCCGGGGGCCTTGCGGACGAACAGGTCGCCGCGCTCGGCGTTCTCGAAGGCGTGCAGGACGAGCGAGACCGAGTCGTCGAGTGACATGAGGAAACGGGTCATGCTCGGCTCGGTGAGGGTGAGCGGCTTGCCGTCCATGATCTGCTTGACGAACAAGGGAATCACCGAGCCGCGGCTGTACATGACGTTGCCGTAGCGCGTCGTCGACACGACACTGGGGGAGTCGGGGTTGTTGCGAGCGAACGCCTGCGCACTCTTCTCCATGAGGGCCTTCGTCATGCCCATCGCATTGACGGGGTAGACGGCCTTGTCGGTCGACAGGCACACCACGGAGCGGACCCCGGCGCGGCTCGCGGCGCGCAGCACGTTGTTGCTGCCGTCGATGTTGGTGCGCACCGCCTGATCGGGAAAGAACTCACAGCTCGGAACCTGCTTGAGCGCAGCCGCGTGAAAGACGTAGTCAGCGCCGACGAAGGCGTCCTCCACGGAGTGCGCATCGCGGACGTCGCCGAGGAAGAGCTTGAGGCGCGCGTCGCTGAAACGCTTGCGCATCTCATCCTGCTTCGCTTCGTCGCGTGACAGGACGTGGACCTGCGTCACGTCCTGGGCGAGCAGGTGGCGCACCATCGTGGAACCGAACGAGCCGGTGCCGCCGGTGATGGCGATGGTCTTGCCGGCGAGGTCAGTCATGCGTGTTCTCCTTCGCGGACTGCGCGTCCGAGGGTCATCCAATGATCGAGGGGGGCGACAGGTCTCCAGCCCGCTGCAGTCAGCCACGAGGGTGATTGTGCCTGTCCGAACCAGAGCATCTCGACGCGCCGAGCCTGACCGGCCAGTCCCGGCCGCACCCGATCAGCGCGCTTGGCCGCCAAGACCAGCACCCGCGCGAGCGGGGTGGGCAGGCGACGGGGACGTCGCCCACCGAGAGCCTCGAGAAGGCCTGAAGTGGTCAGGCCTTCCGAGGGGTGGTGGACGATGGCCGGGGGCACCGTCTCGCACGTCGCGAGAAACGCGATGGCGTCGGCGACGTTCTCGAGTAGAGCCTGCGCCGTGGGGCGATTCCCGGCCCCCGCGACACTTGCAGCGGGTGAGGCCGCGAGCGAGACGAGTCGCCGGGTCACGCGGCGAGAGGGATGATGAACGCCCGGCGGGCGGTACACGACGGCCTCGAGCCCCTCGCCGCGCGCGGTGAGCACTTGCCGCTCACCGTCGGCCTTGCTGTGCGAATACGGCGAGAACGGGTGCGTAGCCTCTGACGAGTCGAGCAGGTCCGCGTTTCCTTGAACTGCCGCACTGCTCACGTGCACGAGTCTCGCGGTATTGCGACGCGACGCCCCCGCGACTGCCGCAGGCAACACACCGTTCGCCGCAGCCATGGCGGCGTCATCCCCCGTCGCCTCCGCGATTCCAGCAGCGTTCACGACGGCGTCGACTCCCGCGAATGACGGTGCCAGCTCGTCGGCGGCCCGTTGCTCCTCGGCATCCGAGGAGGCTGTCAGGCGCGGTGCGCGCACCGGCACGACCTCATGGCCACGCCGCGTCAATGCCTCGACAACAGCCGATCCGACGAAGCCGCTCGCACCGACGACGGCCACCCGGCTCATCGTGCCCCCTCTGCGACGGAGAGGAGCAGTTCGCTCAGCCGATCACCGATGACCTGCTCGCTGTAGTTGGCCAGGTAGTAGTCACGCGCCCGGCGGCCGAGCTCCGAGCGCTCCTCGGCAGAGCTGGAGGCCATGGCGCGCACAGCGTCCGCGAGTTCATCGGGGCTTTCGGGCGCGACCGCGATGCCGCCGGCGGCCTCGATGAGAGCTCCACCATCGCCGGCAACCGCGGCGATCGTCGGACGACCGCAGGCGAGATTGGCCTGCAGCTTGCTCGGCAGGGTCGCACGGTACAGCGGCACGTCCTTGAGCGTGACCAGCTGAACGTCTCCCAATGCGAGTACCTGCGCCATCCGTGAGAACGGCTGAGCACCCGAGAAGACGACATTGGTGAGGCCCTTGTCCTGGACGAGGTGGCGGAGGCGCCCCTCCGCCACGCCGGCGCCGACGAGCGCGAAGGTGATGTCGGAGTGATCACGCAGCAGTGCGGCCGCCTCGATCACGGTCTCGAGTGACTGCTGTTCACCGAGATTTCCCGCGTACATGGCGACGAAACCGCCCGAGGGGAGACCGAGCTCATCCCGCAGACCGGCGTCTACCGGGGCGGGGTGAAAACTTCGTTCCTCGGCCCAGTTGGGCACGAAGTCGATCTTGCCGCGCGGCACACCACGCTCGACGAGGAGGTCGGCCATGCCGGGCGATGTGACGGCGACCCGGGAAGCGAAGCGGTAGACCGTGTTGCAGGCTCGGTGCAGGGCCTTTTCCATCGTCCCGACACGGTCGGCGTCGTTCACGAATCCCGACGAGGTGACGGTGTCGGGCCACAAATCCTGGATCTGGACGAGGTACGGCTTCCGTTCCACGAGCCGTAGCAGCACACCGGCGGCGCCGACCGTCGCCGGTGTCGAGTAGACGAAGACGGCGTCGACATCGCGCAGGACCGCCAAGGCACCGATCGACCCTGTTGTGGCGAACGAGAGATAGTTCGCCATGCGATGGGCGGCACGATCGTCGTGGCTGGGATAGGCAGGGAAACGATGGACGGTGACGCCGTCCATGCATTCACGCTGGTACGGGCGGATGCGGTACCCGTCGAACACCTTCCCGGCGGGGTAGATGGGGTACCCCGTGACGACGTGAACGTCGTGCCCACGATCACGCAGGGCTCGCGCGATCGTGCCCGGCCCGGCAGCTGCACCGCCCTCCGGGTCATACCAGTGGCTGATCATTCCGATCTTCATGCGGTCTCCTTCGATCCACGGCCCGCGTCGGGACGCGGTCGAGCACTGCGCAGGGCGAAGGGAGCCGCGACGTATGCGCCCGCAGCGCCCGCCATGCCGGCCATTCCCGATGGGTTCCCCACACGCGCTGACGCTGCCGCCGTGATCGCAGCGAAGGCGTGCACGGCGCTGGCACGTGCGTGGGTCAATCCGACGCGGTCGACGAGGTGCTGGTAGGCGTGTTCACGATGGGCCTCCGTCAGCGGTTCTCCTGCGCGCGCCCGACGAATGATGGCTTGAGCAGCATCGGTCACGTAGGGCAACAGCGGAGCAGCCGTGGCCATGGCGGCACGCCAACGGGTTGCGGAGGCGCGGCCCTCGCCCCCGCGCGCAGCCGCGACGATCCCGGCCGTGAACAGTCCGCCGAACAGGTACGAGCCGGCGTCGCCGAGAAAAACCTGGGCGGTTGGCGCGTTCCAGGGGAGGAAACCCAGCCCGGAGCCTGCGGTGACCGCACCGAGTACCGCGAGGGTCACGTCCTTCTCGGCCTGCGCCACGAGGTAGGCGTTCACGCCCCAGACAGCAGCCGTCGAACCGGTGATGCCGTTGATGCCGTCCATGAAGTTGACGACATTGACGAGCCCGGGCATGGCCACGATGGCCGCAACAGCAACCAGCGGAGGGAGGTCGGCCGTGGCTGTGACGGCCCCGGCCAGTGCCTGAGCCGCAAGCCGGGGGAGAGGCGGCAGCCCACCGGTGTGGTCGTCGGCGTACCCGACCGCTGCCATCGCCAGCGGCGCTGCCACGAGGGCGGCGGGCAAACGGCGGCGCGCCGTCGGTTCCGTCAGCTCGACGGCTGCCACCCCGACCACTGCGCCGCACACGCAGGCGATGCCGCCACCACGTGGGATCGGCGTGGTGTGGCTCGAACGGTGGTTCGGAATGTCGAGCGTTCCTGCTCGCAGCATCACGCGGCGAACCAGAGGGGCTGCGGCGAAAGTCGTGAAAGCGGCGGCTGTTCCGGCTTTCAGCGCGACGCGCGCGACGGGGGAGGCGTGCATCAGATGTTCTCCCCACCATGGTGATCGGCGACGGAATCGGGGGAGAGGATCGGCCCCTCCGCGGTGATGTCGATGTCCTTGCTCGGGTCGTGATCGCGGTGGCCGCCGGAGTGCTCGACCATCCAGGCGAGCGCGTCGGCGTCCGTGTCGAAGTACTGCGCGCGCACGAGCTGCGGGTCGATCGCCGGCACGTTGACGTGCGAGACGAGCGGGTGCTCGGAGGTCTTGATCTCCTCGCCGGGCGTGAACAACTGCTCCGAGAGCTTCTCACCCGGGCGCAGCCCCGTGTACTGGATCTCGATGTCGTGTTTGCCCGCCATCTCGATGAGTGTGCGCGCCACGTCGACGATCTTCACCGGCTTGCCCATGGCGAGCACCATGACCTCGCCGTCCGTGCCGATCGCCGACGCCTGCAGCACGAGCTGACACGCCTCCGGGATGAGCATGAAGAACCGCTCGACGTCCGGGTGCGTCACCGTCACCGGCCCACCGCGCTCGATCTGCGCCGTGAACGCCGTGATGACCGACCCGCGCGAACCGAGCACGTTGCCGAACCGCACACTGACGTACGTGTCGTCAGCCGCGCTCGCGAACGACGCTGTCAGACGCTCCGCGAGACGCTTCGAATACCCGAGCACCGACGACGGCCACGCCGCCTTGTCGGTCGAGACGTTGACGAACGTCTCGACGCCGACGGCCTGCGCCGCCTCGAGCACGTTGAGGGTGCCGAGGACGTTCGTCTTCCACGCCTCGATCGGAAACTGCTCGAGCAACGTCAGGTGCTTGAGCGCCGCGGCGTGGAACACGACCTGCGGCTGCTCGCGCTCGAACACCGTCGCGAGCGACTGCGGGTCACGGATGTCGCACAGCGCGAGCGTGCCGTCGTCGAGCAGCGCCCGCCCCGTCATCGACATCTGCGCCGCATGCATCGCCGACTCGTCGCGATCGAGCAGCACGAGCTTTGCCGGGCCGTATTTGTCGAGCTGACGGCACAGCTCCGAACCGATCGAACCGCCCGCACCCGTGACGAGTACGCGCTTGCCCGCGATCGACTGACGAATCGCCGTCTGATCCAACTCGATCCGCTGACGCCCGAGCAGATCCTCGAGGTTCAGCTGACGCAGATCCGCGCCGCGTGGGGAGTGGAACATCTCGTTGAGCGGCGGCATGATCAGCACGTCGAGACCGGCCTGACGGGCGCGCTCGGTGACGTCACGCACGTCCTCGCCCTCCATCGTGGACGCCGCGATGATGAGCGCGCTCGAGTTCGTGCGCTCCGCCTCGCGTGCAATGGCCTCACGCGTGCCGGTGACGCGCAGACCGTCGACGTTCAAGCGGCGCTTGCCCGGGTCGTCGTCGAGCAGCGCGGCGGGCACGTACCGCGTGCCCTCCGAGGTGT
This sequence comes from Dermacoccus sp. MPR-E5, assembly GCF_058809565.1. NCBI lineage: Bacteria > Bacillati > Actinomycetota > Actinomycetes > Micrococcales > Dermacoccaceae > Dermacoccus > Dermacoccus sp. MPR-E5. Next base: position 52,007 of record NZ_JBXASS010000012.1, on the reverse strand, counting down.
CGCGGTGCAAACCGCGCACGAGCTGACGCCCGCTGTGGCCGGCGCCGAAGACGATGGCCTGCACGTCCTGCTCACGCGAGACGCGCCGGCCCCAGCGCCACGAGCGCACGAGGAAACGCAGCGTGAACATGCCGAGCAGCGCGAACATCGGCGCCGTGAACGGCATGCTCCGCGGCACGTGCGGCACCCCGAAGGCCAGACGCAGCACGGCGAGGACGAGCCCCATCGCCACCGTCGCACGGGCGATGTCGGCGGTCTCCTCGAACGAGCCGCGCACGTGCCCGATGCGATAGGGGCCGAGGACGAAACCGATGACGGCGTACAACCCGACCGCGAGCAACGCGAACATGGCGATCTCGACGGACGCCGAATCGGAGACGTCGAGGTCGAAGCGCAGCCACGCCGCGGCATAGGCGGCGCACAGGACGAGCACGAGGTCGGTCGCGAACCAGCCGTAGCGAACGGCGCGATCACGTTCCCTCAGAGGCAGTCGGGTTGATCCCCCCGGCGCAGACATCGCCTCAGTGGCCCTTTCGCGAGCGACGGCTCGTCAGGGTGCGGCCCTTGTCGTCGTCGTCGGCGGTGGAGGGGGAGTAGTCGTAGCGGTAGTCGTAGTAGTTGCCGCGCGGGCCCCGCTCGACACGGTTGAGCACGACACCGAGCACCTTCGCGTCGACGGCGTCGAGGTGGTCGAGCGCGTCGAGGAATTGGTCGCGCTTGACGATCCCGGCGCCCGCGATGACCAGGGTGCCGTCCGTGACGCGCGAGAGGACGGCGGCGTCGGTGACGGGCAGCAGCGGCGGCGCGTCGATGATGACGTAGTCGAAACGGCCGCGCAGATCCTCGAGCATCGCGCGCATCGGCTCACTGCCGAGCAGCTCGCTCGGGTTCGGCGGTGTCGCACCCGAGCCGAGCACCATGAGACGGCGCTCGCCGAAGCGCTGCACCACATCACGCACGGCGACACGGCCGATGAGAACGTCGGTGAGGCCGACGCCACCCTCGAGACCCATGTAGCTGAGCAGACGCGGACGACGCAGGTCACCCTCGATGAGGCAGACGCTCGCACCCGACTCGGCGAGCGCGAGAGCGAGGTTCGCCGCCGTCGTCGTCTTGCCCTCACCGGGCAGCGACGAGGTGACGGTGATGACGCGCGGATGCTTCGTCGCGTCGACGAATTGCAGGTTGGTGCGCAGCGAGCGGAACGCCTCCGCGCGCGTCGAGTGCGGGTCGTCGGCGACGATGAGCGGGTGGGCGCTCGCGTCCTTGTCGAACGGCACGGCGCCGAGGACGGTGACGTCGTCAGCGGCCTCGAGGACGTCGTCCTTCGTGCGCAGCTTCGTGTCGAGACGCTCACGCAGCAGCGCGAGAGAGGTGCCGGCGAGTAGGCCGAGCAGGCCGGCGAGGACGAGGTTCGTCGGCCAGCTGGGGCCGACCTTCGTGCTCTTCGTCGCCTGCTGCACGAGCGTCACCTTGACGGGGCTCGGCTTGTCCTTCGAGACGCTCTCGAGCTCGTCGACGGCCTTGGGGAACTGCTCGCCGAGCGCCTGCGCGATGGCGTGCGCGCGCTTCGGGCTCGTGTCGACGACGCTCGTGTCGATGATGACGGTGTCCGGCGCCGCCTTGGCCGTCACCTTGGGTTCGATCGCCGCCGCGCCGCCGGGCATCTTGACCTCGTCTGCGACGGGCTGGAGCACCTTCGGCGTCTTCATGAGCTGGGTGTAGCTCTTGACGCGATCCTGGGTGAACGTGTTGCCCTGCGCGAGTTGTGAACTGTCCGACGCGTCCGCAGTGGAGACGAAGAAGCGCACCGACGAGCTGTACGTCTTGTGCGTGAAGAGAGTGAGGAGCACGGCGAGGGAGAGTGCGATGAGCACGCAGCCGGCAATGATGCGCCAGCGCTTCATGATGGCGCGCATGTACGACTGAAGATCCACCCAGTGCCTCCTGTTGTGTTCGCGCACTGCGCGCGAGTGTCATGGAGACCTTACGGACTGGCTGTGACCCACACCAAAGTCTGTATCTAGGACAACTGACCTGATTCATTGACGTGGTCATGACGCGAATTCGACCTCACCCTTGAGTGTGTCTCGTCGCGAGTTGCATGGGGTTCCAAGGGTTTTCGCAGCGTCTGCCAAGCATTCGGCAATGTCGGGCGAGCGGGTGGGGGTGTGAGTGAGATGGGTTACCCGCAGGTATGGTGATAAAGGTCACATCGTGTCGCTGTTGTGCCTCGCCTCCCGGCAGGTGGGAGGCGCTGCGCGCGCCAGGATGACGTTGCGGGGAGCCGGTGGGATGGCGATAGCCTGAGGCCAGCGAACATTCGTCGCACCAACTGATCAAAGGAGCCAGCACAGGCCATGGAGAAGATCAAGGTCAAGAACCCCATCGTCGAGCTCGACGGTGACGAGATGACGCGCATCATCTGGCAGTTCATCAAGGACCGCCTGATCCACCCGTACCTCGACGTCGACCTCAAGTACTACGACCTCGGCATCGAGAACCGTGACGCGACGGACGACCAGGTCACCGTCGACGCGGCGAACGCGATCAAGGAGTACGGCGTCGGCGTCAAGTGCGCCACCATCACGCCCGACGAGGCGCGCGTCGAGGAGTTCGGCCTCAAGGAGATGTGGAAGAGCCCGAACGGCACGATCCGCAACATCCTCGGCGGCGTCATCTTCCGTGAGCCGATCATCATGAGCAACGTGCCGCGCCTCGTGCCGGGCTGGACGAAGCCGATCATCATCGGTCGCCACGCTCACGCCGACCAGTACAAGTCGCAGAACTTCAAGGTTCCCGGCGCCGGCAAGGTCGAGATCTCCTACACGCCTGCCGACGGCGGCGAGAAGGTCGTCTACGAGGTCGCCGAGTTCCCCGAGGACGGCGGCGTCGCGATGGGCATGTACAACTACAACAAGTCGATCAAGGACTTCGCTCGCGCGTCGTTCAACTACGGCCTCGAGCGCAACATGCCCGTCTACCTGTCCACGAAGAACACCATCCTCAAGGCGTACGACGGTGCGTTCAAGGACATCTTCCAGGACGTGTTCGACCGCGAGTTCAAGGACGAGTTCGACAAGCGCGGCCTCACCTACGAGCACCGCCTCATCGACGACATGGTCGCTGCGGCGCTCAAGTGGGAGGGCGGCTACGTCTGGGCCTGCAAGAACTACGACGGTGACGTGCAGTCCGACATCGTCGCGCAGGGCTTCGGCTCGCTCGGCCTCATGACGTCGGTCCTCATGACGCCGGACGGCAAGACCGTCGAGGCCGAGGCTGCGCACGGCACGGTGACGCGTCACTACCGTCAGCACCAGCAGGGCAAGGAGACGTCGACCAACCCGATCGCGTCGATCTTCGCCTGGACGCGCGGCATCGCCAAGCGCGGCGAGCTCGACGGCACGCCCGAGGTGACGAAGTTCGCCGAGACCCTCGAGCGCGTCTGCATCGAGACGGTCGAGGAGGGCAAGATGACGAAGGACCTCGCGCTGCTCATCAGCAAGGACCAGCCGTACCTCAACACGCAGGACTTCCTCGCCGCCATCGACGAGAACCTCAGCAAGGCCATGGCTGCCTGATCACGGCGGTCTCACCGGTGACGCCCTCCGTCGCGTGTTCAAGGACACGTGACGGGGGCGTCTTGTTCTGACGCCCGTCATGCCGGGGCGTTAGAGTGGCACGAAGCAACGGGTCACAACGAAGGGCGCCATGCGCATACTCATCACCGGCGGGGCCGGATTCATCGGTCAACATGTCGCCGTCATGCTGGCCTCGGAGCATGAACTGGTCGCCGTCGACAGTTTGAATGCCCAGGTGCACCAGCATGCAGAAGCTGCCGTGCAGCGCTTTCCGGGGCAAGTCGTCATCGCAGACGTCAGTCAGGCAAGCACGTGGGACGCATTGCCGGGGTTCGATGTCGTCGTTCATCTGGCTGCTGAAACCGGTACGGCACAATCCATGTACGAGGCCGAGCGCTACAGGGCTGTCAACGTGGAGGGGACGCGGCTCGCGGCTGCTGCGGCGGCTTCTTGGGGTGCCGCTCTGGTCGCACTGTCGTCCCGAGCTGTCTACGGCGAGGGACGGTACGAGTGTCGGCGCCACGGCACTCGGTTCGGTGGACGTTGCTGTCCCCAGGCCGAGGCCGCGCCGTCCCGGGAGGAGGACCCGCATCGCCCTGTCTCCGTCTACGGAGAAACCAAGTCCGAGGCGGAGGCCATCCTCGCGGAGTACGCCGCCGCGATTCCGGTCACTGTTCTACGACCGCAGAACGTGGTGGGCTTCGGACAGGCACTCCACAATCCCTACACGGGGGTTCTGGCGGCGTTCCTCGCGCGCCTCCGCGAGGGTCGACCGTTGTCGGTCTATGGCGATGGCTCTGCGACGAGGGATTTCGTGCACGTCGACGATGTTGCGCGTCTGATCACCTGGTGCATCGATCACCCGGGTCGACTCGGGAGCCTGCGGGTCCTCAACTGTGGCACCGGTGAGCGTACGTCGTTGACTGACCTGGCTCGGTTCGCTGCTGCTGCGGCCCCGGTCGCGAGTGCGCCGGTGGAGTATGTGGATGTCGGCCGGGCCGGGGACATCGAGCACGCCGTCGCCTCTCTGGAGGGTCTCCGGTGCGCAGGCGCGCCGTTGCCTCTGATGAGCAGTGAGCAGGCCGTGGCCGACTTCATCGGTCGATCGTGGGACATGCCGGGCGCCGATTCGGAGGCATGGGACGTCGCCCTGCGCGAGTTGCGGCAGAGAGGTCTGACGAGCTGAGTTCGCCGCGAGGGCAAGGCAAGTTGGCGCTACGCGCCTGTGTGTTGGAACGTGCAAGGCCAGGATAGGGGATGACGAATGGACACGATGACGGCAAACTGCGTCGAGGTCCCTCAGACAGTCCGTGTCCGGCTGCTGCATGCTTATGTACAGCTCATCGCTGACGAGGTCGGTTGCGACCTTCTCCACGTCAAAGGCCCAGCAGTGGATCTCCGCCTGCAGCGGGCGGCGCGGCACAGCGTTGACGTGGACGTCCTCGTTCGCCCCCAGCACGTGCTTGCCTTTGTCGAGGCGCTCCGGGCGCGAGGTTGGCGCGAGATCACAGGTTTCGACGAAGGCTCCGCTTTCGGTCACGCGATGAACCTCCGCCACGATCTCGGCCTTCTGGATGTACATCGCTGGTGGCCCGGGTTCGATGTCGAGCCCGCGACGGCCTTCGAAGCCATGTGGGGACAGCGCACGATCCGGACCCTCGCCGGAGTGGCCTGTGATGTGCCGTCGCTGAACGATCAGCGACTGGTGCTGCTTCTTCACTTCGCGCGTAGCGGCGGCCACCGGATCGAGGACCTCGAGGCTGCCTGGGGCGGGGCTGAGGAGGGGAGCCGCGCCGCAGTGGTACGGCGCGCCGACGAGATGGAGGCTCGGCTGGCGCTGGCTGCCGCCGTCGGTGGTCTCGAGGAATTCCGTGGGCTGCCTGCCTACGCGTTGTGGAAGTACTTCTCCAGCGGGCAAGGATCACGTCTGGACGAGTGGGGCGGGCGTTTCCGGGCGGCACGCGGGCCACTGGCGAAGGGGCGGGTCTTCCGTGCATTCTTCATGGTCAACAAGGGCCTCTTGAGCGACGAGCTGGGCCACCCTCCCACGCGCCGTGAATATGTGCACGCTTTCCGGCAGCGATTCGTCACGGCCCTCGGTGATGTGCTTCACCGGCTTGAAACGCGGCTGCGTACGAGGGCCGAGCGATGACTCGCCGTGAAGAAACCCAGGGCCGATGGGCCATCCCTGAGGACATCGCTGTGGAGACGGACCCCGATGATCGATCTGCGGTGTGGGTGCTCAGGGCGTCTCGAGGAGTCATCGTGCGGTTGCCGCAGGTAGGGTTGCTGGTCTGGCGGGCGTCCCCGCGGGTCTCCGACACGGAGGGGCTCGTGGCGCTCTTGGCTGCTGAGCACGGATGGCCGTCCGACGAGATCGCGCAGCCCGTGCAGAACTTCGTGATGTCCTTGGTCGATCACGGCCTGCTGGAGGAGAGGTCGGGCCATGAATCGAACTGAGGGGATGGCTCCCGAGTGGCAGCACCTGCTCGGCGCTGAGACCCGCCGAAGTGCGTCTGTGCCTGAATCCCGTAACGTCAAGGCCGCAACGGAAGGACCGCACGCCTCGACGCGCGTGGAAAAGGTCGGGCAGGCCGTCGCCGGCTTCTGGGGGCCGGTGGTTCTCCTGGACCTCGTCATGGGTTTCTCGCTGATGTTCGTCACCACCGCCCTGCCTGGGGGTCTTGTGGGCGGTCTTGCAACGGGTGTCGTGATGGTGGCCGTCAGTGCCTGCCGGCGAGCGAAGCTGACCGTACCGGGCGGTGGTCTCCTGGTCATCGCCTTCCTGGCACTCATGGCCTTCCTCGTCCTGGTTTCCGTCTTCCACGGCATGCCGTGGCAGCAGCGCCTCCTGAAGTTCTTCATTCTCTTCGCCGTGTGCGTTGTCATCGCAACCGGGCGGATCGACATTCGGTCGTTCATCATCGGAGCATGCATGAGCGCATGTGCCAACGTCCTTCTGTTCTATGCCGGGCTGACGGAGAATAATTACCCGCCATATCTGACCGGTTTCTATGGGGACAAGAACGTTGCAGGGATGTACTACGCGATATGGGGGATCCTCGGGCTTGCGGTTCTGTCCCCGCGTTGGCGCATACCGTGGTTCTTCCTCTCGACGTGGTTCGTCTTTCTCACCGGATCGCGAACCGCGCTCGGAGGTATCGTGCTGGCCGCCCTGTGGGTCCTGCTCCGCAACCGGATCGGTGTGGCCTATCGAATCGCCCTCGCGGCGATCGGGTATGCGGTTCTCGTCTTCTCGATCAACAACTATGCCTCCAGTTCCGCGTTCGGTGACCGAACAGGCACCGATTGGTACAGGGCGCAGATCGATCAGGCGATGGAAATCAAAGCATCCCTGACGCCGTGGACGGGCCTCGGTCTCAATCAGGGGTTCGTGGTGATCGGTGATCGACGGCAATGGTTCCATGATTCGTATCTGCAGGCTTTCGTCGAGGGCGGTCATGTTTTTCTCTGGTCAACCGTTCTGGCCTTCGTCCTCCTCGGCCTGGGATTGCTCGATCGACGACTGCATGTCTCATGGGAGATGCTCACAGCAGAGGCGACGGTCATCGTCGTGCTCGTCTGCGCGTGGAAACTGGGAGAGGTGTTCATGACGGTGGGTGCCTTCATCGTGCTCGGAATCTGCATCGCTTACCGTCTCGGCAAACCCGCCGCCGCGTCGAATCTTGCGTGGCGGGCCGCCGAGATGGCCCCGCCACGCGCATCCAGCGCGGCGCCGCTGCATCGCGGCGCTCCGGTCGGCGCCTCGCGATCGGAGGTCCAGGCGTGAAGATGACACGAACATTGATCGAGAAGACCCCAGGTGTTCGCTATCGGCGGGCCCAACTCCTGACCCCTTTGTATCGACGGGCCTTCGCGCACTTCGGGTCGGGCAGCGTGCTGGTTTCGCCTCTCATGATCCAGGGGACCGACAGGATCAGCGTCGCGGATCGGGTCATCATTCGAGACGGCGCTTGGCTGGCGGCGGAAGGCCCCGCGGGGCACCTTGCCATCGGTGCGGACACCTACATCGGCCATCGCGTACACCTGCACTCGAGCGACCCGGTGAGCATCGGTCGCGGTTGTGTCTTCGCGGACAACGTCATGGTGACGTCGACCGACCATGCCCGAGGAGGCTCACGGCATGAGGTCCGCGGCACCGGGCCCGTCCTCATCGAGGACGACGTCTTCATCGGCCAGAACGCCGTGGTGCTCGGAGGAGTAGCCATCGGCAGAGGGGCGACTGTTGCAGCCGGCGCCGTCGTCGTCAAGGATGTGGCGCCGGGCGCCGTCGTGGGCGGCGTTCCTGCGCGCGTGATGGGAGGTGAAGCGTGACGCGCTCGCGGTCACTGCTCATCATCTCTCCTTCATTCCACGGCTATTACGCAGCCATCGGGCGGGCGTTCGGTGAGTTGGGGTACGAGGTGCTCACCCATTGCTACGACGTCGCCGCGTCGCCCGCTGAGAAGCTCTGGAACAAGACCGCACACGAACTAGCCGGCAAACTTCGAGGTGACGGAGGGCATCTGTCCGGCGCCACGGTCTCGCGCCGCGCCATGGCCCGGGTTCGCGAAGTGTCTCCAGACTTCGTCCTCGTCATTCGCGGGGATGTTCTGACAGAAGAGTTCTGGGCCCTCGCCGCCGAGAACGACCGGCTCGTCGGAGTGTGGATGTATGACGAGATCCGCCGTACCAATTTTGACGCGGACCTCGTCGGGCGGTATGCCCAGTTGGCGACGTACAGCGCCCAGGACGCTGCAACGCTCCGGGCGGCTGGTCATCGTATCGCGCAGGTGCCTTTGGGTTTCGATGCATCGAGCGTCATCGACAACACAACTGCGGGCGCCGGGCTCGTGAGTTTCGTCGGTGCGCCCTTGCCCAAGAGAGAGCATGCGCTCGCGGCGCTTGTCTCTGCAGGTGTCCCCGTTCAGGCCTGGGGGCGGGGCTGGTCGGATCACGTGTTCGACCGCGCGCGCACGTGGCGTGTGCGCTCACTCGGCATCCCGGCCAGACGCGACGTGGCCGGCCCGTCCGCGCACGCCATCATGCGGAACGGCAGGGCCACCTTGAACATCCACGGGGATCAGGACGGCTTCACGATGAGAACGTTCGAGGCCGCCGGGGTGGGTGCGGTGCAGATCATTGATCGTGCCGACGTGGCGGATTTCTACGATCCAGGCGAAGAGATCCTCGTGTACGACGGCCACGAGGAGCTCGTGGACCTGTGCCGACACGCGGTGGCGCGTCCGCAGGACTTCATGATGCTGCGCGAGAGGGCACGTCGACGTACTCTCGCCCAACACACCTTCACGCACCGCGCGGACGCTCTATTGGAGGCGTGGTCGTGAGTGACAGGGGCCGAGCGGTCGTCCTCGCCCCGATGCTTGCCGCGCGCGGCGGCGCCGAGCGCGTAGCGCTCGTCGCAGCTGAAACGCTCAAGGCAGCCGGTTACGACACGGTGATCGTGGCTCCCGGCCAGGTTGATGACCTCGGGGCTTACGCCGGTTACTTCGGGATCGACCTCGACGGCGTTGCGTACGAGGAACTTCCCAGCGTCGGGAGGATGGGACGCTTCGAGGCGCTGCGAACGGTGATCGAAGAGTTAGTCTGGGCCCGCATCGTGCGCTCGATGCAGCCGGACGTCTTTCTCACGTGCATGTACGGCGCGACTCTGCCGGGACTCGCCGAGCGCAGTCTGTATTACATCCACTTCCCGCACCAGTTGACGACGCCCGGGCTCACGGGTCTTCGTGCACGTTACGTCTCCTGGACGCAGTACGCGCGCCGCCTGCAGAATCGGGGGAGCGACTTTCGAGCCACCTACACGTCATTCCTTGCCAACTCACGGTTCACCGCCTCTCACGCGCGACAGCGTTGGGGTGTCGACCCCTACGTCCTCTACCCGCCCTGTTGCGGCGTCGGGGCAGGACGGGTTTGGCGGCAGCCTTCGATCCTCGCAGTCGGAAGATTTCAGGACCGGCAGCCGGGTCACCCGTACAAGAACCAGGAAGCCCTCATCGTGGCCTTCCGCGCAATGGCGGACCTGCACGCAGAAGGCTGGCAATTGCATCTGGCTGGGAGTGTTGGTTCAGAGGCAGAGCTGGCCAGGCTGCGTGAGATGTCCGTTGGCCTGCCCGTCGCGTTTCATCCCAATGCCTCTCTTGAAGAACTGCACACGCTTTATCGCGAGTCGTCGGTGTACTGGCACGCACAGGGTTTCGGAGAGTCACACCTCATGGCACCGCAGTCACAGGAGCACTTCGGCATCACGACCGTGGAAGCCATGTCCGCGGGAGCTATCGCCATGGTGTACGACACCGCGGGCCCGGCAGAAGTCGTCGCAGACGTGCCAGGAACCGTGCGATGGACGAGCTTGGAGGAGTTGCGGCTGGCTACACGCAATATTGCCCGCGCCGATCCGACAGACATGGCCAGCTTGCGTCGAGCCGCGCAGCGGCGAGCAGCAGAATTCTCCGAGGCCGCGTTCGCGACACGCCTCCTGACCCTCATCGAAACCGGGAGTCCTCGTTCATGACTACTTCTGTTGAACCGGAGACCTCCTGGGTGCGCGAGTTGCGCTACCTAGTCTCCAGCTTTCCACGCGGCACCCGCGCACAGCTCGGCTTGTACGCTGCACTGCAGTTCGTGGTCTCATTGCTCGATCTCGCCGGCTTGGCAGTCGTCCTGCCCGTCATGCAGGTGCTTTCCGGGGCGAGCCTCGAGGCCGGATACCTCGGGGTCATCCATCGCCTTGCGGGCACGCCTGAGCGTGGCCCTTTCGCCGTGATGCTTTGCGTCGCCATGGTGCTGGCTTTCTTGACAAAGAGCATCTTTGCCCTCGCGGTCGCGCGCTGGTCCTTCGACTTGGTGGCCCGTCTCCAAGTCCTGACAGCGACCAGGCTGCTGCACAGCTACTTGAGCGACAGCTATCTCGTGCAACGACGACGGGATGTCGGCGCGGTCGTCCGTACGGTGGGTGCCGCGGTGCAGGCCGCCCACGCCAACGTTCTGGGAGGCGTGCTCGGGGTGTTCGGGCAGCTCCTGTCAATCAGTCTCATTGCCGGTTTCCTCTTCGCCGTGGCCCCTGGCACCACCCTGGGCGTCATCGTGTACTCCCTCGTGGCGGTCGCGCTGGTCCAGCGATTCTTGGCGCCGAGGAATCGAAGGGCGGGTATCGCTGCGCAAGAGGCCGCGGGGCAGATGAGCCATGCGTTGCTCGAAGCGATCTATGGGGCCCGCGAAGTGCGAATGCACAAGGCTGAGCAGCACTTTCTCGTGACGTACAGTGATGCGGCCACACGTAATGCCGCCGCGTCTCGGGACGCCAACTTCTATGCCCAGGCTCCCAAGTATGTCCTCGAATTCGTCACGATTCTCGGGATCGCGGTTCTGCTGTGTTCGAGCGCGCTGAGCGGCGGGGCGGACAACACAATGCCCACCATCACCCTCTTCGTCGCGGCCGCCGTGAAGTTGCTGCCGTCGTTGACAGCGCTCACCGCCACGCTGGGAAACATCCGATTCGGCATCGAGGGCCTCCATGTCACGACGAAAGCTTTGCGGGGACTGAGCGAAGCCCCCCGCAAGGGGGCCGCCCGAGCTGGACGAGCCCAGAAGGACCCGCACCTGGGCCACGCGGCGACTGCGATGGGATCCGGCGACCTCGTCGTCGACGACGTGCGGTTCCGTTACCCGGATGGGGTCGACGACGTGTTGCAGGGCGTGTCATTCGTGGTTCCCGAGGGATCGTCACTTGCTGTTTGCGGCTTGTCCGGCTCGGGCAAGACAACCCTCATCGACATCGTCCTCGGGCTGATAGAACCTAATACTGGGCGTGTGTCGTTCGATGGGCTCGACATCGTCGCCGATCACGCGCAGTGGCTCGACAGGGTCGCTTACGTTCCGCAGGACGTCTACCTGCTGGCCGCCACCTTGTGGGAGAACGTCGCGTTCGGGGCCGATGAGCAGTCTGTCGACCGAACCGCTGTTGAAGCGGCCCTTCGCCTGGCGCAACTCGGCGAGCTTCTTGATTCCCTGCCCGGGGGTATGGACGCCATCGTCGGGTTCCAAGGAACCCAATTGTCGGGTGGGCAGAAGCAGCGCGTCGGTATCGCGCGGGCACTGTATCGGCGCCCGCAGGTCCTCGTTCTCGACGAGGCCACGTCGGCTCTGGACAACGAGACAGAGGACAAGATCAGCGCAGTCATTCGTGGCCTACACGGAAGCATCACGGTGATTCTCGTGGCCCACCGGCTTTCGACCGTCAAGCATGCCGATTGTGTGATCTACCTGGAGGATGGCCGCGTAGTCGGGTCCGGCACCTTTGCGAAACTACAAACCCAGAGCCCCGCGTTCGCACGCTTGGTGCGTCTCGGTCGACTCGAGGAGGGATGAAGCGAATGGCTGACAACCTCGGAGTCACGGTCGTCGTCGTGTGCTATAATCACGAGCGGTTCGTAGAAGAATTGCTCGATTCGATCCTCGTCCAGACGCGTGCGCCGGAGCGCGTGCTCATCATCGACGATGCATCCGGCGACAGTTCTGTGGCGCGGATTGTATCCTGGCTCTCCCGCCATCCAGAGGCCGGATATGAGCTTGTCGTGCACCCTCAGAACATCGGGTTGTGCCGTGGTCTGAATGAAGCGCTGGAGACGATCACCACACCGTTCTACACGTACGTCTCGGCAGATGATCGGATGATTCCTGAACGGTTGGAGTCGCTCATAGATCGCTGGGTGGGGGATGGGCACCGTGCCGTTGCTGTCTATTCGAACGCCCGGCGGATCGACGAGGAAGGCCAGGTGCTGCAGCCGGACTACCGCACGCTGCACGAGTGGCCCTCGGGCCCAGGGGCACTCGAAGGCAACATCCACACGCGTCTGCTGCATCAGTGCTGGTTACCCGCAGCCTCGGTCCTGGTAGCGACCGAGGCCGTTCGGACCGTAGGGGGATACGACGAGCGATGGTTCTTCGAGGACTATGACCTGTGGCTACGTCTTGCGGCTCATGGGCGCATCATCTGTGTCGATGAACCGCTCGTGGATTTCCGTGAGGTATCGACGTCGCTCGGGACCACTCGTTTCCGAGACGATGACGCGGGGTTTCTCGCCGCTCGCGTCGGGATACTGCTCAAACAGGTGGGGGTCTCGGATGAGGGGGATGCCTATATTCGGACCGCCATGCCGCCCCTGGCCATCCGGCTGTGGCGAACAGGGGAATACCGTGACCTGGTTGTCGAGGCGCTGCGCGCTGCCACGCAAGAGCGTCCTGCGCTTGGCCTAGGCGTTCGTCTCGCTCTCGCCCGCGTAGGAGTAACGCGTGAGCCAGGGGCGGTTCGCGCCTTGGCCTGTTTGGTCCGTGAGACCCGAGACAGGTGCCGGCGACTCGTCCAGACCCCGCTCTCTGCCGTGATCTCACGAGGTCATGCACCCGCTATGCAGCGCCGTGTCGCGGCCGCTCACGGCGTGCGACGGGTGGCTGTGCTGGCGATCGGAGATCCTCGTGACCCAGGATTGTGGTCGGGCACGCCCAGCAACCTCGTGCAGGGGCTTGAAGAGGCCGGCGTCGATGTGATCACCGTGGACTGCTCCCCGGTCGGCTGGCGCTTCGTCAGACGGGCGGTACAGCTGGCCTGGGGGGTTCCTGGACTCGCGAAGCGGGGGAGGCGAACAGCCATGCGGCGTGCCCTGGCCGGATCCACGCAGTCGATGACGCATCTGCGGCTCGTCAGCTGGACGGCGGCGCGGCGTCTACGGACCGTAGGCCCAGTCGACGGCGTCCTGCAGATGGGCACCGGTTACAGCGTCCGACACCCCCGCACGGCCTCCTACGAAGACATGACCATTCCACAGGCGCTCCAGTGGCCGTCCCGTTTCTGGGGGACCGTTCCCCAGCGCACGACAGTCGCGCGCAGCCGTCATCAGGTTGAATCGTACGCGGCGAATCATGCCGCACTGTTCTCGACGGGGTGGGCGGCCGATTCTGCAGTGAACGACTGTCATTGCCCTTCCGAGAAGGCTCGCGCGGTGGGTATCAGCGCCAATTTCGAGGTCGAGCCGTCGCACCACAAACAATGGTCTCCCCCGAGATTCCTCTTTCCGGCCAGGGAGTGGATCGGAAAGGGAGGTCCTCAGGTGGCGAAGGCTTTCTCGGACGTCCGTCGAGAGTTTCCCGAGGCAGAGTTGCACCTGGTAGGTCAGCATCCGCAGGTCGAGTTTCCGGGGGTGATCTGCCACGGCTGGAAGGACCTTCGGGATCCAGGCGACCGCGCCGACATGGAGGACTTGTGGCGCCGCGCCACCTGTTGTATCGCACTGGCTGACTGTGAACCAGCAGGCATCATCTTCGTCGAAGCCATGCAGGCAGGGGTTCCCAGCATCGGCCCTGCCGTGGGAGGGCCCGGATGGCTTCTGGGAGACACGGGCATCACGGTTGACCGTGACGACCATGCGGCGCTGGTGGCCGCGATGAAGACAGCAGCAGACCCCGAATCGGCTCGTGAGCGGAGTGGTGCGGCCAGGCATAGGGCGAGTGAATTCACACGCGCGGCTGTTGCTCGTCGGATCATGGCAGCGATCGATGAATGACCTCCCGGGGTGGGAAATTTGCTTGTCGACGACGCTGTGAGGCTGACGCCCATCAAGGACCGGAAACTGTGACACCGCCCCGCTCAGGCTTCGCGGCGGGGCGAGGGAACTCCGGGGGACGCGCACGGGTGCGTTGATTCGGGACGGGCCTGCGCCGTGGAGGACTCTTCAGAGGGGGCTGGTGGGTCCATGGGAAATAGGGTGTCGAATAGTGCGAGCCAGCGTGCTGCGATGGTCGACGCATCGTACGACCGGGAGCGAGTCAGCGCGCGGTCAGCCCGGCGAGCCCGTTCTTCATCGTTGGTCATGGCGGCTCTGAGCGCCTCGACGTAGGCAGTTTCGTCGCTGGCAGGAACGAGGTACCCAGCCCCGTCCTCCAGCTGCGACCGCACACCCTCAGAGCAATCGAACGCGATCGAAGGGATCCCTGAGCACGCCGCCTCCAAGATCGTCATGCCGAAGCCTTCGAGGCTTGACGTCAGGAGATTCAACGACGCGTCTGACAGCGCGGTGGCTGAATCGTCGACGACACCGGCCAACTGGATCCGCGTATGCATGCCAGAGTGCTCGATCTCGTCGGCAACCTGGGGGCGCTCGACCCCGTCGCCGTAGATGGCCAACGACCACCCATCCGCCTCGGGCACGGTGATCGCCGCGGCGAAGAGACGCACCATGAGAGGGATCTGCTTTTCGTGCGACAAGCGTGCCAATGCCACCGCTCTCTTCGCCAGTTGCGTGGTGAGAGTGCGGCCCTCTGGTGCCGGGTTAGGGATTGCGACGCACGGCACGTCGAGCAGCGAGCCGAAGGAGGCTGCGTCCTCATCGGAGAGCGCGACGAAGGCATCACAGTCAGCGAAGTGTTTCGGAAGAGCCTCCCGGAGCCATGGCTCGTCGTCGAGACTTGCGAACGACGAATGGTGCTGCCCGACGAACAGTGGGCCGGTCGGGGATCGCTCAAAACCGGACTCGTCGACCATCATCTTGCCGAGGACGTGGGTGTAGATGACGACGCTGTTGGCGGGCAACGTGGCCATGGTGCGTCGCAGAGCAGAGAGTCGGCGCCACCGGTCCCATCGCTTGAACAGGGCAAGAGGGGCAGCGCGCAAGGGGCCGTATGAGATGGAGACGGGGTATCGATGCAAGTCCTCACGCTCCAGAACGGTGACGACGTCGTCTGCACCCGTCGGCGATGCGCCCTCCTGGTTCTTGGAACCCGGGTAGATCGATACGACGTCGACCGTGATCCCGCGCTGTCGGAATGCAGTCATGAGGTTCTCCACGACAGTGGCTCCGCCACTGGTGTCGGGAAACCGCGGGACGACGAAACGGATGTGTGAGACCGATTCAGACATGGTGGCTTGTCTCTTCCCCGGAGACGAACCCGGCCCGGGCCGCACTCTCGACGATGAGCGCGATCGCCTTGCGAGCGGCCGGTCGCGGCAGCAGGGGGAGCATTCGATCGATGGTCGAGGCCAGATGTTCGGTGCGGTCGTACGTGAGCATGCGTCCTAGGCCCGACACGGCCGTGTTCCACACGGTCGCGGGGGACGAGTGGGGCGAGGATGAGGAGCCTCGACCGTGGATGTGTTCGAATCGTCGGCGGCCCTGCCCCGACCGAAAAGCTCGGCGCGCCCGTGCCGTCGTCGTCACGGCAGCCATGTGGTGTCGCACTTCCGCTCCGGGTACGAGGAGCAGCGGTATCCCGTGGCGGCGGAGGCGATATCCGAGGTCGAGGTCCTCCCAGCCGTACCCCACATAGCGTGGATCGAATCCGCCCACTTCTTCGAAGATCTCCCACCGGACGGATGTATTTCCTCCCCAGAGCCGCCAACGATCCTCTGGTGCGGTCCCGTATGCATCCTGTCGGCCCCGCTCGTCAGCGACAGTACCGTAGGCGCGCATGTAGGCATTGTTCGGTGCGATGTTCAGTGGTAAGCCGATCACCCCGCACACACCCCGCCGATGAGGTTCGACATGAGCCGCGATATGGGTTGGGGAGGGTTCGAAATCATCATCCGCCCGGATCAGGACGTCGCCGTCAGCGGCGGCAAAACCCGCGTTCAGTGCTGCTACACGGCCCCTGTTCTCTGGAAAGACGAGGACCTGCACCGGGAGATGCGAGTAGCGCTCGACCACCGATGCTGAGCCGTCGATGTCACCATCGAGCACGATGACGGCCTCCCACGACTCGTAAGTCTGTCGGCTCAGTGCATCGAGGAGCCGAGGTAGGCGCTCTGCTCCTCCGCGGGACGGAACGATGACAGATGCTTTCATGATTTGCCGTCGCCTTTCCTGAGGATGTCAATCAGCAATTGGTGCAGACGCTCCCGGCCCCCTTCCGGTGAATACTTCACGTGCCACCTCTGTTGAGCGCGGTCCACGACGTCCTCAGTGGGTTCACTCAGAGCGTCTTCGATGACGGCGGCGAGAGAGCCGGCATCGTCGCGTGCTGCGACAAACGGATAGCCCGGCCCCGCAACCTCCGGCAGCGCCCCGGCATCGCTCACGACGAACGGGCAGCGCGCGGCCATGGCTTCGGCCACGACAAGTCCGAAGGGCTCGTCCCACACCGAGGGGAAGACGGCCAGATCAACAGACTCGAAGAACTCGGCGCGCTCCATCCACCCCTTTCGGACCGCAGTCGCGCCCAGCGCAGCGATAGCCGCGTCAACGCGCGTGGCGTCGGCCTCGCTCACGAACCGTGATTCGCCGGCGAGCAGGAGCGTCGGGTTGCGATGACCCTCGCGAAGCGTCGCGACTGCCCTGCAAAGGATCGGTACGCCTTTGTCGCTCGAGAGGCGCCCGAGGTATCCAATGACCGGGGACTTCAGATCTCGGCGGACCGAACTGTCCCTGGTGCTGGGCGGCTCATCCACCCAGTTCTCCAACACCCGGGTGCGGGGAATTCTGCGGCCCATGAACTCGGAGGGGACCAGGGTCACCATGGAGCCGACTCGTGCGATCGTCATCAGGACACGTTGGACTCCGTGGGGCTCCTGGTGAAGATGAACGATGCGGCGTCTGTGACCGGCCGTGGCCACGGCGGGCCGCAGCCCGTTGCACCACAGGATGCCCGTGCGCTCACGGGCATCCCACCGTCGGAGACCGCGCATGTACCCGGCTGTCGAGTCCCCGGGGAGGGCGACGGTGCTGAACCCCAGAGCAGCGGCTTCACGGGCGACCTCACAAGGCTGCTCCGGCGCGATGATTGTGACCTCATGACCCAGGCTCCGGGCCGCCTGCGCGATCGCCAAGAGCATGACCTCCCCGCCGCCGACCGCACCTTGGTTGGCGCAGAGATTCAGATGGAGCACGGTTCCTCCGGCGGCCGATACCAGGGAGCGCGCACGGCGATCTGCCCGGCCAGATTGCCGGTGATCCAGCCTGTTCGGCCTGCGAGGGCAAAACGCTCTTCCGCGCTGAGCCCAGGCGCCCTGGCCCAGGCCAGCGGCAGCTTCGCCGTCTCCGTGACCGCCCACAGGAACGACATACCGCGCACCGGGCGGCCCAGCAGCTGACTGCGGCGCCACAGACCCACTTGGGCGCGGCTGTAGCGATACCCCTGCGTCATCGCGTCGGAGGTGCCGGCGCGGAGCCGGTAATGAACCGTGGCGTAGGGGTCCACGACGATCGTGCGGCCCGATTCCAACAACCGCCAGGAGAAGTCGACGTCTTCACTGCCGCCCAGCATGGCTTCGTTCATGCCGCCAAGCTCGAGGTACGTGCTCCGGCGGATCCCGATGTTGGAGCCGAAGACGAACACCTCGTAGCCCAGATAGGAGAACGGGCCCTGCTCGTACGGATGCGGCACCTGGTCGAGCCCATCAGCGACCGCCTTGGCACGGCACACGAACTCCGAATTGATGACGTCGAGACGCATCATGCCGGTGGCGAGGACGTCGGTCTGAGACACCACCCGATGCAGCGTCGCCACCCACCGCTCGCCCACGACGTCGTCCGCATCGGACATCGCGATGACGTCACCGCGCGCGGCCTTCACCCCCACGTTGCGAGCGTGGCACTGGCCCTGAACGTCATTGGCCGACACCACGCGGATGTCGAGCGCGCCGCGGTAGCGTTCCACGATCCGCGCCAGCCTCGCAGAGCCTTCGTTGTCGGCGACGACGACCTCGAAGGGCGGCGCGTCCACCTGCGCGACGAGGGCGTCGAGCTGCTCGCCGAGCGTGGCGTGATTCTTGTAGTACGCGGTGACGACGCTCACCGCCGGCTTGGCAGCGCGCACCGGCGTGGCCAGCTCACGGCCGAGATCAGCGGGGGCGAGTCCTAGTTCTGCATACACGTCGAGGACGGCGTCGACCATCTCGCTCACGGTCGGGATGTCATCGGGTAGGTGCGGGCGCTTCGACACGTCGAGACCCTGCTCGATCACAGCATCCGCCATGGCCGACTCGTCGCTCAAGGGTGCGAGGCATCGAGGTGGCAGGATCTCTGGGTTGCCCCCGATGTCGCTGGCCACCACACCGAGACCGGAGTTCACCGCGTCAAGCAGCGTGTACGAGAGATTGTCGGCCCTCGACGGCTGGACGAGAACGTCGTGCGACGCGAGCGCTTCGCGAGCATCGACGAACCCAGCGAAATTGGTTGCGTCGTCGACTCCGAGCTCACGCGCCACAGCGCGTAGTCGATCGGCCTCAGGACCCATGCCCGCGATCGTCAGTGTGGCCCCCGGCTGCTGGGCGCGAACCTGACGGAAGATGCGCAGCGTTGCATCGATGTTCTTCTCGGCATCGAGTCGGGCCAGGGAGAGCAACCGCAACCCGGGGGAGCGAGGAGGCGCCGTCGTCCGATCCACACCGTTCTTGATGACGGTGATCGGCGCGCTCGGACGCCAGTACCTCTCCATGTCGCGCTTCGTGGATTCACTGACGGCGATGAGCCGCGCGGCGCGACGCGTCCGGGCGTGGTGCGCGGACTGCCGTGACCACGCCTTCGCCTTGCTCGAGTGGAAGACTCTCGGGTCTTCGGGGATGTGATGTTCGGTGGAGACGAGGGTGACAGGAAGACCGACAGCCGCCATCGTGGCGAGGAAGTCCGCTTTCGCGAGGTGCGAGTGCACGATGTGCGGGTCCATCCGCCTGATGATTCCGCGCAGATCCGCCACAGCCCTGTGGGCGGGTTGGTCGACATCGAGGGTGAGAATGGGGACGTCGAGGCCACGGAGCTCATCCAGCAGGGGGCCTTCGGGCGCCGCGACGACGAGTCGCCATCCGGGCAGACCGTGGCGCGCGACATCCAGGATGTGTCGCGCCACGCCTGCAAGATTGGAGACGGGGGAGACCCACAGGGCGACAGGGGCAGGGGTGTTCACAGCCAGGCCTCCAACCGATCCAGGGCGGTCCAGAAGCCCTCGCCATTGTTGACGTGGCCCTGCCAGATCTCCGGGATGAACGGGACGCCGGGGGCGAGACGGTCCAACTGCGCTGCCGTGGCGGGCCAGTCGATCTCGCCGTCGCCGATCTGCGGGCCCTCGCCGTCGACACCCTCGGCGTCGACGACGTGCAGGTGATCGCTGAGCGGCGCGAGCTTCTCGACGTACTCGCTGAACGGCTTCTTCGTGAAGTTCGCCGCGAGCTTCGAGTGCGACAGGTCGAACGTCAGGCGGCGGCCGAACTGCTCGCAGAACCACACCGTGTCGTCGACGTCCATGAACAGGTTGTGGTGCTGCTGGCCGCCCATGAGCCACGGGTACGGCGGCAGGGTCTGCGCGGTCAGGCGCACGTCGGTGTCGTCGACGCGTTCGAGAGCCTTTGCGATGCGCTCGTACTTGACGGTGCGCTGTGCGGGCGTGTCGAAGGCGTCCATCGTGAAGCCGCCCATCGTGCAGATGACGATCGGGGGTTCGCCGTTGCCGTCGAACCAGCGACCGAGATCGCGCGTGATCTCGACGACCTTCTGCACCTCGTGGATCGAACGCTCCCACGTCGCCTCGTCGTCGCTCGCGAGGTTGATGATGAAGTCACCGGCGTACAGGTCGGGGCAGTGGACGGTGTGGAACATGCCGTCGAACTTCTTGCTGCCGAACGCTGCGTCGATCTGCTCCATCGACATCTCCACGTCCTTGTAGGACAGGTGGAACTCGAGGAAGTCGGGGTTGGTCAGCGTCTCGCCGGCGCCGAGCAGCTTGCGCGCGTCGTGGTAGCGCACCGGCAGACCCCACGGGCGGTTGAACTCGTACGCGCGCCCGTGCGCCACGGCGTCCGTCAGGTCGGTGGCGTAGAAGAAATCGCCCGACTCGATGGTGCGACGCATCGTGCGCCCGACGAGCGCCCCGAGCCGGTTCGGCTGCAGCCCCCGGCCCGGCGACTTGATCGCCACGTCCGCGCGCGTCAGCTTCTCGCCGACCGCGATGTCACGCGTCGCGACGAGCGATTTCGCGAGGTTGGCGCGGTTCATCAACTCGCCGGTGGAGACGGCGCGCGACTCGCCGTTGCCGAGCGCCGACTCGACCTCGCGGATCTTCGTCACCATCTCGGCGAACTCCTCGGGCAGCAGCGAGACCTGGTGGTCGTTGCCCTCGAGGGTCTTGTCGATCGTGAAGTGCTTCTCGACGACGTGCGCCCCACGCGCCACCGCGGCGATCGGCACGTGATGGCCGCGTTCGTGCCCCGAGTAGCCGACCGGGCACTGACCGATCTCGGCGAGCCGATCCATGTACCGAAGATTGATGTCCTTGAACGGCGCCGGATACGTCGACTGCACCTGCAGCAGCACGAACTCGGCGCCCGCCTGCCGCATCACCTCGACACTCGCGACGATCTCGTCCTCCGTCGACATGCCCGTCGAGACGAGCATCGGCAGGTGCTCGGCCGCGCAGGCGCGCAGGAGGTCGTGGTTCGTCATGTCGGCGCTCGCGATCTTGAGCGCGGGCACCCCGTAGTCGGCGAGGACCCTGAGCGACGCTTCGTCCCACGGCGTGCAGAACGCGTCGATGTCGACGCTCTTGCAGTAGTCGAGGATCTCGATCATCTGCTCGTTCGTGAAGGAGTACTTGGCGAGCAGGTTCATCGTGTACTGCGCGCCGAGATCCTCGCCGGCGCTGGAGGCGAAGTCGCCCTGACGGTACAGGCCCGTCAGATCGCGCAGCTGGAACTTGACGGCGTCCGCACCGGACTTCTTGGCGAGGTCGACGAGCTGCTTCGCGAGCTCCATGTCCCCCTGGTGGTTGTTGCCGATCTCGGCGATGACGAGGCAGCGGTTGCCCTCACCGATCGCGTGGCGCCCAATGCGGATCTCGCTGCCGAGCGCGTTGCGCGCAACCGCACGCACGTGGCCGTGCTCGTCGACGAGTGGGATGACGCGCACGCCGTCGCGGAACGCCTGCGAGATCGTCTGCGTCTCGGTGCCGTGCGCGAGTTTCACCGGCGACGTGTGAGCCGCAGCCATGACGGTGGCGTTCAGGTCGGCGCTCGGGTGCGCCGTCACCCACCGGCGGAAATCGCCGTCGGACAGTGCGCCCTGCAGGATGCCGTGTGCGTCGACGCAGAAGACGATGCCGGTCTTGTTGTCACTGATCTTGTTGAGCGCTGCGAGGATCGTGTCGTCGCTGAACACCACGTAGGGAGCGATCTCCCGGGCGATGGTCGTCGTCATGAAGCTCCTGTGCTCGTTCGGCACCGCGGCCGCTGTGGCGGGCCGTGACAAGAAGATCCGCGGACCCCCGCGCGGATCTGGGCGGACCGTGGCGGCCAGCTCGATGTCTCCCATCATAACCGTGCCGCCTTCGCCCGCCGGGCGTCGCGGGGGTGATCGTCACCGTTCGCGCCCTCAAACGTTGCGCGCTGTCACGTGTCGCGCGAGCTCATCCGTCGCCAGAGGCTCTCGGCCAGCGTGAAGTCGTGCTCCGCGTCGATGTCGATGCCCTCGAGCGGATCCATGACGAACAACTCGATCGAGCCGCCGAGACGATTGTGGTGCCGCTCGTAGATCTCCGTGCGCGTCAGGTAGAGCGATCCCGTCTCGCGATAGCGCAGCTGCTCTGGCCTCAGGTCCTGGCGGCGTGGTCGCGCGTCGACCGGATACAACGCCTCGACGTGCGGCACACGCCGCCACATGAAGATCTCGGCGGGCACGACCCCGACCATCGAGTCGGCACCCGTCACGGCGAACTCGTCGAGACAGCGTGCCAGCGTGCCCGGCAGGCGCAGGGGTGAGGTGGCCTGCAGGAACATCACCTGATCCGGTCGAGCCGCCTCGGCGGTGATCACCTCAATGGCATGCTCGATGACGGGTTCCGACGCCGTCGCGTCGCCCGCCAGCTCCGCGGGGCGTTCGATGACCTGCGCGCCGGCACCGCGGGCCACATCGGCGATCTCTTCGTCCTCGGTCGAGACGTACGGCGTAAGCCCCCGGGTCGCGAGCACCTGTTCGATCGACCACACGATGAGAGGTTTTCCCTCGAGCAGCTTCAGGTTCTTGCGGGGGATGCCCTTCGACCCGCCGCGTGCGGGGATGATGGCCGGAGTGGGGTTCGCCATGACCCCCAGCCTAGGCGAGAGCACAGCCCGCGCGTCGTGCCTGGCTATCCTGGACCGTCGGCCGACGCCGCAGGGCGTCCGAGGCGGGGCGTACTGAGCGGGGTGGGGTCTGATGACGGCGCAGGTCAGTGTGGTGATCGCGTGCTACGACGCGAACGACACGCTGGGGCTTCAGCTCGAGGCCCTCGCCCATCAAGAAGGAGCGCCGGCCTTCGAGGTGCTCGTCGTGGACAACAATTCGCCCGAAGCTCCCGATGCGGTGGTGAGCGGCTGGTCGGACGTGCTCGACATCCGTGTGGTGCACGCGAGCGAACATCAGGGTGTGGCCTACGCCCGCAACGTCGGAGTGAGTCGCTCGGCCGCCCACCGCATCATCTTCTGTGATGCGGACGACTGCGCGGGGCCCCGATTCGTCCAGGCCGCCGCGAGTGCGCTGGAGGCGGCGCCCTTCGTCACCGGGGGAGTGCACACCGTGAACGGGAGATCATTCGCCTCGGGCCGCCCAGCCGTGTGGAAAGAGCTGTCGCGCCTCAGCGCGACGCCCGCACCGCGGGACGTCGTCCGTGACGCCTACCCGGTCTTCATGGGGGGAGCCTCCGCCGTCGAACGCGCGGCGTTCATGGAGGTCGGCGGCTTCGACCAGGGGTATGTGCCGGGCGCGGAGGACAACGATCTCGGGCTGCGTGTTCTGGCCCAGGGTTTCACGCTCCTGCGGGTGCCGGACATGACCTTGGCGGAGCGGCCCCGCGCCAACGCCACCGGGGCCTTCCGACGCTCCTTCGACGGGGGGCGGATGCACATGCGGCTGTGCGCAGGACACGACCTGTGGTCGGTCTCTCCTCACCTGCACGACCCCGAGTGGTGGAGAGATCTCCTGCGGTTGCCCGGAGCACTCGTCACGACCGCGATCCGCGACCGCTCCGCGTCCGGACGCCGGGGGCTCGCGAGCCGCGCCGGGCTTCGTCTCGGCCAGTTCGTCGGTTTCGTCGAGTACCGAATCGTCGGCCGTCCCGTCGGTCAGGACCGAGGACTCGGGCTGTCGGACGCGCCGACGAGCCAGTAGATCTCCTCGGTCGGAAGCTCGTTCGGGTCCAGCAGGCGACCGTCTGTGTCGAGGACGGGGAGCTGAGAGACATAGCACGCCAGGCGCTCGTGCTTGCGGAACACGTCGACGGGCATCACCACCCGGTCCGCCTCGAAGCCGCGGCCGTGTCGCAGCCGCGCCATCTCGTCATCACCACGGGCATGCCAGAGATAGGGGAAGTCCTCGTAGAACGCGATGCGTACCCCGGGATGGCGGACTGCGACGTCGAGCGCGAGATCACGCAGGACGACATGGTCGGGGTTGGCGGCCAGCCCGCCATCCATCGCCTTCGCCCGCCGGTGGAGATACTCCGCGTGCAGGACGCGTTGCACACCGCTGCGCAGGATCCGCCTCCCGCCGGCGCCCAGGCGGGCGACCGCATGGGAGGCGCCCGCGACGGCGGCGGGTTGCGCGTCGCGGGGCGGGGGATTGACGCCGGTCGAGTCGCCCAGGTCCTCGTGGACGCCCTCATGCGACGCTGTGGCAAGGGGCCTCTTTCCCTTGAGCCCGTTCAGCAGGCGGCGACCACGTTCGAGCGTGCTCGTCCATGGGGCGGGCGGCATGTGGCGGCCGGCGCACACCGGCGCGACGACGAGGCCGTGCGGATGCTGATCCATCCACGCCTGCAGGGCCCCCTCGATGTCGACGAGCTCCAGGCGACGCTGTTCGCGGGAGGCGTAGGCGCCTTCGAGGTACCCGAGCCGCCGGTTGCTCGCAGTGACGCCGGCGAATGCGGCGTCATCCTCGATCCGGCGCGCACGCACAGTCGCGTCCGAATCCGCGAACCCACAACTCAGGTCCCACGACGTCGTCTGTGGCGGCCGCGGCGCACCCGTGAAGACCGTCCACACCTCGCACGGGTGATCGAGCACCACCGACGAGGCGCTGAGCATGGCATCGTCCATGTGCGGCGACAGGACCAGCACGTCGCGTTCCGCGATCAGGGCGGCCAAGGATTCAGGGACGGACGAATCGTTCACGTCGCCATCCTCTCGCATCGCCCGCGCACGCCATGGGGGTGCAGTACGCCAGAATGGCCCTGATCCGTTCGGACGACGAGGTGGAGCAGGATGACGAAGACCGTGATGGGTCTGATGCCCGACCTGGCCGCATGGCAGCAGTGGGCTGATCGCCGGCGGCGGGGTGTCGAGACGGTCCGTCGAGCCAAGGGCCGGTTCCGGCCGGTGGCGGAGCCTCGTGCCTGCCTGTGGCTGCCGCGCAGCGCCGCCACCACCCTCGTCGTCATCGACAAGGCGACGCCGAGCTGCCGGGCGGCGATCCTCGAGCCGCTGCGCCACCTGGATCTCGCTCGAACGGCGGTGCTCGCCCCACGCGACCTCGACATCGATCCGCTCGAGGGCCTCGGCGGCGCGTGGGAATCGCGGCCCTATGACGGACCCGCCGATCTGCCGGCCACGATCGGCTCCGTGCTCACACTCGGGGCCTACCTCCACTGGAGCAAGGGTGCCGTGCGCTGGGCGGAAGCACGCGACGTCACCGTGCATCTCGTCCAGCACGGTCTACTCACCCCCTGGTCGCCACCTGCACCGGCCGGAGCGCATGTGCTCGCCTGGTGCGACAGTGACGCCGAATACTGGACGCGCGGACGCCCCGACGTCACGGCCCAGGTCGTCGGATCTCAGATGTTGTGGGCAGCCTCCCACGAAGGTCGGCCACGGATGACGACAGATCGACCCGTCATGCTCGGGCAGCTGCACGGAACGGAGCTGACGCGGCGTGAGACGCTGACGACCTATCTCCACGCGTGCGCCCAGGGCGAGATGCTCTACCGACCGCACCCGAACGAGAAGGACGCCGTCTCGCGAACCCTTCACGCAGTCATGCGGCGGCGAGGCGTCGAGTTCGCGTCGACCAGCACCGCCTTGACCGAGCTCACGCAGCCCGTCGTCTCCATCTTCTCGACAGGCACACTCGAAGCCGCGATGCGGGGCTTGCCCGCCTGGGTCACGGCCACCGATCCACCCCCATGGGTGCGCGACTTCTGGCGCCGATACGGCCTCGCCGAGTGGGGCGGCGAACCGACCCCGCCCTGGCCCACGCTCGACGAAGAACCCGCCGCCACGCTTGCGCGCGTGATCCGAGGAGCCTGACGATGACCGACGCGCCACCGAACGATGCCGTGCCCCAGGAGTCCGCGGCCGGCCCGGGCCCCGCCCAGCCGCATCAGTTGGCGACCCAGGCGAGCCACCCCCGCGTCGCCATCGCACATGACTACCTCACGCAACGAGGAGGGGCCGAACGCGTGGTCCTGGCCATGAGCCGCGCTTTCCCCGACGCGCCGATCCACACGACGCTCTACAACCCGTCGACCACGTTCCCCGAGTTCGTCGACAAGAACATCGTCGTCTCCCCCCTCAACCGAATCGGGGTGCTGCGCCGACACCACCGGCTCGCTCTGCCCCTGCTCCCATGGGCCTCGAACCGCATGACGATCGACGCCGACGTGGTCCTGGCATCGTCGAGCGGGTGGGCTCACGGATTTCCCACGACGGGCCACAAGATCGTCTACTGTCACTCGCCCGCCCGATGGCTCTACGCCGCAGACGAGTATCTCGGCGCGGGCGGCCGCCGCAGCGTCAAGGGCGCGGCTCTCGAGGTGCTCAAGCGACCGTTGCTGGCGTGGGACGTGAAGGCTGCCGCCACGGCGGACGCCTACGTCGCCAACGCCAACGTCATCGCCACACGGATCAAGCGAGCGTACGGCTACGACGTCGCCGTCCTCCCGCCGCCGTTCGGTGTGGACGAGACAGGTCGTCGAGCCCCCATCGCCGCCGTTGCGCACTGGGGTCAGACACCGTACTTCCTCGTGGTGTCACGCCTCATGCCGTACAAGAACGTCGACGCCGTCATCGAAGCGATGCGTGGGCGCTCCGAGCGCTTGCTCGTGGTAGGCGCAGGGCCGATGGCTGAGCCTCTGCGGGCGAGCCGCCCCGACAACGTCGAGATCGTCTCCGACATCAGCGACGACGAGCTGCGCTGGGCCTACGCCCATGCTGCAGCCCTCGTCGCGGCGTCCTACGAGGACTTCGGCCTCACACCTCTCGAGGGCAATGCCTTCGGCAAACCCGTCGTCGCGTTGCGCGCCGGGGGGTACCTCGACACCGTCGTAGAGGGAGTCAACGGCGTGTTCATCGAACGGCCCGCTCCCGCCGACATCAACCGAGGAATGGACGCCGTGCGCTCCCAGCCGTGGGACCCGGACGCCATTCGTGCCCATGCCGAAGCGTTCGGCGAGCACAACTTCATCCGGAGGTTGACGGAGCTGGTCGAAGAGCGCTGAGCCGGCTCAGGCGTCGTCGTTCGCGCGGAACCGACGAGCACGGCGGCTCGGAGGCGCACCGTCGGAGTCTGACGTCGCAGGTGTGGCCTGGCGGGGGGCGCGCTCAACGTTCGCAGAGGCGCTCGGCGCCTGCGACGACTCTCCCCGCATCGGGTCGTGCCTCGTCGTGTCGAGAGGGACCCCGGCGTTGCCTCGGTCCACCTGGGGGCCCGCTGCGGGCGTCGATTCGGGTGCGTGAAGAGTGATGTCGGCGAGCTCGTGCGCCGGGGTCAGTGCGGACGCCTCGTCCGACTCGTCCGTGTGTCCGTATCCGTACCCGTAGCCGTATCCATAACCGGCTGTGGCGTAGTTGCCGGCGCCGTAGCCGTAGACCGTGGAACCCATGGATCGCGGCGGGGTCATGTTCAGGATCGAGCCGAAGTAGTGGGCTCCCACCTGATCCAGGATCTTGGTGCACAGAGCGATCTGCTCCTTGTGCGTGGTGCCGTGGTGGTAGACGACGGCCGCACCGCTGGCCGCCACCGACAGCAGACCGGCGTCCGTGACCGGGAGCAGTGGTGGCGCGTCGAGCACCACGAAGTACTCCTCCTCCAGGGCATCAATGACGGCACTCATCCGGCGCGAGCCCAGAAGTTCTGAGGGGTTCGGCGGGATGCGTCCGGACGTGATGATCGACAAGTTCTTGTGGTCGCCGGGCTGGATCGCCTGACGTAGCGAGGCCTGGCCCGTCAACACCTCCGTGAGACCCACGGCGTTGTCCACGTCGAATGTCTCGTGGATCACGGGGCGGCGGAGGTCGGTGTCCACGAGGACGACGTGCTGGCCGGCGGCAGCCAGCACGCGCGCCAGGTTGGACGCGACCGTGGACTTTCCCTCGCTCTGGACGGCCGAGGTGATCACGAGGGATCGGGGTGGCTGCTCGGCCGAGACATACCGCAGATTCGTCCGCAGCATTCGGAAGGCCTCAGACGTGCTGCCGAGCGCCCCCAGGCCTCCCCGACTCTTGGTCTGCAGGTTCTTGGCCTTCGGAATGACTCCCAGGGTGCCCACGCCGGTGACCTTCTCCAGGTCGCTGGTGTGACGAATGCGCGAGTCGAGCTGCTTGCGCAGCACGACCAGGACCGTCCCCGCGACCAGGCCCAGAAAGGCGCCGATGAGAAGGTTGACGGGCCACTTGGGTGACGTCTGCGACGCCGGCAGGCTCGCTCGTGAGAGGGGATAAGCGTCGTACACCGTCGACTTGGCGCCATTGAGGGTCTCGATGTGCTTGATCTCCTGCGAGAGAGCCGCGGGTGCCAGGTTGGCTGCTTGCTGCGCCTTGGCGGCTGAACTCGAGGATGCGGTCAGCGACAGATTCGAGGTGCCCTCAGATCCAGCGCCTGCGAGCACGAAGTCACCAGGCGAGAGGGCCCCCTTGGACAGGGCGACGACGCGGTCGGCGACACCCGATCCTGAGGCCAGCTGGGCGTACGCACCGGAACGCTGGTTGGCCAGTTGCTGGTTGACCATGGCGGCACTCGCATCATTGGAGGCGCCGGCCATGATCTGGGCCGTCGAGGTGGCCTGATACTCGACTGGCCTGGTCAGGGTGTAGCCAGCGGCTACGACGATGCCGAGCAACATGCTGAGCAGCAGCAGTTTGAGGTTCGTCCGAATGATACGAACCAGGTCCAGAATGGTCACGGGTGCTCCTGTCGTCGCCCACGTTGTGCCCCCGTGGCGACGTATCACTGGTGAGAAGGGTCGGGATCAGTCTAGGACGGCCGTCTGAATGCGGGTGCTTCGAGGCCCGGTTGCGTGTCTCACGTCTGCGCTCGAGGGGTGGGGGTCATCCGTCGGCCTGATCGCCTGGGGTGTCATCACGCTTGGCCACGATGAGCTGGCCGACCTTGTCCTTCACGAGTCGGCGCGCCTCGACGTCGAGCTGAGCGTCGGTGACGAGCACATCGACGCGTTCGAGCGGCGCGATGGTCGACAACCCGACGACGCCCCACTTCGTGTGGTCGGCGACGACGATGACCTTGCGAGCGGCAGCGATGAGAAGACGGTTCGTCTCGGCCTCGAGCAGGTTCGGCGTCGTGAGGCCCGCGTCGAGGTCGATGCCGTGGATCCCGAGGATGAGCGTGTCGACGTGGACGTCGGCCAGCATGCGGTTCGCGACCGGTCCGGCGAGGGCATCGGACGGCGTGCGGACGCCGCCGGTCAGCACGATGTTCTGATCCTCACGCACCGGGTCGTAGAGCAGTTCTGCGACGCGGGGGGAGTTGGTCACGACGGTGAGTCGCTTGACCGGCCGCAACTCTACGGCGACCGCGTACGCGGTCGTGCCGGCGCTCACGGCGATGGTCTGGCCGTGGCCGATGAGGCTGGCGGCCGTGCGTGCGATCTCGGACTTCTGCACGGGGTTCATCGTCGACTTGACCGAGAAACCCGGTTCGTCGATCGGATGGTCGCCGACGGCCGTCGCGCCACCGTGCACCTTGAGGACGAGCCCCTTGCCGGCGAGGAACTCGATGTCGCGACGAATCGTCATGTCGGAGACTCCGAGACGTTCGACGAGGTCGCTGACGCGCACCCCGCCGTCGTCCTCGATGCCGCGCAGGATCGCTTCCTGACGCTGTCGTGCGAGCATCCACCCTCCCGATGGTCCGGGGCGCAGCGCGCCCCGCTCGTGCTCGACCGCGGCTCGGAGCGTTCGGTCGATTCAACAGAAACCAACATAGACGCAAGTGCGAACCTGTGCGTCGATGCCCGCCCCTCAGGCGGGCGTGAGCCCGCGCCGCAGCCGGCCGGCGTCACCCCTCGAGCCGCCGCGGTGGAGGGTACGTCGACGATCCGAACGCGCGCGGACGCGCCGGCGGTGTCAGAATGGGGCACATGTCCGACAACACCTCACCCCTCGTGGCGGGCCAGACCCGCCCGCACATCCTGTCCGGAATGCAGCCGACATCCGACTCGCTGCATCTCGGCAACTATCTCGGTGCGCAGATCAACTGGGTGAGGATGCAGGAAGGTTTCACCCCCTTCTTCTGCGTCGTCGACCTGCACGCGCTGACGGTGAATCCGGACCCGGCGCAGCTGCGGGAACGTTCGTACGCGACGGCGGCGCAATACCTCGCCGGTGGTGTCGATCCGCAGCGCTCGGCCGTCTTCGTGCAGAGCCATGTGCGCGAGCACGCCGAGCTGGCCTGGATCCTCAACTGCATCACCGGGTTCGGCGAGGCGGGGCGCATGACGCAGTTCAAGGACAAGGCCGGCAAACGCGGCAACGACAACACGAGCGTCGGGCTGTTCACCTACCCGATCCTCATGGCCGCGGACATCCTGCTCTATGACGCGCAGTACGTGCCGGTGGGGGAGGACCAGCGTCAGCACCTCGAGCTGACCCGCAACCTCGCGCAGCGCTTCAACTCCCGTTTCGGCGAGACGTTCGTCGTGCCCGAGCCGTACATCC
Organism: Dermacoccus sp. MPR-E5; assembly: GCF_058809565.1. Lineage (NCBI taxonomy): Bacteria > Bacillati > Actinomycetota > Actinomycetes > Micrococcales > Dermacoccaceae > Dermacoccus > Dermacoccus sp. MPR-E5. Next base: position 21,509 of record NZ_JBXASS010000012.1, on the reverse strand, counting down.
CGGAGGGCACTGCGAAGGTGATGTCGCTGCAGGATCCGACGAAGAAGATGAGCAAGTCGGACGAGAACGCGAACGCCTCGATCAACATGCTCGACGAGACGAAGAAGAACACGAAGAAGATCAAGTCGGCCGTCACCGACCTCGACAACCTCGTCGCGTTCGACGTCGAGAACAAGCCGGGCATCGCGAACCTGCTGCGCATCCACGCGGCGATCTCCGGCGAGTCGATCGAGACCCTCGTCGAACGCTTCGCCGGCGAGAACCGGTACGGCGCGCTCAAGACGGAGGTGGCCGAGGTGGTCGCCTCCGTCCAGGGCCCCTTCCGCGAGCGCTACCTCGAGTTCATGGCCGATCGGGGCGAACTCGATCGCATCCTCGCCGACGGTGCGGCCCGCGCGCGCGAGATCGCCGCGCCGACGCTCGCCCGCGCCTACGACGCCGTCGGCCTGGTGCCGGCGACGCGCTGAGCAGGACGCATCGTGCGCACCGTCGGCGTCAGCATCGCCGTCCCCGAGCCGTACTTCTCGCAGCTGCGCGAGATGCGTCGCGCCGCGGGCGATCCGCAGGCTGACGCGGTGCCGCCGCACGTCACGCTCATGCCGCCGACGGAGGTGGCGGAGGGCTTGATCCCCGAGTTCACCGCTCACCTGCGCGACGTGGCGCGCGACTTCGCCCCCTTCGACATGATCCTGCGCGGCACCGGCACGTTCCGGCCCACCTCCCCGGTCGTCTTCGTGCAGCTCGCGCAGGGCGTCGACTCGTGCGAGCAGCTCGAATCGGCGGTGCGCAGCGGACCCATCGGCCGCGACCTCGAGTTCCGCTACCACCCTCACGTGACGATCGCCCACCACGTCGACGACGGCGCCTTGACGCATGCGTTCGAGGTGAACAAGCACTACGAGGCGGCGTTCACGGTGAGCGAGTTCCACCTCTACTTCCAGGAGGATGACGGCGTGTGGTCGCCCGTCGAGTCGTTCACGCTGCAGGGCCGCGGCTCGGGCGCCGGAGTGTCCTGAACGCGCCTCGAGCGTGAGGCATCTCGCAGCCGGTGGTTAGGTCCTCCTAAGGTCTGTGTGATATGTCACGATTTGCGCACGTTGGGAACACCCGGCCTCCGAGGCGTCGCCCGGACGGCGTAAAGTGCCCTGCGTGGCAACGAATACTCTCCCCGCGAAGCGGACTGGCAAGGCTGGGAGCACCCTCTTCCTGAAGACGCTGATGGCGGGCTCAGGACTCTTCTTTGTGCTCTTCGTTCTTGGGCATATGTACGGAAACCTCAAGCTCCTGTGGGGCGAAGAGACGTTCAACACGTACGCCCATCACCTGCGCACGATCGGCGAGCCCATGCTCCCGCATCGTGGGCTTCTCGACATCATCGAGGTTCTCCTCGTCCTCGCGCTGATCGCGCACGTCTACTCGGCGGTCAAGCTCTGGCAGCGCGCAGGCACGGCGCGCACGCAGCGCTATGCCGTGAAGAAGACGCAGCTCGGCTTCGGTGGGCACGCCGACAAGGCGATGCGTTGGGGCGGGCTGTTCCTGCTCCTGTTCGTCATCTTCCACCTCATCCAGTTCACCCTGCCCAAGGTGAACTTCAACGGTGACGACACGAACAACCCGTACTGGCTCGTCCACGACAGCTTCCGCCTGTGGTGGGTCGCCCTCATCTACATCGCGGCGATGATCGCCCTCGGCATGCACCTCATGCACGGCATCTGGAGCGCGGCGCAGACCCTCGGGTGGACCGGTTCGCCGGCGGCACGCAAGAAGGCCAAGCTCGTGGCGCACCTGACGGCCGCCGTCGTCGTCGTCGGCTTCCTCATCCCGCCGCTCGCCGTCCTCTTCCACCTCATCTGACAGGAGACAAGACACCATGAGTACTCCCATGGGTGAAACGGCGCAGAGCGGCTCCGGCGACACGCCGACCGCGACCCAGGAGAAGGGCGGGCGCAACGACGCCCACGCCTTCTTCACCGAGGGCGCGCCGATCAAGGACACCAAGGCTCCCGACGTCGACATCGCGCAGATGTGGACGCAGCACAAGTTCGACGACAAGCTCGTCAACCCCTCGAACCGTCGCAAGCTCGAGGTCATCATCGTCGGCACCGGTCTCGCCGGCGCCTCGGCCGCCGCGACGATGGGTGAGGCCGGGTACAACGTCAAGACGTTCTTCTACCAGGACTCGGCCCGTCGCGCGCACTCGATCGCCGCGCAGGGCGGTATCAACGCCGCGAAGAACTACAACGACGACGGTGACTCCACGTACCGCCTCTTCTACGACACGGTCAAGGGCGGCGACTACCGCAGCCGCGAGACCAACGTCTACCGCCTCGCCGAGGTCAGCACGAACATCATCGACCAGTGCGTCGCCCAGGGTGTTCCGTTCGCGCGTGAGTACGGCGGCTACCTCGACAACCGTTCGTTCGGTGGTGTGCAGGTCGCGCGTACGTTCTACGCGGCGGGTCAGACGGGCCAGCAGCTGCTCATCGGCGCCTTCCAGGCCATGGAGCGTCAGGTCGCGAAGGGCACCGTCAAGGAGTACAAGCGCCACGAGATGCTCGAGGTGATCATCAAGGACGGTCGTGCGCGCGGCATCATCACGCGTGACATGGTCACCGGCGCGATCGACACTCACCTCGCCGACGTCGTCGTCCTCGCGACGGGTGGCTACGGCAACGTGTTCTTCCTGTCGACGAACGCGATGGGCTGCAACGTCACCGCGACGTGGCGTGCGCACAAGAAGGGTGCCTACTTCGGCAACCCGTGCTACACGCAGATCCACCCGACCTGCATCCCCGTCTCCGGGGACCACCAGTCGAAGCTGACGCTGATGTCGGAGTCGCTGCGCAACGACGGCCGCATCTGGGTGCCGAAGAACGCAGCCGACTGCGACAAGGACCCGCGCGACATCCCCGAGGAGGCGCGCGACTACTACCTCGAGCGCATCTACCCGGCGTTCGGAAACCTCGTGCCGCGTGACATCGCGTCGCGTCAGGCGAAGAACATGTGTGACGAGGGCCGCGGCGTCGGCCCGCTCGTCGACGAGGTCGACGAGCACGGCAACAAGCGCCAGATGCGTCGCGGTGTCTACCTCGACTTCACCGCCGCCATGGAGCGCATGGGTGAGGCGGCCGTCAAGGAGAAGTACGGCAACCTGTTCGACATGTACGCCCGCATCACCGGTGAGGACCCGTACAAGACGCCGATGCGCATCTACCCGGCTGTGCACTACACGATGGGTGGCCTGTGGGTCGACTACGACCTCGAGACCTCCATCACCGGTCTGTACTGCACGGGCGAGGCGAACTTCTCGGACCACGGTGCGAACCGTCTGGGCGCCAGCTCGCTCATGCAGTGCCTCGCGGACGGCTACTTCGTCCTGCCGAACACGATCCGCAACTACCTCGCCGAGGGTCCGTTCGAGAAGGTCGACGAGAACGACCCGGCCGTCGTCGAGGCGCGTCGCTCGGTCGAGGAGCGCATCAACAAGTTCCTCTCCATCAACGGCACCCGCACGGTCGACAGCTTCCACAAGGAGCTCGGCCGCATCATGTGGGAGTACTGCGGCATGGAGCGCTCAGAGGCCGGCCTGACGAAGGCCATCGGTCTCATCCGCGAGCTCAAGAAGGAGTTCTGGAGCAACGTCAAGGTGCTCGGCGCTGCCGACACCCTCAACCAGTCGCTCGAGAAGGCCGGTCGTGTGGCCGACTTCATCGAGCTGGGCGAGCTCATGTGCATCGACGCGCTGCACCGCCGCGAATCGTGTGGTGGTCACTTCCGCGCCGAGAGCCAGACCGAGGACGGTGAGGCGCTGCGTCACGACGACGAGTTCGCGTACGTCGCTGCCTGGGAGTACGGCGAGGACGGGCTCGCGTCCGAGGATGCCGCCAACACGCCGGTCCTGCACAAGGAGGACCTCGTCTACAAGTTCATCGAACTGAAGCAGCGGAGTTACAAGTGAATCTCACACTCAAGATCTGGCGTCAGGACAACGCGGCCGCCGCTGGGCGTTTCGAGACCTACCCGGTCAAGGACATCAGTGAGGACATGTCGTTCCTCGAGATGCTCGACGTGCTCAACGAGCAGCTCCAGGCTGACGGTATCGAGCCGATCGCGTTCGACTCCGACTGCCGCGAGGGCATCTGTGGCATGTGCGGGCTCATGATCTCGGGCATGGCACATGGCCCCGAGGTCACGACGACGTGCCAGTTGCACATGCGCTCGTTCACGGACGGGGACGAGATCACCGTCGAGCCGTGGCGCGCCGACGCGTTCCCGGTCGTGCGTGACCTCGTCGTCGACCGCAGCGCGTTCGACCGCATCATCCAGTCCGGCGGTTACATCTCCGTCAACACGGGTGCTGCACCGGAGGCTCACAGCCAGCTCGTGCCGAAGCCTCAGGCAGACCGCGCGTTCGAGACGGCGAAGTGCATCGGCTGCGGCGCGTGCGTGGCCGCGTGCCCGAACGCCTCCGGCATGCTCTTCCTGGGCGCGAAGATCACGCACCTCGGTGAGCTGCCGCAGGGCCAGCCGGAGCGCGACGCCCGCGTCGTGTCCATGGTCAACACGCATGACCACGAAGGTTTCGGCGGTTGCACCAACATCGGTGAATGCGCCGCGGCCTGCCCGAAGGAGATCCCGCTCGACGTCATCAGCCAGCTGAACGCCGACTTCCGGACAGCCAGGTCGCGTCACTGACGATCGCCATCTAGATGCCCGAGGAGGGCCCCACTTCGTGCTGGGCGCGGAGCGGGGCCCTCCTGCGTGAAACCAGTGCCTCAGCCTGAGGAATCTGCCGCAATCGCCTGAGGCGTCCACGGGATTCGTGCACCAGTCCATGTGCGCCTGGGGGCATCATGGGCATCGGCTGAGTCAACGTGACGATCATGCCCGGCGAGATCGAGCTCGTCCCTCCTCAATCTGGACCAGAACCACAATCGACCCCACGCCAATCCCCGGCGCCCGCCTCCCGGCGTCGATCGGCTTACTGCAGCCCGTCGGCGGACCCGTATTGCGTGAGGCAATCTCCGATTTCTCCAGCCCCTCGGGGAAGGTGCAGACTTTCGTGGGGCTGGCTTCCCGGCGGCTGGCGAGCGTCATGGGACACACGCCGACCGAGCCGAGCTTCACCCGTTGCCGAACGGCCCGTGAGCTGCACGGTTATGCTCTGCGGGTGACGTCTTCTCCAGCGGCGCGACCCTCCATCAGTGTTCTCACCATCACTTACAACGGAGCCCGCTACCTGCCCACGCTGATGGCCTCCCTCGCGCGACAGGATGCCGATTTCCCTTGGGAGTACGTGGTGGTGGACAACGGTTCGACTGATGGCACCTGGGACGTCGTGAGCGAGCTGGCGCGAACCCTCCCTGCGCCGGTGCGCATGATCGACGGTGGTGCGAAGCCAGGCAACATTCCGTACGTGCGCAACCTTGCGGCTGCATCGGCGCGAGCTGACCACCTCGTGTACTGCGATCAGGACGACATCGTCGAACCGGGCTGGTTGGCGGCGGCGGAGGACGGCTTGCGTCAGCACGAAGCTCTCATGGGCCTCATCCACGACATGACGCCTGTTGATGCTCCCCCCCGCGTCATGAATCCGAGCGTGTACACGGACATGCCCATCGTCGAGTCCTGCAACTTCGCTGTGCGCCGCGCGACGCTCGAGGCTGCAGGCGGATTCGACGAAGATCTAGCAGGGTACGGAATGGATGACTCCGAACTCGCGCTGCGTCTCAGAAAAAAAGGTCATGCAATTGTCGGGTGGCCGTCGATGAGAATTCAAGCCAGACAGACTGTCGGCACGATGAACCGTATACGCAAGGTGTTCAGTTCGGCCCGGACTGAGATGGTCGTCTGGCAGAAGCACGCGGACGTCTACGGTGATCGCAGGAACCGACGCTATCTTTGCAAAGAGACGCGCACGAATCTTCGTACCGGGTGGTTAGCTGTTCGCGGTGGTAGTGGTGTCTCCAAGGACCGGGGTGCTCGGGCGGTCGTCACTTCGGCAGGTCACTTGTATGAGCGCGTTCGGCCCCGAGCGGCTCGCTCGTCCGTCGTCGAGCCTCCCTGCCAGCCCAAAACCAGCGAAAGTTTCGACCACATCGTCATCACGCAATTCTCCGCGGTGTTCGCCCCTGACGCCGAACCCGCATCACAGGAGTGGTGCTGGTACCGGTTGGCGATCTTCCGCAAGCTCCTGTGCCCCAGCATGCGCAGCCAAAGCGGGGCCGCGCCCTTCACGTGGCTCGTGTATTTCGATGAGCGGTGTTCATCGGGGTTCCGTGCCGCCGTGGATGAACTTGCCGCTGGGCTCTTCGTTCCCATCTGGACACATGACGTCTACTGGGACCGCGTCGTGCGCGATGTGGAGAAGCTGAGTACTCGTGAATACCTCATCACGACGCGGGTGGATAGTGACGACGCACTCTCTCGCGGCTTCATCCGAAGCGTGCAGGAAGAGTTTGCCCGCCAGGACCTGCTGTTCGTCACCTTCCCGCGCGGTTTACAACTCGATGACAAGGGCCGGGTGTACTCCTACGACGAACCGTCGGGCCCATTCATGAGCCTCATCGAACGGCGCGGGTCCGAACCGCCGCGCGTCGTGCTCAGCCACGCACACTTCAATCATGGCCTGGTGCGCCGGCATGGCCCGATACGGGAAGTCATCACCGGTGGCCGCCCGATGTGGCTCCAATACATCCACGGGACGAACGTTGCAAATGCCGTCCGGGGGGTAAGGGTGCCAGCCGCGACGCTGTCTCGTTGGTTCGACGTGGAGATGCATGCGAGACCGGACGCCTCATGGCTCATCTTCGCAACGGATCTCGTACGGTCGCACGCGGCGCGCGTGCGGTTCTGGGGCGGGACGCCGTACTACGCTGTGGAGTACGTCGACGCGTTGTTCGATCGTATCCGCGGGACCCATGTCAAGAAGCCTGCGGGGGCGTCCGTCCACGGTCCGCCGTTGCTGAGCGCGCTCGTCAGAAGCCGTAAAGGCGTGAGCATGCTTGTACGACGAGGGGGTAGCTGAAGATGGTCTCGTCCATCAGGCGTCTTGCTCTGCAGACAGGTCCCGGAACCAAACTGCGCCAGCGTTATCGCAGTCTGCGTGCTGTGCAGGTCTTGGGGAATACCGCCCGGGAGCATCCTGAGTACGCGATAGGGCCCATGCCTACGGCAAGATTCGGGTTTTCCATGACGCGGAGCAGCACACGCTCACGATCGGCGACTAATGTTCGCTGGGAGAAGGTTCTGTCTATTGGGTAGGTGGTGGTCACCGCCCGGACTGGGTGATCACATACCCGTTCAACACCCTTGACGCGAGATTCTCAGGAATCCATGGCCATCCGTTGAGCCGTGGGAACGTCGAGGTCGGCAGTGATGTCTGGGTGGGTTTCGAGGCGTTGATCATGTCGGGTGTGACCATCGGCCACGGTGCGGTCGTTGGTGCTCGATCCGTCGTGACGAGGGACATCGAGCCCTATACCATCGTGGCTGGTTCGCGAGCGCGGGTGGTACGTAAGCGCTTCGACGATCGGACGTTAGCGCGTCTACGCGACATCGCTTGGTGGGAGTGGGATGAGGCGGAGGTGTTCGCCGCAGCACCTTTCCTGCAGAATGCTGACATATCGGCCCGTATCGAAGGTGTCGATTCGGGCTCGTAGGGTCCTTCTTCTGCAAGACGGCTGTCTGGCTCGGCTGTTACGCCGCGCGGGAGACCGAGCGGGCCCGGGACCCGGCGATGACGCTCGCGTAGTAGTCGAGCAGACGCTGCGTCATGCCGTTCCAGGAGCGGCCGGCCATCTTGCGCGCGCCCGAGGCGCCCATGCGCTCGCGCATCGCCTCGTCGCTCACGAGCGTCCCGATGCTCTGCCGCAGCGAGCCGGACGCGTCCGGGTTGAACAGCAGACCGGTGACGCCCGGCTTGACGATGTCGAGCGGGCCCCCGGCTGCGGGCGCGACGACGGGCAACCGCGACGCCATCGCCTCTTGCAGCGTCTGTCCGAAGGTCTCCTTCGTGCCCGTGTGGCAGAAGATGTCGAAGCTCGCGTAGCTGTGGGCGAGTGTCGCGCCCTCCTGACGGCCGAGGAAGTGCGCGCGCGGCAGCAGTGCGGCGATCTCATCCCGAGAAGGGCCCTCACCGACCAGCGCGATGCTGATGCCCGGCAGGTCGGCGATCTCGGCGAGGCGGTGCAATTCCTTCTCCGGCGCGAGACGCCCGACGTACCCGACAATCACCTCGCCGTTCGGCGCGAGGCGTGAGCGCAGCTGCGCGACCTGCGGCGAGCGGCGCAGCTCGGGCGAGTAGGTGGCGGTGTCGACGCCGCGCCCCCACAGCGCGACACGCGGCACGCCGTGCGCGGCGAGCTCGGTGATCGCCGCGCTGCTCGGAGCGAGCGTCAAGTCGGCGAGGGAGTGAAGGTGACGCACCCAGGTCCACGACGCGCGATGTGCAAGGGGGCCGACGGGCCCACCGTGCTGCGCGACGTAACTGGGCATGTCGGTCTGGTAGATGGCAACCGTCGGGATACCGAGGTTGCGCGCGGCAGCCAACCCTCGCGCGCCGAGGCCGAAGGGTGAGGCGGCATGAACGACGTCCGGAGCGAAATCGCGCAGGATCTGTTCGAGTCTCCGGGTCGGCAGCCCGACACGGAACGCGCGAAGAGTGACGGTCGGCACCGTCGTCACACGGAAGCCGAGGTACTGCGTCGGGGCGGGGGAGGGACAGATGACGAGAACGTCGTGCCCTCCGGCAGCCGCGAGACAGTCGAGCACCCGGCACACGCTCGTGGTGACGCCGTTGAGCGTCGGCAGGAACGATTCGGTGACGATCGCAATTCGCACGTGCTCAGCACACCCCGCGACGGTGACGCGTGCGCACCCGCGCGATGGCGTCACGCTGAGCGTCAGGTGAACAGCACGTGGCCCCACGCGAATGCACGCCTCGACCCGCCACGCCTGCCCGGGTGAACTACGGTAATGGTCATGTCAGACGTGGAGTCGAGCCCGATCGAGGGCTTCTGGGGTGTGATTCCCGCGGGTGGATCGGGAACACGGTTGTGGCCGCTGTCGCGCGCGAACTCGCCGAAGTTCCTGCACGATCTCACCGGGTCGGGGCGCTCGCTGCTGCAGGGGACGGTCGACCGGCTGCAGCCGCTGTGCGGCTCCAACCTCCTCATCGTCACGGGCGCCTCGCACGCCGAGGCCGTGCGTGAGCAGCTGCCCGAGCTCGGCCCGAACGACCTGCTCGTCGAACCCAGCCCGCGCGAGTCGATGCCCGCCATCGGCCTCGCCGCCGCGATCCTCGAGAAGCGGGATCCCGACGCAGTCCTCGGCTCGTTCGCAGCCGACCAGGTCGTCGGCGACACGTCGGTGTTCGAGGACACCGTGCGTCAGGCCGTCGAAGTCGCGCGCGAGGGCTACCTCGTCACCGTCGCCATCCGCCCGACGTACCCATCGACCGGCTTCGGCTACATCCGCGCCGGCAACAACCTCGGCATCAACGGTGCGCCGGACGCGACGATCGTCAAGGCCTTCGTCGAGAAGCCCGACGGCCCGACGGCGCAGGCCTACGTCGCGACCGGCGAATACGCCTGGAACGCCGGCATGTTCGTCGTGCGCGCCGCGACGCTCATGGAGATGATCGAGCACTACCAGCCGCGCCTGGCCGAGTACCTGCGCATCATCGCTGACAACCCGTTCCGCCTCTCGGAGCTGTGGCCGCGCCTGACGAAGATCGCCATCGACAACGCCATCGCCGAACCGGCGGCGGTCGACGGGCGCGTCGCGACGGTACCCGGCTCGTTCACCTGGGACGACGTCGGTGACTTCGCCTCGCTCGCGTCGCTGCTCGTCGAATCGGCCGACGCGCCGGGCGTCAAGGTGCTCGGGGAGAGCGAACTCGTCGTCATGCAGGACGCGACGGGCGTCGTCGCGCCGCGCTCGGGGCGCACCGTCGTCGCCATGGGTATCGAGGGCGTCGTCGTCGTCGACACCGTCGACGCGGTGCTCGTCACGACGCGTGAGCGTGCCCAGGACGTCAAGAAGATCGTCGAGCAGCTCAAACTGAGCGGTCGCGAAGACCTCACCTGAGGATCTCGGACAGAAGGCTGTCGCGTGCGTGCGCCTCGGTTGGGTTCGCGCATCCGAACCCCCGCGCGGTGGGCGGGCTCGCATCGGCGACAATGACCGCATGAACTTCGATCTCGACGCCGTCCGGCGCGCCGCGCTCACCCACGGGTACGAGAAGGCGCTGCGCCCCGCGCTGTTCCGCATCGGCGGGGGAGACGCCGAAGCGGCGCACCACGCGACGATCACGGCGATGGCGCAGCTCGGCGCCCTGCCCGGCAACGGCCTCGCCGTCGACGCCCTCGGCGCGGCCCTGGGCGCCCCATCGAGCCCCGTGACGCTGGCGGGAATACGGTTTCCCGGCCGCGTCGGCCTCGCCGCGGGCGTCGACAAGGACGGCGTCGCCGTCACGTCCTGGCAGGCGCTCGGCTTCGGGTACGTCGAGGTCGGCACCGTCACGGCGCACCCCCAGCCCGGCAATCCGACGCCGCGGCTGTTCCGCCTCAAGGCGAGCGAGGGCATCATCAACCGGATGGGGTTCAACAACGCCGGCTCCGAGGCGCTCGCCGACACCCTGAGCGCCGCGCGCGCGACCGGCACGCTCAAGATCCCCATCGGCGTCAGCCTCGGCAAGACGAAGACGACGGCCGTCGAGGAGGCAGTCGGCGACTACCTCACGTCGCTCGGACGCCTCTCCGGTCTCGCCGACTACTTCGCCGTCAACGTCTCCAGCCCCAACACGCCCGGGCTGCGTTCGCTGCAGGACAAGGCCCCGCTGCTCGAACTGCTGCAGGCCATCACGACGCGCGAGGCGCACCTGGCGCAACAGCGCGGCGCGCGCCCAACGCCGGTGTTCGTCAAGATCGCGCCCGATCTCACCGAGGACGCGCTCGAGGACGTCCTCGACGTCGCCCACGGTGCCGGGGTGGCCGGTCTCATCGCGACGAACACCACGCTGACGCGCGACGGCATCGCGCGCGCCGATCAGCCGCTGGCCGCCGAGGCAGGCGGGCTCTCGGGTGCCCCGTTGACCCGCCGGGCGCGCGCCGTCGTCGCGTTCCTGTCGGTGCGCACCCAGCTGCCGATCATCGGCGTCGGCGGCGTCATGACCGCCGACGACGGCCTCGCACTCGTCGATGCGGGTGCGGACCTCGTCCAGGTGTACTCCGGTTTCATCTACCGCGGCCCGGCGCTCGTGCGCGATCTCAACGCGGCGCTGCGAGCGCGTCACGCCTGAGAGCGTCCTGCGCCGGCGGACGGGGCACGTGACCTGGGTGACCCGCCCGCCCTTTCGGACGTGACGCGGGTTACAGTGCCCTCATGAGTGGCGCAGACGACCGCAAGCAGACGACCGAGTCGGGCCTCGGGCTCAAGCCGGTGTACTCGGCCAACGACCTGGCGGGCTTCGATCCCGCGACGCGGCTGGGGGAGCCGGGTTCGTACCCGTTCACGCGCGGCGTGTACCCGTCGATGTACACGGGGCGCCCGTGGACGATGCGCCAGTACGCCGGGTTCGGCACGGCGCGTGAGAGCAACCAGCGCTACCACGAGCTCGTCGCCAACGGCACGGGCGGGTTGTCCGTCGCGTTCGACCTGCCGACGCAGATGGGCTACGACTCCGACGCGGCTCTCGCGCACGGTGAGGTCGGCAAGGTCGGCGTCGCCATCGACTCCCTCGACGACATGCTCGTCCTGTTCGACGGGCTGCCGCTCGACGAGGTCTCGACGTCGATGACGATCAACGCGCCCGCCTCGAGCCTGCTGCTCATGTACCAGCTCGCTGCCGAGCGCCAGGGCATCCCGGGTTCGAAGCTGACGGGCACGATCCAGAACGACGTCCTCAAGGAGTACATCGCCCGCGGCACGTACATCTACCCGCCCGCCGAGTCGCTGCGCCTCATCTCGAACATCTTCGAGTACTGCCACACCGAGATACCCCGCTGGAACACGATCTCCATCTCCGGCTACCACATGGCCGAGGCCGGGGCGACGCCCGCGCAGGAGATCGCCTTCACCCTCGCCAACGCCAAGGAGTACGTGCGGGCGGCGCTCGCCGCGGGCCTCGACGTCGACGACTTCGCGCCGCGACTGTCGTTCTTCTTCGTCGCGCGCACGACGCTGCTCGAGGAGGTGGCGAAGTTCCGTGCCGCTCGCCGTCTGTGGGCGCGCATCATGCGGGACGAGTTCGGCGCGAAGAACCCGAAGTCGCAGATGCTGCGCTTCCACACCCAGACCGCCGGCGTACAGCTGACGGCCCAGCAGCCCGAGGTCAACCTCGTGCGCGTCGCGCTTCAGGGCCTCGGCGCCGTCCTCGGTGGCACGCAGAGCCTGCACACGAACAGCTACGACGAGGCCATCGCGCTGCCGACGGCCAAGGCCGCCCGCCTCGCGCTGCGCACCCAGCAGATCCTCGCGTTCGAGACGGACGTGACGAAGACCGTCGACCCGTTCGCGGGTTCCTACGTCGTCGAGTCGATGACGGACGACCTCGAAGAGGAGGCGATGACGCTCATCCAGGCCGTCGAGGACAAGGGCGGGGCGGTGCGCGCCATCGAAGAGGGCTTCCAGAAGAACGAGATCGAGAAGAGCGCCTACGACGTCGCGCTGCAGATCGACTCGGGGGAGCGGGTCGTCGTCGGCGTGAACAAGTACACGCTCGACGAGGAAGAGCCGTACGAACCGCTGCGCGTCGACCCCGCGATCGAGGCCGAGCAGTGCGAACGCCTCGCGAAGCTGCGCGCCGACCGCGACCAGGGCGCCGTCGACGCCGCCCTGGAGAAGCTGCAGGCCGCCGCCTCCGGAACCGACAACGTGCTGTGGCCCATGCGAGAGGCCCACGCCGTCGGCGCCACCGGCGGTGAGGTGAGCGACGCCCTGCGCGCGGTGTGGGGCAAGTACACGCCGCGCGACGCGTTCTGAGGCATCGCTCGGGCCGGCCGAGGTGAACGAGCGGCGGCAGTGCGCGGCCGGGCGACAATGAGCACGCTCGAGAAATCGTCGATACCTCCGGCCCGGGCTCGGGCCCCCGAACGAGAAGGACGTGGTGGCCCTGAGCTCCCGCAAGTCACCCCTGGCCGGCATGGGGATCGGGCGCAAGATCGCGACGATCGCGCTCGCCGTCCTCGCCGTCATCGCGCTACTCGCTGTCCTCACCGGGCGCGGGGGAGGAGGCGGCTCGAGCAGCTCTCCGTCGTCGAAGTTCTCGCCCGTGACCTACTCGGACGGCCCGTCGTCGTCCGGTGAGAGGTCGGGCGGTGCGAAGTCGGGTGGGGCGGGCCGGGCATCGTCGAGTGCCCCCACATCGGGTGACGGCGACGCCGCCGATGTGGTGCCCGTCGCGCAGCTGCCCGCGCAGGCGCGGGCAACGCTGAAGCTCATCGACGCAGGGGGGCCGTTCCCGTACTCGCGTGACGGCATCGTCTTCGCCAACCGTGAGGGCCGCCTGCCCAAGCATCCGCGCGGCTGGTACCACGAGTACACCGTCGAGACGCCGGGAGAATCCGACCGCGGCGCTCGCAGGTTGATCCAAGGCAAGGACGGCACCATCTATTACACGGGCGACCACTACGAGAGCTTCCGGAGGGTGCAGAGATGACGGCTGCGACGGTGCGTGGGCTGATCGAGGCGGGCCAGGGCGGCTGGGTGCCGCGGGGGCTGACAGGCCCGACGTCCGACGAGTTGCGCTCGCTGTGCAAGGACGCGGGGTGGGGCTTCGTCGAGGTGCGCCTCGCCGGGGTGGCGGACAAGCCCGACCTCATGCGCACTCTCGCGCGCCAGCTCGAGCTGCCCGCTTATTTCGGCGGAAACTGGGACGCCCTCGAGGAATGCCTCGGCGACGTCGTCGCGCGCGAGGACGGCATGGTCCTGCGGCTCAAGGGCCTCGGCGCGCTACCCGCGGGCCTGAGCGACCCGCTCGTCGACATCGTCGACGACCTCGTCGAAGATCATGACGGCGCGGGCCGCACGAGCCCGCTCGTCGTCGTCGCCGACCCGCCGTTGCCGCGCTGAGCGGCGCGGCGGGCCCCGGTGAGAACCCACCGCCGGAGGCGGAGCGTGTGCTGTATCTCATCGAGTCGCGGTGGCGCCCAATAACGGTTCGGTCACCTCGGATCGTTGTCGCTTCAACCCGGTGCGCGACCCCGGTAGGCTGAACCGGTCCGGTGGCGTGACGTGCGCCACCTCTGCCAAGACGAAGCCTGTCGTGAGCACGCATCGCGTGCCTGGACGTCGCTCGCCCGCCCCGGGTGCTGACGCACGATGCGGCCTTCGTTCCGATAGACCCAAGGAGTCCCCGTGAAGCGGGTTGTTTCCATCGCTGCCGCCGTCGCCATGACGGCCGGTCTCGCCGCCTGTGGTTCGAACGACAAGTCCTCCGGTTCGTCCTCCGGGGGCACCGACCAGTTCAAGGCCGCCATCGCCTTCGACGTGGGTGGCCGTGGTGACCATTCCTTCAACGACGCCTCCTACCAGGGCCTCGAGGACGCGAAGAAGAAGATCTCGAACCTGTCGATCACGACGGCCGAGGCCTCCGAGTCGGACAACGACCAGGCGCGTGTCAACCGCCTCACGCAGCTCGCCTCCTCGGGCAACAAGGCGATCGTCGCCGTCGGCTTCGTCTACGCGAACGCCGTCGGCCAGGTCGCCAAGAAGTTCCCGAACGTCAAGTTCGCGATCATCGACGACGCGACGCCCGCGTCGGCCGGCTCGAACGTCGAGCAGATCACCTTCAAGGAGAACGAGTCCTCCTACCTCGCCGGTGCCGCGGCCGCCAAGACGAGCAAGACGGGCCACATCGGCTTCGTCGGCGCGCTCAAGGTGCCGCTCATCCAGAAGTTCGAGGCCGGCTACATCGCGGGCGCGAAGAAGGTCAACCCGAACATCAAGGTCGACTCGAAGTACCTCGCCTCCGACGGCAAGGGCTTCAACGACACCCCCGGCGGCAAGGCCGCTGCCGACGCCATGTTCCAGTCCGGCGCCGACATCGTCTTCGCCGCGGCCGGCAAGTCGGGCGACGGCGTCATCTCCTCGGCGCACTCCAAGGGCAAGTGGGCCATCGGCGTCGACTCCGACCAGGCCCTGACGGCTGACAAGTCCGTCGCCGGCTCCGTCCTGACGTCCGCGACGAAGCGCTGCGCGGGCACGGTCGAGGACTTCGTCAACTCGGTCAAGGACGACTCGTTCAAGGGCGGCAACAAGGTCTACGGCCTCAAGGAGGACGGCGTCTCGCTCTCCACGACGGGCAACCACCTGTCCGCCGACACGCTCAAGACCGTCGATGACCTGAAGAAGCAGGTCGTCGACGGCAAGATCACGGTTCCCACGACTCCGTCCAACTGAGTCGCCACCCGGTGAAGGTCCGGCAAGCGGGTGTTCTGCTTGCCGGGCCTTCACGGTTCGAGCAGGAGTGTGCGTCATCGACACCACCGATCCCACGACGACGTCGGCCGCGGCGCCCGACGTCAGCGCGCCCCCGCAGGGGCCCCTCGCCGTCGACCTGCAAGGCATCACGAAGCGATTCCCCGGCGTCGTCGCGAACTCCGACCTGTACCTGCAGGTCGAGCGCGGCACGATCCACGCCATCGTGGGGGAGAACGGTGCCGGCAAGTCGACGCTCATGAAGATCCTCTACGGCGTGCAGAAGCCCGACGAGGGCACGATCCGCATCAACGGTGACGAGGTCTCGTTCTCGTCGCCGAAGGACGCGATCAAGGCCGGCGTCGGCATGGTGTTCCAGCACTTCATGCTCGCGGACAACCTCACCGTCCTCGAGAACGTCGTCCTCGGCGCCGAGAAGCTGCACGGCATCGGGGCGAAGGCGCGCGCGGAGATCACGCGCATCTCGCGGGCCTACGGGCTCGGCGTCCACCCCGACGTGCTCGTCGCCGACCTCGGCGTCGGCGCCCGTCAGCGCGTCGAGATCCTCAAGGTGCTCTACCGCGGGGCGAAGATCCTCATCCTCGACGAGCCGACGGCCGTGCTCGTGCCGCAGGAGGTCGACGAACTGTTCGCGAACCTCGCCGAGATGAAGGCCGAAGGCCTCACGGTGCTGTTCATCTCGCACAAGCTCGACGAGGTGCGCGGCGTCGCCGACGACATCACCGTCATCCGCCGCGGCACGACGATCGACCGCGTCAAGAGCGCGTCGGTGACGAGCAAGCAGCTCGCCGAACTCATGGTCGGCTCGCAGCTGCCCACCCCCGAGACGCAGGAATCGACCGTCACCGACCGCGTCGTCATGCGCCTCGACGGGCTGACGCTCGCCGACCGCGCCGGCGGCCCGGCGCTGCTGTCGAACATCGACCTCGTCATCCGCGCCGGCGAGGTCGTCGGCATCGCCGGTGTCGAGGGCAACGGCCAGGCCGAACTCGTCGAGACGATCCTCGGCATGCGCCGTGCCGACAGCGGCCACGTCGTCATCGGCGACGACGACGTCACGACCTGGCCGACGAAGCAGATCCGCGACAGCGGGGTCGGCTACATCCCCGAGGACCGTCACCGTCACGCGCTGCTGCTCGGTTCGCCGCTGTGGGAGAACCGCATGCTCGGCCACCAGCGACAGGCCCCCGCGAGCAAGGGCTGGCGCCTCACGCCCGGCGCGGCGAAGGAGGACACGCAGCGCATCGTCAGCGAGTACGACGTGCGCACGCCGAGCATCGACGTGACCGCCGGGTCGCTGTCGGGCGGCAACCAGCAGAAGCTCATCTTCGGGCGCGAGATGTCGCACGCACCGCGCGTCCTCGTCGCCGCGCACCCGACGCGCGGTGTCGACGTCGGCGCGCAGGCCGCGATCTGGGATCACATCAAGGACGCACGCCGCGAAGGTCTTGCCGTGCTGCTCATCTCCGCCGACCTCGACGAACTGATCGGCCTGTCCGACACGATCCGAGTCATCCTGCGAGGGCGGCTGTCGGGCGAGTTCGACCCCCATCACGTGACCGCCGAACAGCTCGGCGCCGCGATGACGGGTGCCGGTTCGGACGCGAGCGACTCGAGCGCACGCATTCCCACGACCTCGAAGACCGAGAACACGACCGGCGCCACCGCCGCCGGCACGAGCGAGGACACCGTCCGATGAACTCCACCCTCCGCCGCGTCGGCGTCGCGCTCGCCGCGCCGCTGCTCGCCATCGCCATCGCCGTGGTGCTGACGTCGATCGTCCTGCTCGCGCTCGGAAACTCCGTCGGGCCGGTGTGGCAGGTGTTCCTGTCCTCGCCGATGCCGGGCGTCACCGAGGCGATCATCAACGACACCGCCGTGCTGTACCTGTCGGGCGTCGCCGTCGCCATCGGCTTCCGGATGAACCTGTTCAACATCGGCGTCGACGGCCAGTACCGCGTCGCCGCGTTCGCCGCCGCGCTCTTCGCGGCGCAGGGCTGGCTCCCGGGCTTCCTCAACGTCATCTTCGCGCTGCTGCTCGCGATGCTCGTCGGCGCGGTCTGGGCCGGGATCATCGCCGTGCTCAAGGTGACGCGCGGCGTGTCCGAGGTCATCAGCTCGATCATGCTCAACTCGATCGCGACGGGTGTTGTCGCGTGGCTGCTCAACAAGGTCGCCGATCGCACGCCCGGATCGAACGCCACGGTGACGAAGAGCATCCCCGACAGCTCGCACGTGCCGGCGCTCGCGAACCTGTCCGGTGGGCCGATCTACGGCCTCGGCATCCTCGCCGTCATCGTCGGCCTGGTCTACTGGTTCGTCATCAACCGCACGCGCTTCGGCTTCGACCTGCGCGCGACGGGCACGTCGGAATCCGCGGCCGTCGCGAGCGGTGTCAACGTCAAGCGCATGACGATCTCCGCGATGCTGATGTCGGGCGCCGTCGCCGGTCTCGTCGGCATGCCGCAGCTGTTCGGCCAGGACTACAACTACGGCTCCAACAGCCAGAGCGGTCTCGGCTTCGCGGGCATCGCCGTCGCACTCATCGGACGCAACAACCCGATCGGCATCGCGTTCGGTGCGCTGCTGTGGGCCTACCTCAACGGCCAGTCCGACGCGCTGCAGATCAACGCCGGCGTCAACGCCTCCCTCGTCAACATCATCCAGGGCGTCATGGTGCTCGCCGTCGTCATCGCGTACGAACTCGTGCGCCGCTGGGACAAGAGCATCGAACAGCGCCACGTCGCCGCGGAACTGGCCGCCGGAAACACCGCAGGAGCGAGCGCATGAGCACCGTCGCAACCCGACCCACGGCAGGGATCACCCGCCGTCTCGGTCGCAAGGCCCTGCTGCCGCTCGGCCTGCTCGGCATCCTCGTCGCGCTGTCCGTGCTGCGTGTCGCGACGGGCGTCAACGACATTGACTCGGCCAACGCGATCTCCGCGGCCGTCGTCGCCGCCGTCCCGCTCGCGCTGGCGGGCCTCGGTGGTCTGTGGTCCGAGCGCGCGGGCGTCGTCAACATCGGGCTCGAGGGCATGATGATCATGGGCTCCTGGTCGGCGGCATACGCGGCCTACCACTGGGGCGCGTGGGCGGGCGTCATCGCAGCGATCGCCGGCGGCATGCTGTTCGGCGTGCTGCACGCCATCGCGACGGTGTTCTTCGGCGTCGACCAGATCGTCTCCGGTGTCGCGATCAACCTGCTCGGCGCGGGCCTGACGAAGTTCCTCGCCGAACGCTTCTTCTCGAGCCTGCCCGGCGGCGGTGCGACGCAGAGCCCCAGCCTGCCGGACATCGGCACGTTCACCGTGCCCGGTTCGTCAGCGCTGTCGGATCTCGAGGGCAAGCATTGGTTCCTCGTCTCCGACCTCGCCGGCATCCTCGGCGGCCTGTTGACGAACGTGTCGTGGCTGACGCTCATCACCGTCCTGCTCATCGCGGCGACAGCGTACGTGCTGTGGCGCACGCCGTTCGGTCTGCGTCTGCGCAGCTGCGGTGAGGCGCCGCAGGCCGCCGAGACGCTCGGCGTCAACGTCTACCTCTACAAGACGATCGCGGTGCTCGTCTCCGGCGCCCTCGCCGGCCTCGGCGGCGGCTTCCTCGCGATGGTCGCCTCCGACGGCTTCCAGCAGGGCCAGACCGGCGGGCGCGGGTACATCGGTCTCGCCGCGATGATCTTCGGCAACTGGATGCCGCTCGGCACCGCCCTCGGCGCGCTGCTGTTCGGCTACACGCAGGCGCTGCAGCTGCGCGGCGGCGACCAGGTGCATGCGCTGCTGCTGCTCGTCGGCGCGGGCGTCATCGTCGGCGCGATCTGGATGGCGGTGCGTCGTCGCGTGCTGCCGGCGGTGATCCTGGCGGTGACGGCGGTGCTCGTGCTGAGCTGGTACTTCGGTTCGAACACGATCGACCCGAACCTCACGAGCACGGCGCCATACGTCGTCACCCTGCTCGTCATGGCGTTCGCCAGCCAGCACCTTCGCATGCCGGCGGCCGACGGTGACGTCTACCGCAAGGGTGAAGCCGGGTGAGCGAGCACTCACGCGTGACGGCCTCGGCTGCGCAGACACCCGACTGGGCGCACCTGCGCTCCGAGGCCATCGCCGCGTCGCGGCGCGCCTACGTGCCCTACAGCCGGTTCCCGGTCGGCGTCGCCGCGCTCACGACCTCGGGTCGCGTGCTCACCGGCTGCAACGTCGAGAACGCCGCCTATGGCGTCGCGCTGTGCGCCGAGTGCGGGCTTGTGTCGTCACTGTTGAACACGTCTGACCGAGACGGTCTCGGCGGGGGTGTGAACGCTGGTGTGGCTGACAACGCGATGGCCGGCGCAGACTGTTCCGACGCCGGCCTGTCTGACGGCGGGGCGGGCCCGGTCGTCGATGCGACTGCGGCGCGCGAGCGGCTCGTCGCGCTGTCGTGCGTCGACGGCAACGGCACCCCGATCACGCCGTGTGGACGCTGCCGACAGGTGCTCGCCGAGCACGCCGTGGCGCCGTCCGTCGATTCACCTGGCCTGCTCATCGACATGGACGGGCGCGACCCGCTGCCGTTCGTCGAGCTCCTTCCGCACGCGTTCGGCGTCACCAACCTCGACGCCGTCGCCACCTCCGCCGCCCAGCTGAAAGGCGAATCATGACCTCCGCTGCCTCCACCCACGAGGCGTTCGACGCCGTCGACCTCATCCGCACGAAGCGCGACCGCGGCACGTTGAGCCGCGACGAGATCGACTGGATCATCGACGCCTACACACGCGGCGCCGTCGCGGACGAGCAGATGTCGGCGATGGCCATGGCGATCCTGCTCAACGGCATGACGCGGGACGAGATCGCATGCTGGACCGCAGCGATGATCGCGAGCGGTGAGCGGATGGACTTCTCGTCCCTGCGCGTGCCCACGGCCGACAAGCACTCGACCGGGGGAGTGGGCGACAAGATCACGCTGCCGCTCGCGCCGCTCGTCGCGGTGTTCGACGTCGCCGTGCCGCAGCTGTCGGGCCGCGGGCTCGGTCACACCGGCGGCACGCTCGACAAGATGGAGGCCATCGCCGGGTGGCGTGCAGGGCTGACGAACGCCGAGATGATGCGTCAGCTCGACGAGGTCGGCGCCGTCATCTGCGCCGCCGGTGACGGGCTGGCACCCGCCGACAAGAAGCTGTACGCGCTGCGTGACGTGACGGGCACCGTCGAGGCCATCCCGCTCATCGCCAGCTCGATCATGAGCAAGAAGATCGCCGAGGGCACGGGCGCGCTCGTGCTCGACGTCAAGGTCGGCTCGGGTGCGTTCATGAAGACGCAGGACGACGCCCGCGAACTGGCGCGCACGATGGTCGACCTCGGCAACGACGCCGGCGTCGACACGGTCGCGCTGCTGACCGACATGTCGACGCCGCTCGGGCTGACGGCCGGCAACGCTCTCGAGGTGCGCGAATCGGTCGAGGTGCTCGCCGGGGGCGGCCCGAAGGACGTCGTCGACCTCACGGTGGCACTCGCCGTCGAGATGCTCGCCGGCGCCGGTCGGCCCCAGGACGAAGCGGCCGTGCGCGCAGCGCTGCGCGACGGGCGTGCGATGGACGCGTGGCGCCGCATGGTCGCCGCGCAGGGCGGCGACCCCGACGCCGAACTGCCCGTGGCGAAGGAGTCGCACGTCATCACCGCACCGAGCGACGGCGTGCTGACGCGCCTCGACGCACTCGCCGTCGGCGTCTCGGCGTGGCGACTCGGCGCGGGCCGTGCGCGCAAGGAGGACCCGGTGCAGGCCGGCGCGGGCATCGAACTGCACGCCAAGCCCGGCGACACCGTCAGCGCCGGCACGCCGCTCATGACGCTGCACACCGACACGCCGGAGCGTTTCGAGCGCGCCGTGGCCGCCCTCGACGGCAGCTACGACATCAGCGCCGACGCCGGGTCATCCACGCCGCGTGACATCGTCATCGACCGCATCGCCTGACCCCGCCCCACCTGCAATTTTCGTCCACATCCGCGATTCCTGCCCACCTGATTGGAGTCACGTGGGGTTGAGTTGGGTGATTTCGGGTGTTGTGGCGGCGATGGGGCGCCGGCCTCGGTAGC